>CP058647.1:300000-435000 GCA_014323545.1 Hyphobacterium sp. CCMP332
TCAATTGCTCGAAAAAGTGGCTTTGCTAAACCCTGAATTGAGAATAAGATTTTCCACATCTCATCCCAAAGACATTACGGATGAAGTGCTTCACACCATGGCCAGATACGAAAATATTTGTAATTATATACACCTGCCTGCCCAAAGTGGAAACGACAGAATTCTGAAGCTCATGAACAGGACTTATAGCCGCGAATGGTACCTGGAAAGAGTTAGAGCCATCAGAAATATTATCGGTGATGAGTGCGGAATAAGCTCCGATATGATCACCGGATTTTGTTCAGAAACAGAAGAGGAACATCAGGATACGCTTTCACTTATGAAAGAAGTTAAATACGATTTCTCCTATATGTTTTTCTATTCCGAGCGTCCGGGCACTTTGGCCGCCAAAAAATACAGCGATAATATCTCTCTGGAGGATAAAAAAAGACGCTTAGCTGAGATCATCGCATTGCAAAGCCAGCTCAGTCTGGAAAGAAATAAAAAAGATCTCGGTAAGGTACACAAGGTGCTTGTAGAAGGCTTATCCAAAAAATCCGATAGGGATTTGTATGGAAGAAATTCAGCAAATAAAGTGGTAGTATTCCCCAAAGAGAATTATAAAATCGGCCAATATGTTAATGTAATGGTAAATGATTGCAGTTCTGCGACACTTTTAGGGAAGGCAGTAGAAGCAGTATAAAAATGGAAGAATCAGAATTACAATCGCTGAAACAGAGATTTGGGATCATAGGCAATTCACCTCAGCTCAACAATGCATTGCGAATTGCTGCCCAGGTGGCCCCTACCGATATGACCGTGCTCATCACAGGAGAAAGTGGTAGCGGAAAAGAATCATTTTCTAAAATTATTCACCATTTAAGCCATAGAAAACACGGACAATTTATTGCCATAAATTGTGGAGCTATTCCCGAAGGAACCATTGATTCAGAATTGTTTGGACATGAAAAAGGCTCATTTACAGGAGCACATGATGCCAGAAAAGGATATTTTGAAGTTACAAGTGGAGGAACCATTTTTCTCGATGAAGTGGGTGAACTGCCTGTAGGTACGCAAGCCAGACTTTTGAGGGTCTTGGAAAACGGAGAATTTATTCGCGTAGGATCGTCGAAGGTTCAAAAAGCCGATGTAAGAGTGGTAGCCGCCACCAATGTGGATCTTTTTGAAGCCGTCAACAAAGGAAAATTTCGTGAAGATCTTTATTATCGTTTAAACACAGTACCCATTACCGTGCCCTCGCTTAGAAATCGCGGAGATGACATTGCTTTGCTGTTCAGGAAATTTGCCACGGACTTTGCTGATAAGTACAAAGTAAAACCAATTCAATTAACCTCGCTGGCCAGAGAGGCCCTATTAAAATATCGCTTTCCGGGAAATATCCGACAACTCAAAAATATCGTGGAGCAGATATCCGTGCTGGAAGTCAGTCGTGATGTGCCCCCTGAAATATTGATGAAATACCTTCCCAGTTCAGAGAAATCCATGTTACCAGACTTATACAAAGCACAGGGCAGCGACTCCAATCAGAGTTTTAAGGAAAGGGAAATACTCTACAATGTGCTTTTTGATATGAAAAAGGACATGAATGAATTAAAAAAGCTGGTTTTAAAATTGCTCAAAGAAGATCAAAGCAAATCCGCCATTCTCAACGATCACAATGAACTCTTTGATAACATCGTTACCCAGGTAGAAGATGATCGCCCTTCGTCCAATTATTATCTCGAACAAAAGGAGTCGGGATCTGGTAGTGGTAAAACTATAGACATCAGCAAAATAGAAGACATTGAACCCGAGCAGGAACCTGAATCGCTTTCACTGGAAGAAAAAGAAAAAGAAATGATCATTAAGGCGCTTCAAAAAAATAATAACAAACGAAAATACGCCGCACAGGATCTGGGAATCTCCGAACGCACTTTATACCGGAAAATCAAACAGTATGAACTTGAAAACTAAATTCACATACACATTAAATGTTGGTTTTCTTTTGCTTACTTTAAATGGTTGTGGCGTTTATTCATTTACTGGAACAAATATTTCACCGGATGTGAAAACCATTTCAGTAGCGACATTTTATAACGAATCCGGTAATGGCCCCGCCAGTATTTCCCAAACCTTTTCAGAGGGATTGCGTGATTTCTATCAGAGCAATACCAATCTGGAGCTGGTCAATTCAAATGGCGATCTTCAGATTGAGGGCCGGATTTCCTATTATGCAGTGGAAAATGTAGCTCCAACCGGCGATGAGTTGGCAGCTCTGAACCGTTTGAGAATAAAAGTGCGTATCAATTATATTAATACTAAAGACGATAGCCAAAGTTTTGAGAATAAGCAGTTCACTTTTTTCGAAGATTTTGATCAGCAAACCACTTTGCAAAGTGTTGAAGATGAATTGATAGAAAATATATCAGAACAAATATTTCTCGATATTTTTACGGAAACTGTCGCAAGCTGGTAGCAAATTAAAAAAAATGTAACTTAGCAGATTAATAAGGAATTGGACAGCAAAGAATTATATAAACTCATTGAAAAACCTCAATCGATCAGCGAAAAGCAAATTGAGGCATTGGATAAAATTATTCAGGAAAATCCCTATTTTGCCAGCGCTCGTCTAATAAAGATTTTGGATCTAATAAGAAAAAAAGATCCAAAAGTTCATCAGGAAATCCGCAATTCATCTCTCTTTATTCACGATAAGAAAAGTATTTATGATGAAATACTGAAAATAGAAAAGCCTGTGGAAAGCGAAATCCCACTTGTCAATAAAGGTCAAGTAGGACTTGGAGAAAATAAAATTGAGAAAAACGATTTCACCGATGAAATCCTCGATGAGATTACCATCATTGGCCAAGGTGTCAAAAGCACGGTATTGGAAAGTTTCTCTACCAATGATATAGAAACTCCGGTAGAAAAATCAGCAGGAAATCCTACGAAAAAAAGCGAAAGCGAAAAAAAAGAAGATCCAAAGTCCAGTAAAGTCGAACCGTTAAAGGAAGAAGCACAGATCAAAGAAATAAAAAAGGAAGAATCACTTCCTGCCAAAGAAGATAAGAAAGAAGATGCAGCTCCGGCCAAAGCCTTAAAAAAAGAGGAGATTCCAGTCCCAAAAGAAATCAAAAAAGAAAATACTCCTACTGCCAAAAGAAGTTTGGCCGATGAAGTAATGGAGAACCTGGAGCAAATGAAAAAAGACAGGGCTGAGCGCTTGAAAAGAATGGAAGCCCTCGAGGAAAAAGAAAAAGAAAGAAAAAAGGCTTCATCTATCATTACAAAAACTAAAGACAAAAAGGCTCAAAAAAAGAATAAAGAGGAAACACCTTCACAGGAGATTCAAAAACCAAATAGCAGCAAGTTAAAAAAAGATGCCAAAGCCAAAAGCAAGGCCACAGATAACAAAAGCAAATCAAAAACGGCAAAAAAAAAAACTGAATCTGAGCCAAAAAAAGAAGAAAAAGAAAGCAAGCCTAAAAGCGACAAAAAAATAATTGAGTCTTTCATCAATAAAAGCCCAAGGATCAAGCCACCCAAAGAAAGCACGTCCAATACCGCAAATGAGGACTTATCTAAGGCGAGCACCGAGCTCCCAAGCAATTTAATCTCAGAAAACCTTGCTAATATATTTGAGAAGCAGGGAAAAATTTCAAAGGCGATAGCAATCTATAAGCAATTGATTTTGAAATATCCTGAGAAAAAGAGTTATTTTGCGCAAAAATTAGAAACCCTAGAAAAATAGTATTATGGCGATCATAGTTGGCCTGGCGATATTTGTATCTGTCCTTCTTGTTCTTGTAGTTTTATCTCAAAGCTCCAAAGGTGGTATCTCTGCCAACTTTATAGGAGCAGGTGCAAGTCAAATGATGGGTGTGAAAAAGACATCCGATATTCTTGAAAAACTAACCTGGGGTTTGGCCATAGCACTTTTGCTTTTAACACTAGCTACCAATTTCATGGTGAATGATCCATCAGATCAGGTAGAAACCTCTAGTCCGAATGTGGAAAGAGCCAATGAATCTATTCTTCCTTCTTTGAGCCCAGCGCCATCCGGTGGCGATGGTTCATCCGATGATAACTTATTGCCTGCCGAAGATGAGGGCAATGGCAGTCAGGAAGAACAAAGCTCCGACGAAGACGATCTCGGTCTTTAATCAGACAGATATTTTCTGAACCAATAAACGCTTTGAGATGGGCAGTAATGTCTCATCCAAAGGTGCATAGGCCTTGGAGTCTATTATAAATGTAGCCGGATTTGGCAATTTTTTATATTCCCTTATCAAACCCATTTTAATCGACTCAAAGGTATTGCTGATGCTTTTTTTAATCCTTTGTAGATAATTGGTATGGATACCCCTGAATTTTGAATCGGCGCTGTCAAAAATGCTAATCTGATATTCAAAGACATGCACATTTGGATCGTTTGCGATATTGACTAAAAAATAGCCTTCATTTTGATTGATCGGACAAAGACCAATGGGCTCTATAAGAATCTGACTTTCGATTTCATCGTAGAGCTCCTTCCCTTCCCTAATCTTATTGCCCAGTTTTGGCTCAGCAAACTCCACAATTTTTTTAAGCTCTTCCATGAATTCAGGATCCTCGAATTTGCTCTCGTACTGCAAAGCCAGACGTTTAAGATCAAGCGCGGAAATGTTTTTCGGAAAATTCCGAATGAGTGTTTCGTTGTTTTCTTTAAACTTCAAAAGATTTTTATAGTGAAAAATAATATCGGCAAAGGGCGGATACAGTCGTTTGCTTTTGAATTTCTCATCCACCGATTGCAGATAAGCCAGTAATTTATACTGCTTGAATTCCAAATCGACAAGTCCTTCGGTCAGCCAATCATCGGAAAGACTAATGTATTTTTGATCAGTCATAGCACGATAGGTTTTATTAAAGCTAATAAGAAATAAAAATAGTGTCAATATTATTTGGGTTCAATTTTGTCATTCATGTCAGTTTTATGAAAAAATGTCAGACTGAAATTGCCAAAAAGTATGATTTATGACATAGAATTAAATTGGCACATAAAGTGCAATGCCTCTTTGAAAATTAACTAAAACATCTAATTCATATGTCAGATTTAAAATTTAAACCATCAGTGGGCAGGGTTCTGGTAGAACCGGCTCCGGCAGAAGAAAAAACCTCAGGTGGTATTATCATTCCCGATACAGCAAAAGAAAAACCTCAAAAAGGGAACGTCATCGCTGTAGGAACTGAGAAAAAAGATGAACCTATTCCATTTAAAGTAGGTGAAACTGTGCTTTACGGCAAATACGCTGGTACAGAAATTCAAATAGATGGCAGGGAGTATCTTTTAATGAGTGCGACTGACATCTACGGAAGTTTTGCAAAATAATTTTTAACAACATTTAAAACGAAAATAACAATGGCAAAAGATATTCAATTTAGCAGTGAAGCCAGAGAACAACTCAAAAAAGGAGTTGACAAATTGGCGAATGCGGTAAAAGTAACATTGGGCCCTAAGGGTAGAAATGTAATTCTCGATAAAAAATTTGGCGCACCTACAGTCACCAAAGACGGTGTTTCTGTAGCCAAAGAAATCGAACTGGAAGACCCAATTGAAAACATGGGCGCTCAGCTCGTAAAAGAAGTTGCATCCAAAACTGCAGATGACGCAGGTGATGGTACTACTACAGCAACTGTTTTAACACAGGCTATATTCCAGGCCGGAATTAAAAACGTAGCGGCAGGTGCCAATCCAATGGATCTTAAAAGAGGAATTGACAAAGCAGTTATTGAGGTTGTAAAAAACCTTAAGAGTCAATCTAAAATCATCAATGACAATAAGGAAATCTCTCAGGTTGCAACCATCTCTGCAAACTCTGACAGCGAAATTGGAAACATGATCGCTGAAGCCATGGAAAAAGTGGGTAAGGACGGTGTAATTACTGTTGAAGAAGCAAAAGGTACTGAAACAGAAGTAAAAACTGTGGAAGGTATGCAATTCGACAGAGGTTATTTATCGCCTTATTTTGTAACCAATACCGATAAAATGGAAGCCGAATTGGAGAATCCATACATTCTTATTTACGATAAGAAGATCTCCAACATGAAGGAATTGCTTCCTATCCTCGAAGCTACAGCTCAAACAGGAAAACCATTGTTGATCATTTCCGAAGATGTGGAAGGCGAAGCTTTGGCTACACTTGTGGTTAACAAAATCAGAGGTTCTCTGAAAATTGCTGCTGTAAAAGCTCCCGGATTTGGCGATAGAAGAAAAGCAATGCTTGAGGATATCGCAGCTTTAACAGGTGGAAATGTTATCTCTGAAGAAAGAGGTTTCAAATTGGAAAATGCGACTATTGATGATCTTGGAACTGCTGAGAAAATCAATATCGACAAAGACAATACAACCATCGTTAATGGTGCAGGAGACAAAAAAGAAATCGACGCTCGAATCAACCAAATCAAAGCGCAGATCGAATCCACTACTTCAGATTACGATAAGGAAAAACTACAGGAAAGACTGGCGAAATTAGCCGGTGGTGTAGCTATTCTTTATATCGGTGCTGCTACGGAAGTTGAAATGAAAGAGAAGAAAGACCGTGTGGATGATGCCCTTTCTGCTACAAGAGCAGCCGTAGAAGAAGGTATCGTTGCAGGTGGTGGCGTAGCCTTAGTAAGAGCAATTGCAGCTCTTGATAAGCTTAAAACTGAAAATGAAGATCAGGCTACCGGTGTAGAGATTGTAAAAACAGCCTTGGTTTCTCCATTGAAAACCATCGTTGATAATGCCGGAAAAGAAGGCGCCGTGATCGTTCAGAAAGTATTGGAAGGCAAAGGCGACTACGGTTACAATGCAAGGGATGATAAATTCGAGAGCATGTTTGATGCCGGTATTATCGATCCGACCAAAGTAACGCGTTTGGCGATTGAGAATGCAGCAAGTATTGCAGCCTTGATCCTTACTACCGAATGTGTGGTATCGGAAATCCCTGAAGATGAAGCTGCACCTCCTATGCCAGGTGGTGGTGGAATGCCGGGGATGATGTAATGAAGTGTGCCCAAGGGGCTCTACTTCATTACATTCGCCGAAGCAATAGCGCTGATTCAGCGCGGAAAGCCTGGGCGATAACGACTAAACTTTACAAAGCCGTTATGAAACAATATTCATAGCGGTTTTTTTTTGTGCCGATTTTGTTTTTATAAAAAATCTTGCCCTTATTGAAGTTGAAATAGTGGAATAAAAGTATAATTCTATTCAATGATGGATCATTCGTGGATAAATAGGCCTTATAAATTGCTCAGCGCTTTAAACATAAAATTCTTTCTTATCCTGTTAATTGCAGTTCTTGCATTTGCATGTTCTTCAGACGATAATTCCACTTCACCCGCCAGTCCCAATACCGGTTTTTTCTCCGAATACAATCAAAGAAATTTTTCAATGGGCTTTACTTCATGGCCATATGGTCCCGATCTTGAAGATGTAAGCTCAACCTATAGCTTTATTTCTCAAAATGCCGATATATATTGCGAACATATCGATAGTAATATTCCTTGGTCCTCATGGATCAATGATTCTACTCTACCTGCTTCATTTGTCAATGATATTGCTTTCAAAAAATCAAATAAGATTGCCGGATTGGATTTTTTGCTTTCAGTGAGCATTTTAAATCTAGACCGGAGCGATCTTGCAAATGATTTTGATGGCAATACACCAAATTATTCCAAATTATGTGACTCAGCCATTATTGGTGCCTATACCAAACATCTGGATTATCTGATTACTGAATTTGAACCTACGTATTTGGTAATGTCCATTGAAGGAAACGAATTGCTAATTCATTCTCCCGATAAGTGGGATGATTATAAAACGCTGATGCCGGCGGTTAGAACTGAAATAAAAAACCGTTTTCCTAATCTAAAAATAACCGAGTCCTTCACCCTCCATAATTTGTTTCAGCCCGATGTAGCCAATCCCGAAGACTATATCGATGAAGTCGCAACTTATGCCAATCAATTGGATTTTGTGGGCATAAGTTTTTACCCCTTTTTCAAGGGCCTCTCCGACTCTGTCGGTTTTCAAACTGTTTTTGACTATTTGCATAGCAAAATTAATAAGCCCATTGTTTTTGCCGAAACGACGAATATTGCGGAAAACCTAATTGTACCCGGATTAAGTTTAAATATTTCCGGAAATCCCGAGGAGCAGGATATTTATTTACAAGTGCTTCTTCACAATGCGCAGCAACATAATTATGAATTTGTAATCTGGTGGGCGCATCGCGATTTCGATGAGCTATGGGAAACTTTTTTACCCGATGTAAAAGACCTCGGCCAGATCTGGCGTGATACAGGGCTTCTGGATGAGGAAGGCAATGAACGCAAAGCCTATGATTCCTGGCAATCTGCATTTAAGATTTCCAAATAAATAGTTTACAGCATTAATCTGTTTTAAAATTGACATTTAGGAATGTTTTAAGATATGATCGCACCCTAGGCATAAGTGGGCGGTTTTTTTATAGCTATTTGAGATATCAATAAAATATCTTGCTAATTAATTTCGACAACAAGTAAAAACCCGGTTGTGGTTTTAATCAGGAATGGATAAATCAAATACTTAGACATTTAAAATTTAGTATCATAGTTCAAAACATGGCTATTTATGCTTAGCATTGGAAAATTATAAATAATTGAAATTCAAATAATTAATAATTGTTTTTATAAAAATTATCCATTAAAGATGTCGACCTTTATAGAACCTCTAAATAAGGAAGACCATGAAAAATTCATATTATTTAATATTTCTGTCTCTATTCATTTTAACACCTGTATTAGGTCAAATGAAGGCTTCAGCAGATGTGCCAAAAGTTATTAAAAAGTCATTTAATAGAAATTACCCTCAGGCCAAAATGCTCAGTTGGGAAAATACACAGAACGGGCAATGGCTAGCCTCTTATAAAAGTTCGGATAAACAATACCTTAGTACCTATTCCAAAAGTGGAAATTGGGAGGAAACAAGAAATAGCATTGAAGCCTCTGAACTTCCTTTGAATGTAAATATTGTATTGGACAGAAAGTACAAGAATTATACTATCACTGAAGTTGATCATGTCACAATAAAAGATGGGACCTACTATGATATTACCATTGATCGCGATGGAAATTTGACGGATTTGATAGTAAATAACCAGGGCCATATAAATGAAAAAAGTGGATCGGAGGCAGCTGAATCAGAAGACATGAATTAAGCCTTTATTCATGTCTGTATATCGATAATTTATTGTGAAAATAATTATTGATGAAATTAAAAATTATTCAAAAAAGCTATCGAATTTTGTTGAACACAATTAATTAACACATGAAAAAATATTCTTTCTTCTTAATTATTTTCCTTTTCACTTTTAGCGCTCTTATCGCTCAGGATGAGGATATGGACAGCGCTCCCCTAACTGTTGAAAAGGCGTTTAAAAAGATGTTCCCAAAAGCTGAAATGGCAGGATGGGAATTGGATGAAGACGATAACTGGGAAGCCAGTTTTAAGATGGCCGGAAAAAGGCAATCCGCCAGTTTTACTGAAGATGGTCAATGGATTGAAACCGAAACCGTCATAAGTCAAAAAGAGATCCCTCAAATGGTATTGGCTTCGCTAAACAAAAACTACCCAAAACACAAGATTACCGTAGCCGAGCTTGTGGAAAACAGCGATGGCAAGTGGTATGAAGTAGAATTTGACCGTGGCGGCAGTAAATACGAAGTTATGTTTGATGCCAAAGGTGAAATCGTAAATGAAGAAGCCGAGGAAGAATCCGAAGTGGAATATGAAATTGAGGATGATGATCTTGATGAGGATATGGACTAAGATCTAAAGCATCAAAATTTTATAGAGCCGTGTTCTGATTTATTTTGGAATGCGGTTTTTTTATTGCGATTCTGTGATGCATTGACCATGCCTGTTTAGAGTTGACCGGTTTTGTTAATTGCTCATTGCTCATTGCTCATTGCTAATTATAAAAGAAACCTATCTCTTTTGTTCCCAAGACTTTATTATTTATTAATTGTTAATTTTTATTTAAATTAACATGCGTAATTATAATGGAATTAACTGCATGTCTCTTTACATACTAATGTTCTAATCTGTCTAAGTAGTATTTATTAGTGGGTATTGAAATAAGGGAAATTAAGTTAATAACTTTATACATATGTTATCTATAATAAAAAATGGAAAGTCCTGTTCTCAAAGTAACTTTAAAGATTCAATTACATCATTTTACTATTAAATCAATAAAATCCAAAAAATGATGTCAATCAGAAAAACTGCAATAATTGCGGGGATTTTATGGATAGTTCAATTGCTAACTGCAAGTATAAGCTATAGTGTAATATTAGATCCTATTTTATGGGGGGGGAATTTTCTTGCCGATATTTCAGTTAATCAATCCTCGGCTAAAACAGCAATGTTTTTAGACTTATTTTGTGGAGCATCTGTATTAGGAATAGCAGTAATTTTATATCCAATATTTAAAAAATATAGTGAACGAATTGCGATTTGGTATGTCGGATTAAGAGTGATTGAATTTGGAACTATCATTATACAAGGAATCCTTCTTCTTTCCTTAATTTCAGTTAGCCATGAATTTGTGCAAGCAACTACCCCACAATCTTCCTATTTGGAAATTTTAGGAAAAACAATTCGACAACAAAGAGATTGGACACAAAATATGACTATCATCTCCTTTTGTTTGGGTGCTTTTATGCTTTATTATTTATTTTTTAAAACAAAACTTGTCCCTCGTTTTATCTCTATTTGGGGACTAATAGCTGTTTTACTTCTATTTACCCAAATGATTTTGCTAACTTTTGGAGACACTTTAAGAATGGTTCTTATGATCCCCATGGGATTAAATGAACTATTTTTAGGATTTTGGTTGATATTTAAAGGATTTAATTCACACGTTACTTATAATAAATAAATATCAATTTGGTTATAGAGGTTATTAATAATCGCTTAAAAGGAAAAAAACTGTAGATAACAATAGCTATTCGTCCATGCCAGCGAGGTTTACCCATGGCAAAATCACTGCAAGTCAACGCTCTCAGCGAATTTGTTAGCACAACGTATAGCCAAACGTTGATCACAAATAAAAAATGAAAACTCTGAATACATACTTTTTGAGTATTTCACTTTTATTCTCCACATTTCTAATATATGTTATTTGGCTTGAGCAAGGGGATATTAATTCGATCGGACTTTATTTAGTTCTGTTCTTAATTCCAATTATAATCCTCGGATTCCTGAATGGACTTATTCTAGAATTTGCAGAAAAAAGAAAGACAAATTTACAGAGAAGATTATGGGGTTTAGGTCCGATTATTTTGATGATTTTATTGATAATCTCAAAAATCAGAATTCTAGATGCTGACATTTGGTTTTTAGGTATTCTAGCCATTCCTACATTTGGTTTGACTATCGTGATTTGGAAAATTAAACTCAACAAAAAATGAATATTCTTTAAGTAAAAAGGGTAAAAATTAAAAGTTAAAAGTTAGAAGTTGATCAACTACTTGCCTTCGCGCTGAGCCAATTTAAGCCTTTGGCGATATTTGGAAGCCGCTATGGTCGCTTACGCTAAACCTGCCTAAAGGCAGTCAGGGCTACAGCGACAGCGTGCTCAGCACGGCGTTAAAACTTCGTTGATTAAAAAAATTTAAGATTGATAATTTTTAATTCGTAATTCGTAATTCCCATAAAGAGGTTAGAGGATTTTGTTGATTAAAAAATTGATAATTGATTGAAATGAAGGTATTAATAACTGGCGCAACGGGAATGATTGGGAAAGGTGTTTTGCTTGAATGCCTGGATCATCCTCAAATAGATAAGGTAATCACTATAGGACGTTCGGCATTGGGTATGCAGCATTCTAAGCTCGAAGAGATTATCCATAAAGATTTTAAGGATTACAGCAGCATTAAAGATAAATTACAAAACATTGATGCGGCTTATCTGTGCATGGGTATTAGTGCAGCTGGCCTGAGCGAAGCGGAATACCGGGAAATCACCTATGAATATACCATCAGTCTTGCCAAAACATTGCTGGAATCAAATCCTGAAATGACCTGCACCTATGTTTCCGGTCAGGGTACGGATTCTTCGGAAAAAGGACGAATTATGTGGGCGAGGGTAAAAGGTAAAACCGAAAACGATCTTTTAAATATGGGTTTTAAGCAGGCCTACATGTATCGTCCCGGAATGATCATTCCATTAAAAGGCATTAAGTCAAAAACCAAATTGTATCAGTTCATGTACGATTATTTTATGTGGTTGGTCAAACTGGTCAAATTTATCGCTCCTAAAACGGTGGTCAATACGACTCAAATAGGGCAATCAATGATTAATGTGACTTTGAATGGATTTGGAAAAAAGATTTTGAATCCGGGAGATATTATTGAAAGTCAAAAGTTAAGAGTTAAGAGTTAAGAGTTAAATCAAATCGTTAAAACTTCGTTGATTATAAAATTACCAATTGTTAATAGCTAATTGAATGAAAGCAGCTTATTACACAAAATATGGCGGTCCTGATGTATTGGAAGTTCGGGAGGTGGAAAAACCAAAACCTGTTGATGATGAAATACTGGTAAAGGTCAAAGCCTGTACCGTGAATCGCACCGATGACCATAATTTAAGCGGTAAACCCTGGGTCATGCATCTGACGGTTGGAATGTTTGAACCGCGAAAAAAAATACCGGGAACAGATTTTGCCGGAGTTATTGAAGAGAGCGGTAAAAATGTACATGGTTTTATTCCAGGCGATCGGGTGTGGGGTTTCAAAGATGGCATATTGTCTTCTCAGGCAGAATATTTCTGTATCAATCCCAAAAAAAATGTGCTCAAAATTCCCGAAAACATCGATTTTCAAACAGCTGTTGCTAGTGCCGAGGCAGCGCATTATGCCTATTATTTTTACAATAAAATTAAGAACTGGCAAGATTGCCGTATCATGATACACGGAGGAACGGGCGCCATAGGTTCAGCCCTTTTGCAAATGGTAAAATATCGTGGTGCTTTTGTCTGTGCCACTTGTAGGCCGGAGCATAAAGAAAGGGTCAAATCCCTCGGAGCTGACCAAATAATTAATTACGAAAAAGAAGATTTTACCCAACAAGACAGCCAATACGATTTTGTGTTTGACGCCGTCGGTAAAAGTTCATTTGGTGCTTGTAATAAAATTTTAAAACCCCATGGCGTATATGCTTCAAGCGAATTGGGGCCGGGCAATGAAAATCTTTATTTGCCTCTGACTACTGCACTATTCAGCAAAAAAAAGGTGAAATTCCCTCTTCCTTTTGACGTTAATAAAAGTCTGAGCTTTGTGTCTCAAATCTTGAGCGAAGGAAAGTTCAATCCACTTATAGACAGGGTTTATACTCTGGATCAGATTAAAGAGGCCTATGCCTATGTTATTAGCGGGCAGAAAGTGGGGAACGTAATCCTAAACATGCCTTAGAAATCAGCCAAGAATATTCTGAATACATATATTAAATATTTTCTATATTTATAAAAGATTTAATAAGTTATATATATAAACGCTTGATATAAAGTAGTATATAACGATTTATTGAGTTGTTCATCTTCTGAGTTAGTATTTTGATGAGCATTTTTTAGTTGTTGGATTATGAAAAAAATAGTTAAAATTATTGGTTTGGGCGTTCTCTTTTTATTGGTAGTAATCGCAGGTTTTTTGATCTATGTTGCAAGTAGTGATATTCCCCATTACGAAGTGAAAAGGATTGAATTCACCGCTAAAAGTTCTCCTGAAATAATAGCCCGTGGAGAAAAACTTAGTCTAATGCTTTGCGCCAATTGCCATATGAATCGTGAAACAATGAAACTGACGGGAAAGCGTATGCCGGATATGCCACCTGAGTTCGGAGAGATATTTTCACAAAACATAACTCAGGATAAAATAAATGGAATTGGCAATTGGACAGATGCCGAACTTTTGTTTTTATTGAGAACAGGAATAAAAAAAGATGGGCAGTACAGCCCTCCCTATATGCCCAAACTGCCAACAATGGCGGATGAGGATATCAATGCAATCATCGCATTTCTCCGGTCGGATAATCACATGGTACAGGCCGATCCGAGTGTTGACATACCTCCCAGACCATCTTTTTTGACAAAATTTCTCAGCCGTGTGGCATTCAAACCATTTCCTATGCCAGAAGAGGCAATAGAAATGCCCGATACAAGTAATTCAATAGAATTAGGTAAGTATTTGGCTCATAATCTCGATTGCTTTGCATGTCATTCTGCAGATTTCAAAACCAATAACTATTTAGACCCGCCTTTGAGCGAGGGCTATTTTGGTGGTGGAAATGAATTGTTGGACTTAGAAGGGAAAACCAAAATTAGTTCAAACCTAACACCAGATAAGGAAACAGGTATAGGCTACTGGAGCAAAGCTGAATTTATTGAAGCCGTTAAATATGGAAGAAAAAAAGGCCAAAAACCTCTGCAATACCCTATGGTTCCATATACCCAGTTAAGTGATAAGGAAGTGGCGGCCATTTATGATTATTTGCAATCTTTGCCGCCTATCTCAAATAAAATAGAACGCGCAATTTAAAATGGCAATAATAAGAGTTGAAGCAAAAGTCAAAGCAGATATCAAAGCCGTTTGGAATAAATGGACCAAAGGTGAACATGTTGTGCATTGGAATTTTGCCAGTCAGGATTGGGAATGTCCGCAAGCGGAAAACGATCTGAAAGAAAAAGGTGTATTTGACTATCGCATGCAAGCCAAAGATGGAAGTTTTGGATTCAATTTTACAGGCAGACACCTTCGAATTGTTCCATTTCAACTAATTGAGTCCGAACTGGATGACGGCAGGTTAATGAAGGTGAGTTTTGAAAAACAAGGCAATGAAGTTATGGTAATTGAAGAGTTTGAAGCGGAAAGCAGCAATTCCATAGAACTACAAAAACAGGGGTGGCAGGCTATTCTCGATAATTTTGCCAATTATGCTTCAGATTAATGCTAATACCGCTTTGTTATGAACTAGACTGAATTAAGGCTCTCGTTTATAAAAGACAAAACCGTTTTTTTCACCAATTTTTTTCACACCGAATTCAGCGGCTTCACGCAAACGTCTGTCCGATTTGTTTTTAGATATAAAATAAACGGGTTTGTCAATGTCCCCTTTTAATAATTTGTTTTCCCAGGCTGTTCTCTGTTCATAATCGGAGTAATCCTCCACTTCGGGTGCGAATTCAGGTCGCAGTTTTCCATAGAAAAGGTTGGCATAGGTTTTATGGTCAATGGGCTGAATGTAAACATCTTCATCCGCATGCGCTTTATAATACTCTATGGCTGCCAATTGAGAATAGGCTTCAATTTTCTTGATGGTGAAAAGAACGGAAAGCTTAAGTACAATGGCCGTTCCAATGAATAAGACAAGTATACCTGTCATTTTCTTTTTTCTGCCCAGCATAGCAGAGCCGATATAGGCCGTCAAAATCAATAATAACCCTGTGATTGACTCCAAACCGGTCCAGCCCGGGTTGGCGTCCATATTGGCTCTTGCAAAGGGATCTTTGACCAATTCCTGAATAAACTCAATGTGCATGCCTATGAATGGCAGAACGAACAAAGCCAGACCTATCACGGCAGCAATAACACGTATTCCCCATCGCATGGTGTGACGAAAGGCAATTCTCTTTTTGGTTATCTGATACAAAACCAATGTTGCCATAAAGGTCAATGGAAAATAGGACAAGGAAGAGTAATGAACGATCTTGGATTTGACAATGCTGAACAATATCAGGACCACCCAAAAAAGGATCAACATCCAGAATTTAAAGTTTTTCTGATGTTCAAAATCATGCCATTGAGGAAACAATCCTCTGATTAAAAAAATTGAAGCAGGGAAGCAACCAAAAAACACCACAACAAAATGGTAACCAAAAAAGCCTCCATGCCCTGCATCGGGTTGTTTGAAAAGGCGGTAATTGTATTCGATAAATTCTATGATAAACCAGGGGCCGTTTTTAACGGTTTCCACACCGTACCATATAAAGGTTACCGCGATCATGGTCAGTATAAAAACCAGAAACTGCGGAACGCTTACATACATTCTGAATCTTTTAAAAACCCAGAACACAAAAAAACATAGACAGAGAATGAGAAATGCCACGGGGCCTTTGGTCAGTACGGCCAAACCGCAAAAAACAGCAGCCATAAGCAAATAGACCCAATGTGAATATTTTAATTCTATGTCCTTAAAACCACTTCGTTTCCAATAGGATAAGATGAAGAAGTAAAGACTTAGAAAAATAAAAAAGTTAAACCAAGGGTCGATAATGCCCGATTGGAAATAAAAAGACGGAAATAATGAACCCATGTAGACAATCGCCCAAATCAAACCGAACTTAGCATTGTAAAGTTTTTTACCAATAAAATAAAGTGCAGGCAGCATGATCATACCACAGAGCGCGTTAGGAAATCGCGCTGCAAATTCATTGACACCAAAAATCTTCATTGAAAGCGCCTGAAGCCAGAAAAACAAGGGTGGTTTCTCCCAAAATGGTAAAAAGCGAATGTGAACCCTGGTATAATCTTCCAGAATTAGCATTTCTCTTGCAGCTTCTGCAAAATTAATTTCATCCCAATCGAAAAGGTGCACATATCCCAGAAATGGGATAAATAGAATTGCGGCCAAAAGGGCGATCAAAAATGGATATTTGAAATTCAATTCTCTAAATTTTTTCAAATGTATTTAGAATATTGCTGTTTATCAGTATAATGTTCTATTTGAGCAAAGTCCATTTAAGCAATCCCGATTTGTGAAGAAAATACCGTATAGATACACCAATGACCCCTAAACCGTAAATTGAACTTCTTTTAATATTTATAGAACTGGCCTCGGGAAAATATTTAGTGGGACAGGTAATCTCGCCAATCTGATATTTTTTATTAAAAATCTGGGCAATGATCTGATTGTCAAAAATAAAGTCGTCGGAGAGTTTATTGTAATCGATCGACTCCAGCACTTCTCGGGAGTAGGCCCTGTATCCTGTATGGTATTCCCCCAATTTTTCGTTCATCATTAAATTTTGAAAAAAGGTGAGAATTCGATTCGCGATGTATTTATAAATAGGCATCCCTCCTCTCAAGGCCCCTTTTCCAAGGATTCTTGAACCGAAAACGACAGGAAATAAATCATTTCCAATTATGGAGGTCATGGCAGGAATCAACAAGGGTGTGTATTGATAATCGGGGTGTACCATGATGATAATGTCCCCTCCTATTTCCAAAGCACGGTTATAACATGTTTTTTGGTTCCCGCCATAGCCTTTATTATCGTCATGTCTGATCACATGTTCTATACCTAATTCCTTGGCGAGTTCAGCTGTGTTGTCTTTGCTGTGATCATCTACCAAGACCACTTCGTCAACCAGCTGTTTTTCAACTTCTTCTAAAGTTTTTTGAAGCGTTTTAGCAGCATTGTAGGCCGGCATGACCACTACTACTTTTTTTCCCTTGTACATTCCCTGTGTTTTGTGGCAAAATTATAAAAATACTTTTGCTAGCGATTATTGATTTAAGTGACCGACCAATGAATCAATTAAAATCCTCTGATCAATGTTTCTTGGACTGGCCTTTTTTAATTGAATCAAAGCTTTTGAGGTGTCTTTTTTGTAGAGATAATTCAAGGCTTTTAAAAGTTCAATATCATTTGAATATGGCAATGAATCCAGCTTTTTTACTTCTTTTTTCTGCATTAAGTTTTCCACTATATCAGGGATGCTAAGTGGCGCTTCATCTATTTCTAAGTCATTCGATGTCATTGGTTCTGTGGCTGCAGTACCGGCTATCGTATTTTCCTTTGATTTCTTCTTTTTGGATTTGGATTCTTTTCTGGCCGAACGAATTGCTTCCGGACTTGCAGGTGCAGCTTCTTCCGCCATTATGCTCTGCTCCATGTCATTTACTGCCAATTGATTTTTTTCAAAGTCCTTCCAAAAATCTATTTCAATTGACAGAATCCTGTTTATCAAATCTTCTGAATTAAATTCTTTGCTGCTTTCCACTGCGAGGTCTTCTTCTATAAATGCGTCTTCTTCCGCCTGAAGCAATTTTGCTCCGAAAAGCTCATCATCTTGTTTTTCCTTTTGATCGCTCTCCCCTTCTTCTTTTGTTTCTGCTTCAATTTCTGACAAATTCTCTTCTTCTTCGACGGCATCTTCAAAATTCTCGGAAGCAATGGGTTTTGGCATTTCCTCGGCCTTGTTCTGAATTTTTTCCGGCTCTATTGTTTTTTCTTTTCCGGGAATATTTTTGGGAACATCCACGACATTCTGATTTTGTACCGGATTAATTAAACTGATCCATACCCAAAGCGAAGCGGATATTAATACGGTAATTGAGGCTGCGATGGCTAAAATTCTTCTTGTATTTCCCGTTCCTGCTTTTTCCTGTGACTTTCTGTATTGGATATAGTTTTCAATTTCTTTTAATCTAGAAGTATGAATCGGATCATGTTTAAAAGCCTCATAGCCTTCCATTGCATCGGATAAAAAAGGATCCTCCGAAGCAGCCTTTTCCAATTTATGCGCATCCTTACCCTTCCGATCGTATTTCAGATAGGCCAAAATCGATTTCCACGAAAACAATTTATCACTATGGTTTTTGGACTTGTTCACTCCAGTTTTCCTTTCAAATTTCTTTTTCCGTTTTGTATATAACTTTTCACCTTTTTTATTTCATATCCTGTTTTGTCTGCAATGTCCTGATAGCTCATTTCTTCATAGTAGAACATCTTTAAACATTGCGCTTGTTTATCTTCCAATTCATCAATGGCCGATTCCAATTGCTGGTACTTAATTTCCCTTTCTTCTATAGGATGCAATTCCAATGGTTTTTCCACATGAATTCCTTCATTTTTTTTAGAAAGTTTGGTTTCTACATGTTTTTGACTCGATCTCAATTGCATCAGACAGTGGTTTCGAACCAATACATAAAGCCAGGATTTGAAATTTTGAACCTTGTGATTCGCTAGTTTTTTATGAAGTTCTTCAAAAACTTCCATACTCATGTCTCTGGAATCATTGGCATTTTTAAGGTATTTGAGACCTACACCGTAAATAAGATCCTTGTATCGAAGAAACAACTCAGCGGAATATTCAATATTCTCATCTTCAGCAAATTTATCAAGCAGCTCTGCATCGCTGTATTCACTTAGTGGCCGGTTTAGTCTAAATAGTTTCAATCTTTTACTGATCTCGATTCAAAATTATAATTTGAAAGTTATAAGTATATATAAAATGCATGTCAAAGAGAACAATTGCTTTATTTTGGGATGATTCTATAAATCTATGCGGCAAAAAATTCTTTTCTATCTACTTCTGCCATTGCTGATCACTATTTCGTATTTGCCATTCCGGTTTTTATACCTGCTTTCGGATTTGCTCTGTTTTATTATTAAAGATATCATCTCCTATCGGAAATCCACGGTCATTGAAAATCTGAAAATGGCATTTCCAAAAAAAACAGAAAAGGAAATCAAAGTCATAAGTGATAAATTTTACTCCTATTTCAGCGATTTTATATTGGAGATCATTAAACTCTATTCCATCTCTGCAAAGAAACTTAAAAAGCACATCAGTTTTGAAGATAAAAGCATTTTGGAAGAACATTATAAAAAGGGCAAGTCGGTGATTCTTGTGCTAGGCCATTTAGGCAATTGGGAATGGGCAGGGCCGGGCGCCGGACTTGATTTGCCATTTGTATTTCAAGCCATTTATAAACGTCTTTTAAATCCATATTTTGACAAATTGGTCCTTAGGTTACGCTCCCGTTTGGGGCCCGAGCTTTTGGAAATGAAAAGTGCTCCCAGAAGCATGCTGATGGATAAAAACAGAATCACCTGTACGGCATTTCCAATGGATCAGCGGCCGCCGCCTGAATACGCCTATTGGACCACTTTTATGCACAGGGATGCCGGTTTTTTTATGGGGCCTGAAAAAATTGCCCGTAAAATGGGATACCCTGTGATCTATGCAAAAGTGGAGAGGGTAAAAAGAGGTTTTTATAAAATGCATGTACGGGAAATTACCGATAATGCAGGAAATATGAAAGAAGGAGAAGTTATAGAAGCTTTTGTCAGACAATTGGAAAAAGACATAGAATTATCTCCTGAACTATATCTCTGGTCGCATAAGCGATGGAAACACGATAGACCGATTGCGAGTCGTCACTCCAAGAAGGATGTGTAGCAAATGATCTTGGAGTCTCCAATGGGTAATCGAGATTCCAAGAATTCCGTACCGTAATCTTGGAATGACGAAAAAAAAGAGCGTCTCTCCAAGACGAATGCGTAGCAGTAGTTCTTGGAGTCTCCAAGATTATTATTGAGATTCCGCGCTTCGCTCTGAAATCGAAACATTTTTTAAACATCTTCAAAAGTAATCGTCATTCCAAGGCTTGTCCTTGGAATCTCCAACTTAGAATCGAGATTCCAAAAATTCCGTACCGTAATCTTGGAATGACGAAAAAAAAGAGCGTCTCTCCAAGACGAATGCGTAGCAGTAGTTCTTGGAGTCTCCATATGCCAATCGAGATTCCAAGAATTCTTAAAAGAATCTTGGAATGAAGAAATTTTTGAAGTACTAGATCACAACGAGCTCTACACAAATAATAATTCCAAAAAAATTCCCTATTCAGAACTTGAGTTTATCAAATAACCGAGATTAAGAGAGAGCGAATTATATTCTGAAAATTGATAGGCCAAAGCGATTTCAATTCTATCGGCAATTGCTATTGACGTTCCAACAGTCAGATTAACAAGATTATCTCGATTTACAATATCCACGGGGTCGGTTACCGAAAAAGCTTCCTGTACGAGTAAGTTTTCTTCAACCTTGTATTCATAGGTGCCATCAATCTTAAAATTTGATTTATTTATAGAATAAGAAGGTACAAGAAATACAGAAAACGATTTATAGGTATATGCAGTCTGTAGATTTAAATTAATCGCATTTGCCTTGAATATGATGTTTCTATTTTTACCTTCAAAAAACTCTTCGGGCACATAAGAGAATTTTGAGAAGTTATAGTTTCCGGAGACCAATAATTTTAAGGGATGCTCTTCTTCTAAAAAATACTGTGAAAACTCATGTCTCAATCCGATTCCGCATTGATAATGGTTGACGTTTAGTATTTTAAATGGTGGAAATAATCTGAGATTTAATTCAAATTTAGCCGGCAATCCCATATCGGCATTAATTGAAGCATTAGGAGTAGCATTAAAAGGGGAAGTTATACCGGAGAGCACGGGCAATCTGTTTTCGTATTTAACAGGTCCGAGTAATGTTTGCCCCTCAGTTTCATATATGATGTATTTCTCAGTTTCCCCGCCAAGAACTGTAGGGATGATGGAGTTCTCAGGATTTTCCAGTTTAAAATTTGGTGTAAAAGGCACCTCATTAAAATCAAAATCTAGTTCATTATCTGGCGTGAAGGTGGATACAGCATGCAGTCCTACCGAAAATTCAAAAGGTTTTAAAATACTAGAGCGCGATTGCCATCCCGTTCCCAATGAAATGCCATAGCCCGATACCACCGGCTCGACATATTTTTCGGAATACAGATTGATATTTGTGTAAAAATCCTGCTCTATCTGATCTTCATCAAAATCAGCAATTTGAGCTGAAAGATATGTGCTTGTCAAACTGAGAAGAATAAAAATTACATGTGATAATTTAATGAACATTTGACCTTTTTCAGAATTATATGAATAATTAAAACCAATAGCAAAAAACACTTCTATAATAAATAGAACTATTTAAATGCCCATGTAAATATCGAGATTCCAAGAATTCCAAACCGGAATCGTGGAATGGACAGCAAAGTTTATTATGATGCCAAAAAGAAGTCGTCATTCCAAGGCTTGTCCTTGGAATCTCAAACTGAGAATAGAGATTCCAAGAATTCCAAACCGGTATCTTGGAATGACGAATAAAAAGAGCGTCACTCCAAGACAAATGCGAAGCAGAAGATCTTGGAGTCTCCAAATGCCAATCGAGATCAGTAGAATTCATTTTCCAAATTTAAAAATGTCTTTATAAAGTGTCTGAAAGCCAAAATCCCATCAAACAATAATTTGAAATTCACCCAAGCTCCTAATGGCAAGATATTTGAAGATTGAATAACATGAAGAACTTAATACTTATCATTTCGATCTTTTTGCTAATTAGTCAGTCTTTATTCGCCCAAAAAGTTTACTCAGTTCAATATTCCAATCAAGCTGATCTTAAGGTTTATGTGGTTAAATATGAAAATCAGGCTGATTTAAAGGTCTACAAGGTTAAGTACTCCAATCAGGCCGATGAACATGGGCTTTGGTTTTTTACAGATTATGAAAACCAGGCGGATAAGACCATTTACTTTGTAGATTATGAAAACCAGGCCGACCTGAAAATCTATTTTGTGGATTATGAAAATCAAGCCGGCTGGCGCAACCGCTCTTTAATACATTTACTTTACTGATCGTTTATTGCAAGAAATCGATCCGCCTAAATGGGTATCGAGATCCGTAATACGCGGATTCCCAATAAACTCAATGCTGCCTCCTGTTCCCGCAATTGCTTTTATTTCATCTTTCACACTGCAGGTCATCATGCCTCCTGTGAGCGCCTTGACCTCGGCCTTTCTGGAATTTGTCCTTTCCATTTCAAGAGAAGCACCCGTATTGACATTGGCTTTGAGGTAATCCACATTACCGTTAATATGAGCCGAACTTCCTGCGCTAACCATTATGTCGAGATAGTCCAGCGATACTCCCAAATTTATATTTGATCCTGAATAGGCCGCGATATTTAGAGAATTACCATTGATATCTTCACGACATTGCAATTGTGCACCTCTTTGAACTATAATGTTGTCAAGCGTGGTATAGTAAATCACAATATCAAAATCATTGTCATTGATCAAACCCTTGTCATTGTTGATTTTCAATAAACTGCCCGTCTGATCAATCTTTATTTCAGACATGGAACAACAGATATCATAAATTTCAATACCAAGGGTGTCTGAATGAACGAGTTCAACTCTGAGATTTCCGCTGATTTTTATTTCATCGAAATAACTCAGAGCTCTTTTTTCTAAATCACGAGCAGAAGCAAAAGTGGATAATAATAAAAATGCGAATAGTGTTTTGTATTTCATAATGACCTCCAATTTTAAACAAAGACAGAAATTTATTAATATAGTTGCCGGGTCAACAAAAAAAAAAATAAAATCATGGTCAAATTAAAACTTATAACAATAGCGGTATTATCAAGCACTATTCAATTAATAGCTCAAAATACCTATGAGCTGAATGAAGAGTATTCCATTAACAAGAATGGATTGATTACATTGAATACCAATGATGCGAACATTAGCATTACAGGTTCGGAACGTGAAAATGTTCATATTGAAATATATAGAAAAGTTGAAACCGTTGGTGCCGGAAGCGATGAGGAATTTGAAATTAAGATTGAAGAAAGAAATGGCAACCTCTTCATCAGGGAATTGAGAAAATCAGAAATTAATTATTGGATAGGTTATAGAAACATCGACTATAGAATTAAACTCGAAGTTCCATCTACAGTAAAAATGGTCATTTCTGAAGATGATGGCGATTTGAGCATAAGTAATATTTCAGGTGATCTGGATATCAATTGCGAAGACGGCGATCTTGAACTGAATAATATATCGGCGAGAAAATTAAATATAGATATCGAAGATGGAGATGTTGAAATGAACAAGATATCCGGTTTTCTTTCCCTCCAATCAGAAGATGGCGACATCGAAGCAAATAACTGTTCATTTAGCAAAATTGATCTCGACACCGAGGATGGAGATGTAAATATTGAGAGCAGCCTGGCCAAAGATTCAGAATATAAATTGGAAACCGAAGACGGTGATATCAAATTTTATATTTCAGGTAGCGGTGCAAAACTGAATTTGAATTGTGAGGATGGCAACATCAGCGTTGAAGGAGATTTCAATGAACTAATAAACAAGGAAGGACAAAGACAAATTGAATTCGGCGATAAATCGGCCTTGGTCTACCTCAATACCGAAGATGGTGATATCAAAGTGTCCAGATAGGATTAAAACTGTTCATTAATGTACATTATCGGACAGTAAAGTTTTTAATTTATATTCATATTTTATTGTATATCAAAGTGTTACGTTTATTGGCACACATTTCTCATATATTGAGGCAAGGTCAATTAAAACTTAATACAATGAAAACTTTAAAATTATTTATCGCGTCAATTTTTATCCTAAGTCTGGGAATCTCTTCAACATTTGCAAGTAATAAAGTAGAAGAAATGAAAAAAGAGGAAAGCTCTTTGAAAGTGGCTTTTCTTCCGCAAAACATCGATCAGATGGTCGTAAGTTTTGAAAATAGTGGTGAAGATGTTGAATTAAGTCTTATCAATGCCAATGGTAAAAATATCCACACTGAAGCCATAAGCGGAAACGGTGTTTTCGCAAAACGATACGATCTATCGGAATTGGACAAAGGTGTTTATTCTTTTCAGGTTAGAAAGGGCGACAACAAACTCGAAAGGACAGTCGTGCTCAAATGATTTTTAACGTGTAAACTAATCAGCCCCCTGGTAAATACCCGGGGGTTTTGTTTTTATAGGGGTATTTTTAGTTTATTTGAATTCAAATAATTCATTATGCAAAAATATCTTCTATTAGTCCTTGTTTCAATAATTTTCTTAACATCCTGTCAAAAAGCAGAAGAAAAACAAGATCCTGTCAATTTGATAAATTCCGAAGGCATTCTTGAACATATCACAATGCTTGCTTCGGATGATTTTCTGGGACGTATGCCTTTTACTGAAGGCGAAACCAAAACACTCAACTATCTTGAAACCCAATTTCTAAATATGGGCTTAAAACCCGGAAATGGAGATTCTTATTTTCAGGAAGTCCCGATGGTGGAATTAAATGCCACTCTCAATGGCGAAATGGTCATCAAAGGGGAAAATGGAGAAATTGCCTTAAGTCCCGGAAGTGAATACGTCGCACTGAGCCGTCAGGTCAAAGAGCAAATTGAACTCAATGAAGCGGAATTGATCTTTGCGGGGTATGGCATTGATGCGCCCGAATACGATTGGAATGATTATGAAAGCTTGGATGTCGAAGGTAAAATTGTAATCGTCAGAGTAAATGATCCGGGTTTTGGAACAGAAGACAGTCTGTTTTTTAAAGGCAATACAATGACCTATTACGGGCGTTGGACATATAAATATGAAGAAGCCGCCAGAAAAGGTGCAGCCGGTGTTATTGTAATTCATCAAACCATTCCTGCAGGATATCCCTGGGGTGTAGTTGAAGGGGGCTGGTCAGGGCCTCAGTTAAATCTTGAAAATGAAGAGGGCAATATGGACCGCTGTCCGGTAGAAGGCTGGATTTCCTTTGATAGCTTTAAGAAGATAGTAGAATTATCAGGCAAAGAATTATCTATGCTTGACGAAGCAAAAAAACCAGGATTTAAGGCAATCCCATTGGGCGTAAATGCAAGTCTGGGATTTAAAAACAGCATTAAAGATCGAGGTTCAAAAAATGTTATAGCCACCTATCCAGGTACTGAAAAAGCAGATGAACATATTATTTTGACCGCACATTGGGATCATCTTGGAATTGGCAAAGTTGTAAGCGGTGATTCCATTTATAACGGCGCTGTAGATAATGCTTCGGGCACTGCCTGTTTGCTGGAAATAGCAAAAGCATTTAGCGTAGGAAAAATTGAAACCAGGCGCTCAGTGACATTTTTGGCAGTGACGGCGGAAGAACAGGGATTATTGGGATCGGCCTGGTATTCAGCCAATCCGGTAATAGAACCAAATAAAACCATTGCCAATATTAATATGGATGCGCTTAATCCTAATGGCCCCATGAGCGATTTAACAGTAGTGGGCTCGGGTCAATCCGAGTTGGAAGATTTGGCCTTGCCTTTTGTGGAAGCGCAGGGAAGATACATGGCTCCGGATCACGAACCGGGTAAAGGATACTTTTTTCGTTCAGACCATTTTAATTTTGCCAAAATTGGTGTGCCTGCCTTTTATGCCAAAGGAGGTTATGACCATATGGAAAAAGGAGCAGAATATGCTGAGGAAGCAAGAATGGACTATTTAACCAATCAATATCATAAGCCACAGGATGAAGTGGATACCTCCAGTATTGATCTGCGTGGAATGGTGCAAGATGCACAACTATTTTTTATGATGACCAAAAAACTAGCACAAGAAGACATTTATCCCGAGTGGAAAGAAGGAAGTGAGTTTAAGGCAATAAGGGAAGAAAGTTTAAATAATTAGCAAGTAAAAATGAGAAATGAGCAATTTTGTTTTTTACTCATGCCTTACTTTTAATGTTTTGGTAATTGCTACAAGAAATTTAATCAATTCACTAACATTTAGATTTTGTCTACCGTAGTCCTCCAAAGTGATGTAATCAGTTCTGTGTAAGAGCTCAAGCCAATATCTTGTTTCATGAGCTTCTTTTAATGAAATCATAATTTATGACTGAAGTCCCTTTTACTTTCAGCAAATTCTGATTCATAAATCAATGCACCAATAGCAGTGCCGGATCTAACCAATTGCCTAGTCAGATCAAATTCCTGTTCCTTTTTTCGAATTGATTTTACCAAATTCACAATTTGTATTGCAAAATCTAAACTTTTATCCTTGACTATATTTTGCCTTTTCATATATTTTTAAGGTTAAAATAAGTGGTGTATTGAGAATTCAAGTTCAGAAATAAATAAGCGCATAATTTTTGAACACCATGGCACAATTTCAATTCGTAAATCATTTATAATTGCTCATTTTTAATTGCTCATTTTTAATTTTTAATTAGTTAAGAATCCTCCATCCACCGGAATCAAAGCCCCACTGACATAAGATGATTTTTCTGAAGCTAGAAAGGCAATTACATTAGCTACTTCTTGCGGTTCACCTACCCTACCCAAGGGCGTTTTTTCTTCAATGCTTTTGAGTTTTTTGGGATCCTCTAAAACCGATTTAACCAAAGCTGTATTGATATACCAGGGCAAAATTGCATTGACCCTGATATTGTATTGGCCCCATTCCATGGCAAGAAATTCAGTCATTTGATTCATCGCTGCTTTAGTCATGGCATAAACCAAGGTAGAAGTTTTAAAACTTCTTTTGCTTGCCACCGAACTCACGTTGATAACACTTCCACCCCCACTATTCTTTATCATTGGAAACAATACCCTTGATAAATTATAGGCGCTTTTAATATTTACATTCATAAGGCGATTAAAATCCTCATCATCATAAGCCAGAGTTTCTTTTCGAATATTGCTGCCGACATTATTGATCAAAACATCTATTATGGGAAATCTAGTGCTGATTAATGACTTGAACTTCTCTATTTCTTCTTTTTGGGAAACATCTATACAAAAAGGAATTAATCGATCTGTTTGCTGAATCGCCGAGGTATCTCTGGCAATGGCTATTACTTTGGCGCCTTCCTCCAAAAATAATTCTGTACATGCTTTGCCAATGCCCTTGCTCGCCCCGCTTACTACAATGATCTTATCATTTAATTTTAAATCCATTATTAAAAATAATTTTTTATACCTGCATTTCGCAATGCAAAAAATGAATTTCACATATAAATATTCTGTTTACAAATTGATTGACTGTTATTAATTCAGTTCATTTTGTAATTACGCGCATGCTTAGGAATTACTTCAAAATTGCCCTTCGGTATTTTATCAAGGAAAGAGTTTACGCTATTTTAAATATTTTAGGACTCTCGATTGGTTTGAGTGTTGGATTTGTCTCTTTTCTTTATTTACGCCATGAACTCTCTTATGACCGATTCCACGAAAAATCAGATCAGATTTATCGCATACATCAAAAATTTAATGATGGCGGCACTACAGCGCGCTGCTCTTATCCCATTGGGCCAACATTGGTAGATGAGTATTCGCAAATCACCAATCAGGTGCGCTTTATGACCGGAGAAATCCGACTTCGCGTTGGTGAGGGCCAATTCATAGAACAGTTTTTGATCGCGGACTCCACCTTCCTTGATATATTCGATGTGGAATGGGTCGGGCCTGAGAACCGATCAGCACTTAAAGAGGTCAATGATGTCCTGATTACAGACAAACTCGCGGAACGTTTTTTTGGTAATGAAGACCCAATTGGCAAGATCATTCGAATCGATGCGGTGGATAATGCACCCGTCGTAGTTAGGGGAATCATTAAGGAATATCCATCTTATTCCCATATGAAGTTTGGCATTTTGGGAAATATGAAACTGGCCGAATTTATTTCCAATTTTGAAAATGAATGGAATAACCCTGTCGTCTGGACCTATGTCACTATTCCAAACAAGGAATCGGCACAGGAATTCATTGACAATCGTCTTGAATCTTTTGTTGCTAAGTTTTTCCCACCTGATATAGGAAAAGGCGCCTGGTTGCCGGTAGTACCGCTTACAAGCATTCACCTCGAATCCCACGATTACATCGAATTAAGCAGTAATTCTAGTTATGAATATCTCTATGGTATTTTCGGAATTGGCATGCTGATACTCATCCTCGCTGCTGTTAATTACATGAATCTGACTTCAGCAAGAGCTTTGAATCGACTTAAGGAAATAGGCATGCGCAAAGTGGTCGGCGCCAGAAGACTCGATATTATCTATCAATTCCTTTTTGAAGCTTTGTTGATTGCCATTGCGGCAATGATCATATCCATTGTTCTGATCTATTTCTACGTGCAGGGAATTAATAGCTTTGCTTATATCGACCTGCAATTCCGGCCACTTGAAAATTTTATGCCGGTTCTGGAATTGATGGCCTTTACTTTATTTGTGACTCTTTTTTCAGGGATTTATCCTGCTGTCCTCTTATCCTCATTCCCTATAGTTTCCATTATTAAGGGAGAATTTCACGGACAGATCAAGAATACCTGGGTGCGGCGCATCATGGTTACCTTCCAGTTTGCTATTGTGGCTCTGTTCCTTCTCAGCATTTTTACAATCAACCGGCAGATAAATTTTGTACTCGACAAGGAATTAGGCTATGATAAAACACGTGTTGCCTCATTCCGCTACAGCGATAAAATGTTCGAGAATGAAACCGGTGTCAAAGCTTTTATAGCTAACCTGGAATCGCACCCAAATATTGAGTCCGTTTCAAAATGTTGGGGGCTTCCCGGTGGTGTTTATACCGGCTATAATCACATGAAAATCAATTACGAAGGTCAGCCAAAGGATGAAATGATGGGTATCGGTGCAATGCACGGTGATTCCAAATACATGGCTACGGTCGGGCTTGAGTTGGTTGAAGGAAGAAATCTGGATGATCTGAGACAATCAGACAGCACATCGGTTCTGGTTAATGAAACCCTGGTCAGGCAATTCGGTTGGGAAGGTGATGCAATTGGGAAGGAAATCAATTACCTGGGGAACAGAAAAACCAAAGTTATTGGCGTGGTTAAAGATTTTCACTTTGAATCATTACATACACCAATCAAGCCTATGTCGATTCGATTGACTGATGACTATTTCAATTTTGCCGTAAAAGTTGGACCGGATGAATTGAGTAAGACACTTGATTTCATTAGGGAAGAATGGATGAAATACGGCGATGAATGGCCATTGGAAATTGTATTGATGGAAGAAGGGTTAAGGATGCAGTATGAAGCAGAGGAGAAAATTCTTCAGGTGTTCCAGTGGATGACGCTAATAGCTGTCGTACTGGCTGTTATTGGACTATTAAGTCAGGTCTCCTTTACGGCGGAAAAGAAAGTAAAGGAAATCGGAATCAGGAAAGTATTAGGTGCTACGCTCGGTCAATTATTCATGATTCTGAGTAAAGAAACACTGATCGAAATTCTGATTGCAGCCATGATTGCATTTCCGCTTGGATTTCTCCTACTAAGTCGGTGGCTCAGCGACTTCGCTTACCGCATCGATATGGAATGGTACATGTTTCTTATCACATTGGTATCGGTCGTGCTTGTTACTGCCTTGAGTATCAGTTATACAGTTGTAAGAGCAGCTCTAAGCAATCCTGTCGACTCTTTGCGCAGTGAATAAAAAATATGCATGCATTGTTGGGAAATAATTAATGCAAATTGTATTTAGTTGATTGTAAATTAATGATGGTTGTTGGTTTATCCCAAGGAGCTTATGTGAATGCAGATTATTTATAATTCAAACTACAGTCCTCATCGCTCAATTCTAATTCAATTGTAAAATGTGAGAAATTATAGGGTTTCAAGATTTCTCTTATCTTCTTTTTCACTTCAGCCATTTCATTGAATTCATGAATGTCCTTAAGCATAACATGAGTGGTGATAACATGACTCTCTCCTTCCAATGACCAGATGTGTGTATGATGAAGGGACTTGACTTTTTCCAAGGATGTTATTTTATGTATGATCTCATCCGCATTAATTTCCTTTGGTGTTCCCTGGAGAAATATGAGAAACGTTTGGCGTAGACGTTTTACCACATTAATCAAAACAAAAAGCGTGATTAAAATGGAAAGAGCCGGATCGAGATAGGGAATGTATTTAAAATTCAACACTATGGCGACGATCAAGACGGCGGTCCAGCCCAAAACATCTTCAATTAAATGCCAGCTAACCACCTTCTCATTAAGCGACTTGCCATGACTTAACTTCCATGCTGCATAGCCATTTACCGCTACACCGATTATAGCCAGAATGACCATTCCCTGAGCATTCGCTTCTTGTGGTTCAAAAAAACGGGCTATTGCTTCATTGATTATAAAAATTGAGCCCGCAATAAGTATCACACTATTGATTAGCGCACCAAGCAGGGAAAAACGGGAATAGCCAAATGTAAAAAATCGATCCGCTTCACTTTTAGATTTCTTTTGTAAATACCAGGAAATACCCAATGAAAAACTATCGCCAAGGTCATGAAGAGCATCAGAAAGAATAGAAACACTGTTCACATAAAATCCACCGACCAATTCCAAAATGGTAAAAAGCTAAATTCAGGAAAAAGCTACTTTGAGATTTTTATTGTCGTGATCGTGTGAATGATGTTGGCTCAAAACGATTTTTAAATTATCATTGGTTATTTAACCAATTCAATGCACTGTCCATATTCGTAAACATTTTAAACCTTGGATTTGCCCTGTTTTTAACAATAGTTTCAACAAATTCTGCCCTTTCCTTTGAATATATCGAGGGGTTGTAAATGATCGCAATAATATCATCAAATTGAAAACCTAAAGTTTCTTTCATGCTCTCCATATCTGAAAATGCCTGTAACAAAGTTTGACCTTCTGGATTATTTCTTATATCGAATATAAATCGATGGCAATTGTTTTTTCTGGCAATCTCTATCGCTTTTTTCGATGCAGCCAAATTCGTGGCTGATTCTACTTTGCCTTCGGCACGGGTTATCACCAGTTTGTTTTGGCCGTCAAAACAGGACTCAATTTTCATTTCTAAACTAAAATCTTAAACTTCGATAAGGGTACGATTGGTTCAGGGAGATCCTTTTCATCAATCATTTGTAAAATGTCAATTTCTATTCCTCTTGCCATGGATGTAATCGGAACATCATTATAGGAACCTTCAAATGGATTTTCGCTGTAATCGCCTATTACTTCCATCACCCAAAATACCCAGGAAGCAAGTGTTGAAAAAACCACTGTCAACCAAACCATTTCAACGGAGCCCATTTCTGCAAAAATTTTCAAAAGGCTAAATGGCAAAAGGGTTATAAATATCATTACAAAGAAAAAATTTGCTGTGGTGTATTGTCTTGGGAAAGGGAAGTTCTTGATTCTTTCGGATTGTCCTTGCTCCGTATACATCTGAGTAATTAAGTTTTGCATTTCCATATGTCGAAAATCATCAATCAGGCCATTTTCTCTTAAATTTTTCAATTCAGTCGACTGAAGACTCAATATGTGTGATGCTTTGTTCTTTTTATCTTTTAATTTTTTCAAGTCTTCTTCATTCAAATAGGCTTCTGCTTCCTCCATCACTTTTTTGGTATCATGCAAACCGATGGATTCCCGAAAACCCTGGTCTTTTTTACTCTTATGCTCCCAGTCTTTTACTTCACGAAGCTGGGATGTTAAGGCATAAAGCCATGCAATGTGTCTTTTAACCATTCTTTTACGGATGTCGATTAATTCATTTTCCGGAAAAGGGTGGGCGGTAAATTCGTTGGTGATGAAATCGCGGATCATAACTGTAAATGACCTTGAAGTGTTTACCATACTCCCCCATATTTTTCTCGCTTCCCATAAGCGGTCATAAGAAGAGTTGTTTTTAAATCCCAGGTAAAATGCAACCGCAATGCCTATCAATGATACCGGTTGCCATGGAATGGCCAGCCAGGTAAAATCGAAGAAATAATAAAGCGATACAGGAACGCATGCCCAGATTATAAAAATGATTATGCTGTCGATCTGCCAAAGCAGCGTTTGCCATAAGGAATATCTTTTACCTGCTTGCATAATATTTAATTTATCATCACAAATACCGGAGCTTGTTGGTATTTGTATTCATTGTCGGATAATAATTGCAATTCTTTTGTCTCCCAGTCCATCAATCCAATGTTAAATTGAGTACCCTCATTATCAAACATTTCTATGGCCAAATATTTGCCATCAGGACTCCAGTCGTGCCATCCAATTGACTTATCACTTGTAATTAGCTCCTTTGGTTCACCGCCCTCGACAGACACAGAAAATAGTCGATATTTTCCATTTTGAAAAGATTGAAAGGATATAAATTCTCCATTTGGATGCCATTTTGGTGGGCCCGTCTTGTATGCATACCAGGGGGCAGTTGTGTCTGATTCGGGGTAAGAGGTCAATCTTTTTAAATTATTTCCATTATCATCAAGAGTATAAATGGCCTCGTCAAAACCCGGAATTTTCTTTGATGTTGTTTTTCCGGCCCTGAATGCAATCTGTGAACCATCCGGAGAAAAAGCCGGGTCGCTGAAATAAGGAAAATCAGGTTTAATTTTTCGGATCAGTTCTCCTTCGGAGTTTATAATATAGAAAGCCGTATCAATGCTCCATCTTGGCGAAACAATTATTTCGGAACAGTTATTTCTTGCTGACATCCAACTGTCTCTTAAGGAAATAGCGCTTATTTGCTTTTTATCAGAGCCATCAGCATTCATGCTATATAAAAAATAGGTTCTGTGGCTTGTGTCTTTATCGCTGATGAAATAAACCTTTGATGCACAACACATATAGGTCCATTCTACCCCTGGTAAATTTGTAATGTTCATTTTATCACTACCGTCTATTTCCATCGAAATTATTTCATAATTATCATCATTGATAGAATCAGGAGCATGGACATTGTAAACAATCTTAAAGGATGGCTTTTCCTCCTCAATGGTTCCATTTTTAGGATTATCAGTGCAGGCAATTAGAAGACTTATAACGATTGTTATAAGGAAATTAAAAAATAGATTCAATTTTAATACTATTGAGATTGACTAAAAATTAAGATGACGCATAAACATTGTTCAATTTGCTATGGAATTTAATAATATTTTTTTAGCCTTGTTTCTAATTCATATAAATGTGCTGATTTTATATGATCTTTACTCTGAAATTTAATATGAAAACGATTCTAATTCAATTCGCATTTTTCTGGTTGTTACTCTTTCCAAATTTGGTCTTAGCCCAGGTGGATAGCATTAATAATCGACAGAGTGATAGTCTGTTGTTTGAAAGACAGGCCAAAACTAATTTATTATTGAGTTCTGCAGATTCATTGCGAATAAATGACAGTATTGAACAAGCGGCTTTACTAGAAGCTCTTAGTCAGGTACGTCAAAGAGATCTTAAAAAAAAGGCCGAGTTACAGGCAAAACTTGATTCATTAAAAATTGAGCAATCAGCTAGAGAAGAAAGAATTAAGGAACAAGTAGATTCTTTAAAATCCAATACACCTGGCATTCCTGTTATAATTTTCAACGATACCGTATTTTATATTTTTTCCAAACTGGGTCCTTTTAAACCAAGTGACAGGGCAGCAAGTATTCAGCAGAAAATTGAATTTTTGGTCGATGAACAAATCTATGATCCTGATAAAATAAGAGTATTTAAAGGAGAAGAAAGCAACGATGTATTTCACGATGAAATGATCCTACTTTCTGTAACGGACAGAGATGCTTTCTGGCTCAATATGAGTAGAAATTCTGCTGCAGAACTGCACGTATTAGAAATAAAGGAATCCATTGAAGCCTATAAAAAAAGAACAAGCCTATTACAAATACTCAAGCGAATTGGACTACTGATTCTAGTAATCATAGGTTTTGTGCTCGGAATCCGCTATTTGAATAAGGGTTTTAATTGGTTGAATATTTGGATTCTGAGAAAAAGCGATACTTATCTCAACGGCATCAAGATCAGAAACTATGAACTCCTTTCCCAGGACCGACAGAAGCAGGTAGCCATATTTATCCTCAATGTGATAAAATGGATTGTTATCGTCTTTCTTATTTACCTTGCCCTGCCAATTCTTTTTTCAATATTTCCTACAACAAAAGGAATAGCTGTTACTCTTATCGGATATGTAATCAATCCGCTAAAGGAAATTGTGATTGCATTGGTGGAATACATACCCGAATTAATAACCATAGCTGTAATATCTTTTGTATTTCACAATCTTGTTAGACTGTTGCATTTTCTTGCGTCTGAAATTGAAAGCGGTAAACTTATCATTCCTGGTTTTTATGCCGATTGGGCCAAATCCACATTCAATATTCTTAGGATAATAATTTATGCCTTTGCATTTATTGTTATATTCCCATATCTGCCGGGAAGTGATTCACCGGTATTCCAAGGTGTTAGTGTATTTCTTGGTGTGCTTTTCTCCTTAGGCTCTTCTTCTGCAATAGGCAATATTATCGCAGGTCTTGTAATTACCTATATGCGTGCTTTCAAAATAGGCGACCGTGTGAAAATTGGCGAAACAACCGGTGACGTCATTGAAAAATCCATGCTGGTCACAAGGTTGAGAACCATTAAAAATGAAGAAGTGACCATTCCCAATTCGGCTATTCTCAATGGAAGCACAATTAATTTCAGTACAAGTGCTGAGCGAATGGGACTAATTCTAAATACCGGAGTGACCATAGGCTATGATGTGCCATGGCGTCAGGTGCATGAATTACTCATTAATGCTGCATTAAAAACAACAGGCATAGAAAAAGAACCTATTCCCTTTGTTTTTCAAACTAGCCTTGATGATTTCTATGTGAGCTATCAAATAAACTCTTATACACATTATCCCGGTGCAAGCGCCAAAATTTACTCTGAATTGCACAGTCATATTCAGGATGGTTTCAAGGAAGCGGGAATTGAAATATTGTCACCGCATTATCGGGCTGCAAGGGATGGAAATGCGATCACAATTCCACCTGATTACACAAACAAACCAATAAAAGACAATACGGAAGACAAAAAACAGGAATAAGAAGCTATGTACTGGCCTGTTCTTGTTTTTTTCTCCCTTTTCATTTTAATCACAATTGATGCCTATTTCAGAGCCGAAAGAATCAGTATTGGGCTTGCTAAGCGATTTAAAATCGTTCTTAGGCTGGTTATTTTGATTGCTTTCAATCTGATTCTTTTCTCAATTATGGCATTGAACCGGACTTATGATATAATCATCGCTTTCAATGTATTTCTTTTTCTTAGCTGGATGATTTTTTACAATGGAATGAGCAATGTCTTCGAAGGGCATCACTGGTTTTATCCTCATTTGAACAATGAAATTGAACGTAAAATTTATAAGGGTTCAGGAGTAAGGGCAATTGTAAAACAAAGCTTTTTCCATCTACTTAAATGGACTTTGCTAATCGCTTCTTTTCTTTATCTTTTTAAATAATCCCTCCTTGCATTTTCCAGGTTAAATAATAGAAACTATTTGATGATTGGGTTATATACCAATTAATTTTTTGTCACTGAAAACAAGTTAATCATATATATGTTTTTCTATTATTAAGTGAAAATAAATCAAAATAAATATCAGTTTATCATAGCGGGAGCCGGCTTGGGTGGTTTGAGTTTTATCCATCATTTGCTGAGAACCAGCAATTTCAATGGTAAAATTCTCATTCTTGATTCTGACTTAAAAAGACAAAACGACAGAACCTGGAGTTTCTGGTCGACAAATAAGCCCGAATATCATAGTGTCGGTGAAAAATCATGGCATCAACTCGGTTTTGCCACTGATGATTATATACGTTTTGATACAATTGAGCCTTACCGATATTACAGTATTAAAGGCCTTGATTTTTATAATGAAGTCTTTTCTGAAATCAGTCAAAATCCCGGAATAGAATTTAAACGCGAAACAATTTGCATGGTCGATCGAGAAGTTGATCAATGTATTGTAAAAACCGAAAATGAAACCTATTACTCAGAATACCTTATAGATAGCATTAGCAGACCTCAAATTCCAAAAAGTAAATACTTTTTAAACTTTCAACATTTTACAGGTTGGTTTATCGAAAGTGAAACCGAAGCATTCGACCCTTCAAAACCAATTTTAATGGATTTCAGAGTTAAGCAAGAAGGTGCCGCCGGTTTTATTTACTTATTGCCTTTTTCAAAAACAAAAGCCCTGGTTGAATACACACAGTTTAGTCCTCATAAAAATTATTCAGAAAAAAAATTCAGAAACGAATTGCAGAATTACATCAGCATTGTATTAGCAATTAAGAATTATAAAATTGAACAGGAAGAAATTGGCAGTATTCCCATGTCAGATTTTCCATTTGACCCCAAACCTGATTCGAGAATATACAGGTTGGGAACTTCTGGAGGAGACACCAAAGGTTCAACCGGCTACACCTTTAACTTTGTGCAAGAGCACGTCAAGGGAATATTAAAGGAATTATCAGGTCTGGGTTCATTTAGAAGGGACAATTTAAGACACAAATTTTATGATAAATTATTATTAAAAATTATCAGTGAGGAACCGGAAAAAGTCAAGGAAATTATGTCTTCACTTTTTAAAGACCAACCAATGAATCGAATCCTGAAATTTCTTGATGAAGACACCAATTTGCTTGAGGAAGGGCTGATATTCAGGAAATTACCCTGGCATCCATTTATAAAGGCTCTATTATTTAATAAAAATAATGCGATTTCTATATAAAATTATTGTACTTTTTCTGGGAATCATTATCTACCGCATTTTCCCTGAATTCGACTTATACCTTGCCTTTGCCCTCATATTCATTTTTGGCATACCACATGGAGCCACAGATCATATTTTGCATAATCTGATCGACGAAAATAAGATGAACCCTAAACCCAAACCCACATTTCTAATGTACTATTTGGGGATAATATTATCATATGCCGTTTTATGGTATTTTTTTCCCGGCTTCTCGCTATTTGTCTTTATTGTAATATCAGCTTTTCACTTTGGAGAGACCCAACTGCACCGGTTAGAGAGTAATAATTGGATTAAAATCTTAAATTATATTTTCTGGGGCTCAAGTCTGTTGCTTCTCATTTTTGAACCTCACTTATCAGAAGTTCAAACCATAATTTCCCCGCACCTACTTGATGTCGGGAGCATGAATTGGGTTATTTCAAATTATTATTATTTGCTTTACGGATTTCTTATTGGAAGTTTTGTTTTTCTAATAAGTGAAGGTATAAAAACCCTTTTGGTGCAATTAACAGAGCTAATAATACTTTACCTAATTGCTAATTTCACTTCCCTGATATTGGCTTTTGCCCTGTTTTTTGCCTTTTGGCATAGTCGTGATGCCACTTATGATCAAATCACAAAAATTCGGAAATATGCAATTAATTTCAACTTTAAAGAATGGTTGAAACTAGCTTCCCCATACTCTCTCATTAGTATTCTTGGTATTGTCTTGATAATCGTATTTTCTCTTTACATAGATTTAAAAATACCAACAATTACTTTGTTTTTCGTTTTAGTAGCACTGATTACTTTACCGCATGTTTTTGTAATGTCTGTTTTTTACAGAAAAACAAAGTAATCTAAAATCATTTTTATCTGAATTTACCAGTAAATAAATAAGCCTTTGATGTTTGGTCAAATGCTTGGTTCTCTTGACAGGGTGCCGTGATGGACTTACTTCGATCCCGAGGCTCTTGAAAATTCCGAAAGCCAAGCCTGAACTCAATTATATTTTGAAAATGATTTGATTGAAACTAAGTCAGGCTTGCCCGACGGAGCTCGCAGCTAAGTGAAAATTAATTCTTTTAACAGTTAATTTAAAAAATATGCCCGCCTTCGCTCTTCGAGCTTCGGCGGGCGTAGTCGGGATGCCGGGATTTGAACCCGGGGCCCCACGCCCCCCAGACGTGTACTCTAACCGGACTGAGCTACATCCCGCAGTACAAAATGCACTTCTTTCACTCTTTAACCGGATGTAGCGAAGTGCTTGTCCCGAAGTGAAGCGCTAAGCGATTCTACTTAGGAAGCTACATCCCGCAGTACAAAATGCACTTCTTTCACTCTTTAACCGGATGTAGCGAAGTGCTTGTCCCGAAGTGAAGCGCTAAGCGATTCTACTTAGGGAAGCTACATCCCGCAGTACAAAATGCACTTCTTTCACTCTTTAACCGGATGTAGCGAAGTGCTTGTCCCGAAGTGAAGCGCTAAGCGATTCTACTTAGGGAAGCTACATCCCGCAGTACAAATTGCACTTCTTTCACTCTTTAACTGGATGTAGCGAAGTGCTTGTCCCGAAGTGAAGCGCTAAGCGATTCTACTTAGGGAAGCTACATCCCGCAGTACAAATTGCACTTCTTTCACTCTTTAACCGGATGTAGCGAAGTGCTTGTCCCGAAGTGAAGCGCTAAGCGATTCTACTTAGGGAAGCTACATCCCGATTTCTTTTGGCCTTCCCGGAAGTGTGATCCTGAAAGGAATTCAACTTTCGGGGAGGGCAAAAATAGAAATGCTTGTATTATAAAGAAACGGAATCTCAATTTTTCCGTATTTTAAATTTTAAAACAAATCCATACCATGAAAAATTTTAAAACACTTCTAATTCTTATCTCCTTCATAACAATTACAATAGCATGCAGCGAAGATGAAGATGTTCCAAACCAACAAGAAGATACATCGGCTTCTGAAGATTATAGCCTGGCCGATAATTTATTTGAAAATGTATCCGACGTTGCAGATCAGGCAGAACAAGAAAATGAAGAATATCTGGAAGGTGGTAAGTCCGGCTCCTATCTGGGAACTTGTGTGACCATTACTCTGGATTCAGCGCTTGGTTCAGGAAGTAATAAGTTAACAATAGACTTTGATAAATCCGGTTGTACAGGAAGAGATGGAAGGGTTCGAAAAGGTAAAGTTTTTGTAGAATGGTCCGGTCAATACCGCGATTCGGGAACAGTGATCCTAACCACTTTTGAAGACTACTATGTCGATGATCACCAATTATTGGGAAATAGAACTGTTACCAATGGTGGAAAAAATGAAAATAATCAGACATTTTTTACCATTGATGTAGAAGGTAAAGTTATTAAACCCAATGGCGGTGAAGTGGAGTATGTTTCTAACAGGGTTAGAACCTGGACTGCGGGCGAATCAACTCAAGGTCCACTTTTAGGTTGGATTGATGATGAATACGAAATTACGGGAACTGCAAGCGGAACAAGCTCCACCGGGAGAGATTACGAAGTGGAAATAACCAAAGCCCTTGAGATTAATTTATTGTGCAGATGGATTACGGCCGGTACTTTTGAATTAAGACCCGATGGACTGGCTGTAAGGGTATTTGATTTTGGCAATGGAAACTGCGATCCGAATGCAACTTTAACCGTAAATAACATAACAATTAATTTTGTGATGCCATAAATCATTTTTTTAAGCATTTTTGGAGGAAAGCAAGTCCAATGAATAAGATTTTTAAATTCGGAGGTGCTTTCCTCCTTTTTTTTGTCCTGTTTTATTTTGCAGGCCCGAAACCTGAAAGCCCCAAGCTCGATCCCAAACTCAAAGAACTTCAGGTTCCTATCAAAGACATCGAATCTTACGTTAATAAACACGAAGCAGAAAATAATCATATGAAGGCAGGCAATGAGGCCAAAATAATATGGGCAAAAGAAGCAGGTCGAAAAACAAAATATTCAATTCTTTATTTGCACGGCTTTTCTGCAAGTCAGCAGGAAGGAGACCCCATTCACAGAAAGTTTGCAAGGAGATATGGTGCTAACCTGTTTTTAGCAAGACTACATAGACATGGATTAAAAGCAGAACATGCTTTAAAAGGATTGACGGTAGAAAACTATATTGAATCAGCAAAAAAAGCGGTCAATATTGCCAGAGCGCTTGGCGATTCAGTCATTATTATGTCAACTTCTACAGGAAGCAGCCTTGCCCTTTATCTGGCAGCACATAATCCGGAAATTAAAGGTTTGATCTGCTACTCTCCTAATATCAGAGTCAATGATCCCAGTGCATTTTTATTAAATAATCCCTGGGGAGAACAAATTGCAAAAATGATTTTGGGGAGCGACACTTATCACTGGAAGGGCAATGATAGCATTCAAGCTTATTGGAGTACCACCTACCCGGTAAAAGCCTTGGTCACTATGCAACACCTTCTTGAAAATACAATGACATCAGAGGTTTTTAAACAAGTAAAGCAACCTGTATTTATGGGCTATTATTATAAATCCCAAAAAGAACAGGATAATGTGGTGAGCGTGGATGCCGCACTCAGGATGTTTGATGAGCTGGGATCTGCTAAAGAAAACAAAGTAAAAATTCCATTTCCTTTGGCAGGACATCATGTCATTGCATCCAGGCATCAATCCAAAGACTTAAAATCAATTGAAAAGGAAACTTATAAATTTGCTGAAAGTATTTTGGGATTAACTCCGCAATATGAATATTAATTCAATTGTCATTGTGTTCTTATTACTTTTAATAAACCTGGAGAAGTCCTATTCAATTATTATTCAGGAAGAAGATACAGCATCAAATATTGTCACTTATCACGATGACCTGAATTTGAAATTCATTTTAAATACTAAGTACAATGATTTCATAATTGATAATGAAATTCTTCCGGGAAGGATTCATTGGAAAACCAATGATAACAATAACATTGGAATTGGCGGCAATTATAAATGGTTTGGATTAAACCTCTTATTCAACATACCGGCATTAAATAACGACGATGAAATATATGGGAATACAACAAGTTTTAATTTGATTGGGAATATATACACTAAAAAAATAGGCCTGGATTTATTTCTACAAAGCACCAGAGGTTTTTATTTGGAAAGTCCCGAGACCTGGAATCCGGGCTGGACACCGGAACAAATTTATCCCCATAATTCAGGACTTAATTTTGAGAGTCTTGGGGCCAATTTTCTTTATGTCTATGATGCTGATAAATACTCTCTTAGATCTAATTTTATTTTAAATGAAAGACAATTGGAAAGTGCGGGTTCAGCCATACTCGGTTCCTATTTTAATATTTTTTCACTGAGCACAGATACTTCATTTATCCCCTTTGCGCCGGATACAGCCGCAGAATATGCCCTCGATATTCGGGAAGCCAATTATGCCAATTTAGGTGCATTTATTGGTTACTCACATACTTTTATCATTGAGGATTATTTCTTCATTTCTCTTACCGGAGCTTTAGGTGTAGCAATCCAGGGGTCCAATATCACCACAGATAATGAGTTGTATAACAATGAGGATCAGCAAAATATTAATGGAAAATTTCACCTGCGCGCTGCTTTGGGCTATTCCAATGACATTTTCTTCAGTTCCTTATCCTTAATTGCCGATAATAACAGATTGGGGCAAAGCTTGAATTACAATTTTGGATATGCGCGACTGACTTTCGGCTACAGAATTAAACTAAAAAAGAAGGCCTGATTAAAAACCAGGCCTTCTGTAAACCAAATGCTAATACTATACTACGAAACTTTCATTCTGTTGGATGAAAACTACAATGCAAATGTTTAAATAGTCACTTTTTAAAACAATGATCCAAATCACTATTAATTAGGACATTTAACAATATTTTCTCATATAGGTCTTTCTGCAATTCATAGAGTACTCTCTTTCTTTTTATTTTATCTTTGCGGCTCGAAATGAAAATCTCAGCCTCAGTATATTCCAGTAAAGAAAGATCAATAAAGGCCCTTGTACAGGAGCTTGATGAATGTCACATTGATTTGCTTCATATCGATTGCAATGATGACCCCAAAGTTTTTGATGATATAAGGGAAATACGAAAATTCAGCAATACGCCCATTGATATTCACATTATTTCTGACCAACCCGAAAAGTATTACGGCGAACTTGAATCACTGGAATTGGAATACGTCACCTTTCAATTTGAAAACCTTTCTAAAAAATTAACCTTTCCCAAAACTAATAAAACCAGATATGGCCTTGCCATTATTTCGGATACGCCGGTAGAAGTTTTTGATGATTATAAAGATGAATGTGATTTTATCTTAATCATGACCACCACTCCCGGTCAAAGCGGTGGGAAGTTCAGAAAAGATAATTTTAAGAAAATAAGGAAATTCAGAAATACATTTCCCGGGAAAGAAATACATGTCGACGGCGGCGTAAATCACGAAGTGGCCTTCATTTTAAGAATTTTAGGTGTTCATTCGGTAGTTTCCGGCTCTTATCTTGTCAATCATAAGTCCATAGGAACGGCTTTGCTTCATTTGAAATCATCTATCGTACATTCTGATTATAAATTGAAAGATTTTATGATAGATCGGGAAGATGCACCAGTGCTTAATGAAAACAGAATGAAGGTGCGGGATATCATTCAAAGTATTGATCAGCACAAACTTGGCTTTACAATTATTGAAAATAACGAGGAAAAGCTGATTGGATTATCCAGTAATGCAGATGTCAGACGCGGACTCTTAAAACATATTGATAATTTTAATGCACTTCAAGCAGAAGATATTGTTAATTTTGCACCCGTAACAATAAATGAAGATTCCTCTACTTCTGAATTATTAAATTTGATTAATCAAAACAATTTTCTCATTTCTTTTTTACCTGTAGTAGACTCCGATAATAAATTAAAAGGAGCAGTTACATTTATAAATTTAATTCGTAGCGAATCATGATAATTCATCTCAAACCAGGGATCGACGAAAAAATTGCCAATAAATTGGCGCAACAGACATCGTCAATAATATTTAAGAATCATAAAAGTTTTGTACTTGTAAGTTCATCCAAAACCAAGGTGATTCCTCCTATATTGGAGGAAGCAGCGGATAAATTCTTCGTTTTGGAGTCCGATATACAACTGGCAAGCAGGGACTATCAGAATGAACTGAGAGAAGTAGATATTAACGGTGTAATAATTGGTGGAAAAACCAATAATACACTGATGATTACAGGACCTTGCTCAATTGAAAGCTGGGAACAAATAAAGCAAAGTGCAGAATTATTAAAAAAACATAATATCACCACGCTCAGAGCGGGTTGTTATAAACCAAGGACTTCTCCTTATTCATTTCAGGGATTGGGACTGGAAGGTTTAAAAATGTTGGCTAAAATCAGAGAAGAATACGGATTCAATATCATTACTGAAGTAAGAGATGCCTCTCACATTGAGGAGGTAATTGAATATGCGGATATAATTCAGATTGGTGCAAAAGCCATGTACGATCAGGGTATATTAAAACGATGTGGAACCGCAAATAAACCCGTGTTACTTAAAAGAGGTTTTGGCTCTACAATACAGGAATTTGTACAAGCAGCTGAATTCATACTTTCCGGAGGAAATGAAAACGTCATGCTCTGTGAAAGAGGAATACGAACCTTTGAAACGAAAACGCGATTTACACTGGATCTTTGCGGTGTTTCTTATCTTAAAGAAAATGTCAATTTACCGGTAATACTGGATACAAGTCACGCGATGGGTTATAGCTATGGTGTGCCCGATCTTACAAGAGCTTGTATGGCTATGGGAGTAGACGGACTTCTTATTGAAAGCCATCCAAATCCAAAAGTGGCTAAGTCAGACGCGGCTCAACAACTGAATTTTGATGAGTTTGAGGCCCTTTACAAGACTTTGGATCCTATTGGAAAAGCTGTAGGAAGAAACCTAATCTAATGCGAGAAAAACTTGAAAAAATAAAGATGATCATCCTGGATGTAGATGGAACTATGACTGACGGTGGTGTTTATATAGGGGAAGATGGAAGTCAAATGAAAAAGTTTAATGCCCGCGATGGCATTGCTATTCAGCAAATGATAAAAGATGGTTTAAAAGTTGGTATAATTAGTCATAGCAAAAGCTCAGGAATGGTCATGACCAGGGCTAATATGCTGGGAATTGAGTTTTGTTATGTGGGAGAAGAACCCAAAGAAGTTGTTTTGCAACGTTGGTTGGAAGATCTTGGTTTAAAAGAAGAAAACGTCTGTTTTATCGGTGATGATATCAATGATCTGACGATTATGAAAAATTGTGGACTTGCTGTGTGCCCGGCAGATGCAGACGAAGCCATAGCTGACATTAGCCATTATCAGCTATCCAAAAATGGAGGTGATGCCTGCATTAGAGAGTTTTATCAGCATTTGTTAAGACCTACTTTGAAGGATTGATTTAGGAGAAATCAATTCACTTTCTCTAATAATTTTCCTTCTCTTATTCTCCAATTCTTCAGTAAAGAATTCCTGAATCTTTTGCTTAACTGATTTACCTCTGCTTCCCAATTTCGATATATTAGATTCCTCGGGCATTGCTTTCGTTTTTTATCATCATTATAATGAAAACAAGGTATTTTAATATTAATACTTAAAGAATAAGAAAAGTCAACAGAAGATATGATATGACTCAAGTATTAACTGACTTCCAGAGGCAGGACAATAAATACCTTTGTACCCTCTCCTATGTTAGATTGAAGATCGATTTTACCACCCATAGTTTTAAGACTCGCTTTAGCTATATAAAGGCCCAAACCTGATCCTTTTGAATAATGTGAGGCCCTGTAATACATTTTGAAAACCTTGTCCATTTGATCAGGTTCAATGCCGAGTCCATCATCGTGTATTTCTATGCTGACTTGCTTCCCTTCTACCCTTGCTGAAATAAACAAATTCAATTTATTCAAATCGCGATCATAATATTGAAATGCATTGTCTATGATATGATTCATGATCAAAGAAAAACGTTTTGGATCATTGTCTATCATCAGGTTTGGTTCGATTTCCATTCTGATATTGACAGGTAATGATGACTTAATTCTTTTATCACTAATTATCTTTTTAATTGATTTTTTTAAATCAAAACGCTCGGTTTGAATCTCATCTTTGCGCAATTCAACATACTCATTGATCTCTGCTAAATAGTTTTCAATTTGACCGAGAGCCTGTTCCATCATTGCAATGGTTTGTGGATCATTAGTGTCTAGTTTTTTAAGTTTAATCAACTCTGTAAGTCCTTGTAGAGAATTAAGTGGAGCTCTCAATTTACTTGATGAGGAACTTACAAACTGATCCATTTCCTCTCCCAGTTTGAGGAGTTTACTATTTTGCAAATCAAGCTCTTCAGATTTAGCCATTGTCTCTTCAAATTGATCTTTTAACTGACTAACCAATTTTTTGTAGGATTGGGTTAGCGATTTGAGTTCGAGTATGTCAATATTTTCATCCAACAAAAGGTCGGCCTTCCAATCCTTGTAAAGGAAACTTTTTATATTTTCTGATAGATTTTTTACGGGTTTTGAAAATCGATTGGCCAATAGAATACTCAATATCAATGAAAGTAATATTGCCAGAGAAGTAATGGATAAAACCCAAATTCCTGCTTTCTTAGATGTTTTTGCTACTCTGTCATCGAATGAAGTCGAAAGATTTGAGAATGAATTTATCGTTGAAATTTTTCTTTGAAATAAATCGTACTTTTTTCCGCTGTTTTGTTCAATTCCCAAGGTAAAATCAAGCTGAACCAGCTCTCTGAATTTATTTCTATAAAGTTTAAGAATTTCTATGCCCGCTTCATACTTATTTTGGTTGTTTAATTTTTGTATCAGACTTTGAGAATAATTCTCGAATTTATTTACGTATAAACTATCTTTTCGAATAATGTAGTCTTTTTCATAGCGTCTCAATAATAATATCCATTCTTTTCTAAAATTCAGACTTGCAGAATCCTCCAATAATTTTGCCCAATGCCGCATTTCTCCTTCAACACCAAAATCCTTAAATCCTTTTTCCCTGTATAAATCAAGAACTTCATTGTATACATTATTGTATTCCTCCAATTCAAGAATCAAATTTTCAAAATTAATGTCGAGACCAGAGTTTAAAGGTTCTTTTTTGGATTTATACAATTGTCGGAAAATCTCAGATTCAAGACTATCTCTGAAGACCAGATACGGACTTGTTCTCTTTTCAAAAAATTCAGAATTCTCTATATCATTTTTAAGAAATTGCTCATCCAAAGACATCATGTGAAGGCTTGACATCATCAATTCGTCAATTTTATCCTCAACCTTATTCATGGTTTCTATTTGCCCATAGAAGTAAAAAATAAGACTAAAAATGCCAACGGTTATTAGTATCAGGAGAAAAAATCCCGACAAAAGACGAGCGCGAATGGTATTCAATAACAAAGGCATCTTAAAGTACCAATATTAATACGATTAGCAGAAAGCGTTTAGGAAAGGATAGATTTAAAACAATCCATGTAAGCTAAGAGCCAAATATGAACAATATACATAGCAAAATATCTTTATTTAATTAAATTATAAATTCAATAATATCTTATATAATACTGATTTTCAATTTTTTAAATGATTTCAATAAAGTTGCGTATATCTATTCTAACTAGGTAATTTAGCAGCTGAATAAGTATCAAAATGGCTTAAATGTCAAATAGATTAAAGAATATCATATGACAATTATTTTTTCAGAATAGTAAATTCCACTCTCCTGTTTTTCTGTCTTCCTTCTTCCGTTTTATTATCTGCTATTGGATGTGAACTTCCATAACCTTTGGCCATTAGGCGATTTTTTTTGATCCCTCTTACTTTAATCAAATAAAGTCCTACGGATCTCACCCTTTCTTTAGATAGCTTTTCATTAAAATTTTCATTGCCGGTGCTGTCGGTATGGCCAGAAATTTCGATAATAGAGCGCTCATGTTTTATCAACCAATCTGCAAGTTCATCCAATTGGTCGTATGATTCTGTTTTAAGTTCTGAGCTGTTGACTTCAAAATAAATATTATTGAGTATAAAGGTCATGTTCTCTTCCCATTTCGGCTTGCCTTCATCAATTTGCTCAACTTTATCTGAGATAACATTTTTTTGCTTTTCAGCCTTCACTAATCTTTCGAATTGCACTGCTCTTCGATCGGCTGTATCACCTCTGGCTATACGTGCTTGTCTTTCCTTGAATCTTTCTTTAGCCGCTTTTTTTCGCATATTATGTTGATGTGTCTTTTTTCTGCAAGCTTTCTTAAAACATATCATCGGCTTGTTTCCGGTTCTGTCAGTGTGAAGAACTACCGGCGGCATACTACAAGACACAATTAAAACGGATACAACAACAATATAAAGTCGGGAATAGATTTTTTTAAGTTTAGGATCGTTAAAAATGTTATTCAAAATTTATTTTAATAAATGAATTGAAAGTTTTTGCAATAATATTGAATCGAAATTCAAATAATAATAAAGATTTCATAATCTATGACTATGTTCTTTTACGTTTCTAAAATTCTTATGTTTCTTATCCAACCGCTGAATTGGATAATTATTATTTTGCTTTTAGCAATCTTTCACAAAAATAAGAAAAGGGCTTCAAGATTATATCTTTTGGCTTTTCTTCTCCTTATTACTTTTAGCAATCCTTTTCTTATCAATCAATTGTACAATAACTGGGAACCGGCTCCAAAAAGCTATTCTGAACTTGAGAATTATGATCTAGTAATTGTGCTCGGAGGCTTTAGTAATGCCAGCAGGCCGCCGCGGGATCGCGTACATTTTGTTAAAGGCGCAGATAGACTAATTCATGCTATAGAAATATATAAAATCGGCAAATCGCAATGCCTTTTATTAAGTGGGGGTTCATCGAGAATTGTAGGTGAAAAAATAAGTGAAGCCAGATCAGTTATGCCTTTTCTTTTGAATATGGGCATTCCCCGAGATTCAATTTTGCTTGAAGCAAATTCAAGAAATACGCATGAAAATGCCAAGGCTTCCAGAGAAATAATTAATAGAAAATACAAAGGAGGCAAGTTTTTACTGATTACTTCTGCCTTTCATATGAAACGAGCCAAAGCTTGTTTTGAAAAAGAAGGAATTCAAGTCACAGCTTTCCCGACTGACTATTATGGTAATGAGATAAACTGGTCGCCGGTACAAACATTTATTCCCAAAAGCGATGCATTTCATCTTTGGAATCTATTAATCAAAGAATGGCTGGGGATAATAGTTTATAAAATCGCAGGATACATCTAATTGATCCAAATAGTCTTTGCATTTACAAATTCTCTGATTCCCAAAGCTGATAATTCTCTACCATACCCTGATTTTTTAATACCTCCAAATGGAAGTCTTGGGTCTGATTTCACCATTTCATTAATAAAAACAGCACCGCTATTGATTTTAGCAGCTAAGGTGGCTGCCTTTATTTTGTTTTTTGTCCATAGAGAAGCTCCAAGGCCAAAAACACTATTGTTTGCAAAGGAAATAGCCTTCTCTTCATTTTCAACACGCATTAAACAGAATACCGGACCGAAAAGCTCTTCATCGAATGCCGGAATTCCCGGTTTGATATTTTCCAATACTACAGGGTGAAAAACAGAACTCCCGTTTTCAGGTTTTTTACCTGGAATAATTGCTTTTGCACCTTTATTAATACTTTTTTCAACCTGATCCCAAAGTCCTGAGGCAAGGTCGGGACGCGCCATTGGACCGAGCTGGTTTTGTTCGTCCATCTGGTTTCCAACTTTTAAGTTTTTTACTCTTTCCAAGACCTTCTTTTTGAATTCTTCATAGACCTCCTTTACAATAATAAATCGTTTTGCAGCAATACAACTCTGACCTGTATTTATCATTCTCGAATCTATTGCTTTTTCAACCGCTAAATCTAAATCTGCATCCTCTAATACTATAAAGGGATCCGAACCACCAAGTTCCATTACCGATTTCTTAATGTATTTCCCAGCCATCCCCGCAACAATACTTCCGGCTTGTTCACTTCCTGTGAGGGTAACAGCAGCAATTGAACGGTGAGAAATGATGTTTTCTACTTGCGTATTATCGATAAGCAATGATTGAAATACACCTTTTGGAAATCCACTTTTTTCAAAAACTTCTTCAATGGCCATACTGCACTGCGGCACATTCGAAGCATGTTTCAGTACGCAAACGTTGCCCGCCATTACCGCTGGGGCTGCAAATCTGAAAACCTGCCAAAATGGGAAATTCCAGGGCATAACAGCAAGAATCCCTCCTAAAGGTTGATAATGAATATAACTCTTTTGGGCTTCTGTTTCAATTTCCACATCCTCAAGATGTTCTGCGGCATGATGTACATAATACCGGCATACCCAGGAACATTTTTCAACTTCTGCGAGGGCTTCTCTTATGGGTTTGCCCATTTCCAAACTTATTATTTTAGCAAACCGTCCCTGATGCTCCATTAAATATTCGGATGCATTTATAAGAAAAGAACTTTTTTCCTGTAAACTAGATTCGCGCCAATCTTCATAAGCTACAGAGGTTTTTTCTAGAATTTTTAACACCTCTTCATCCGTAAGCTGATCATATTCTTTTAGAACTTCAGAATTGTAGGGATTAATGGATTTTATTTTTTTCATAATTTAAAACCTGATTTGAGAGATAGCAGATAATGCGAATAAAAAATTCTCCGTGGAATAATTTAGACATTGCAATTCTTTAATTTCAAAATCTCAATGACTGAAAGAGCAAAGATAAAGTCAATTTATATCTATCCTATCAAATCATTAGACGGTGTTAAGATAGATAATATTGCATTTAATAGAAGCGGAGGTCTAGTAAATGACCGGCTTTTTGCATTTAAGGATTTCAATGGCGAATACATTAATGCTAAAAATTATCCTGAAATAATTAAGCTCAGATCCGATTTTGACCTGGATAAAGGCCTTTTAAATCTAAAAAACGCAAACAATAAATTAAGCTTTAACCTTTTTGATGAAATCGACTTAATAGAAGAATGGTTTTCAGAATATTTTAAAAAGAAAGTTAAGCTTCACAGAAATAGTGAAATGGGTTACCCGGATGACAGAAAAAGGCCCGGCCCTACTATTTACAGTTATCAATCATTGGAACTGGTTAAATGCTGGTTTCCCGAATTGAGTATTAATGAACTGAGAAGAAGATTTAGAGGCAATATAGAATTGGATGCCGACCTGGATGGTTTTTGGGAAGATGAACTTTTATTAAGTGATATGAAACACGGTTTATTTCAATTGGGAAATATTGAATTCCAAGCTGTAAAACCTTGCCCCCGATGTCCTGTGCCTACCAGAAACTCGATTGATGGTAAAATCTACAGGGGTTTTCAGAAAACATTCACAGAAAAAAGAAAGAATAATGTATCGGTTTCAGTGGATAAAAAGCTCTTCCCGCATTATTATATGTTTGCAATAAATACACTGGTGAGCAATCCGGAATCCGGCAATATTAAATGCGGGGATATCCTGAACAGACACTAATGGATCAAAGAATTGTATATCTCAATTAAATGATTATAGTTTTTTTCAGGTGTATATTTCAATGCATATTCTTTTTTAGCATTTATTGACATCTGGTCTTTGTTTTCATGGTCCTCAAACTTTTCTAAAACTGAATTGAGATCCTCGGGATCGCCAGCTTTAAAATGAAACCCATTGATTCCTTCTAAAACCAACTCTGAATGGCCTCCGATATCAGAGACAATTACCGGTGTTCCAACCGAAAATGCTTCAATAATTGTCAAACCAAAAGTTTCGTACCATTCAGATGGAAAAATAAGGGCCTTTGCGCTTGAAATTAATTGCATTAATTCAGAACGTTCTTTAAAGCCATGAAATTCAATATTTTCATTCCTTTCAGAGGCGTTTAAAACCTGATGTTCTAATTCACCCGATCCGAATATTTTTATTTTCAATCCGGAAGACTTAAAGGCTTCCAGCATTGTCAAAACTCCCTTTTCTTGGGTCAATCTTCCAAGAAAGATATAATAGTCTTCTTTTTTAGAACTTACTATTGTCGGTTCATCCACATAATTGGGTTTGAAAACCATTTTGTTTTTATCGATTCGCAATGATGATTTTTCAAAAATTGGTTTAGAAAAATTATTTAAAATTATAAAGCGGTCAATACAGTTTTTATAGGTTCCGGCTAACTTATGAATTGCCGTTATCAGCACAACTAACGTTGTTTGAAGCATTGATTCTCTGTAAATTTTTCGAAGAATAGCCTTTATAGGGAATAGCTTATCTGTACTTTCGGTATAAATCTTTCCATTGTGATAGAGCGTTGCGCTAGGACAAATGAGCCGGTAATTATGCAAGGTATGCACCACAGGAATACCATATTTTTTTGCCACACGAAATACCGCAGGTGAGGCAACAAAAAAGGTATTGTGTACGTGTATAATATCCGGTTGAAATGCACGAATTCGTTTTTTTAATACCCATGCACTTCTCGAATTGTATATACTTTTAAAAAAATAAACTATTTGAGATATTCTGCCTCCAATGCTTTCATTTGAAAAGACAAGGCATTCTACATCATGGCCATTATCGCGTAATAACTTAGCCTCATTGTTAAAAACCACATCTTCACCACCACCGTGATTTTTATAAAAAGTATGAATAGAGATTATTCGCAATAGGGTTTTTGGCTTTGAAATGGCAAATTGTTAACGGCTAATTTTTCTCATTATCCTCGCATTCGGATTCAAAGCCTTTAAGAACAATCCAACGTTCTTTATTCATGAGCAACCTGCCATTTTCATGAAACAAACGATATGTTTGAACCTTATCCGCAGAACTCATTAGGTTTAAATGCGGCACTCCATAGTGAACTTCAACATTCCAATCCCCTTCTATAACTTTTCTTTTTCCATCTTTTCCTGGCTCTACCATTTTGAAGGTCATATCAGGACACAGGTTGATCCAGGCAGTCGTCTTTAATATTTCAGATGATACCACATCAGAGGTACTTCCTTTTCCAAATTTGAGGCTCTTTCCTTTCAAATCATAAGACCACCTTTCGGCAAGAGGATGTTTTGTGATTGGGAAAAATGACATGGTGTTAATGATTAGCTCCAATTCAGAATTAGCTGTGGATAAATACTCATCTTCCTTCATGACATAAAACATGATCACTCCGTGGCCATAATCTCCAATATTTGAAATTCCCTCAACCTGAACTTTATAGCCTTCAAAATACCCTTTTGCATCAAATGAAATCAGACTGTCAGTTTGATTTTGAATATTGGTTATGATCAAATTCATCTCTTCATCAGAATAACCCTTGCTTAAAAATGATTTCAGTTGTGACATTTCTTTAAAATCGTGTCTGAAAATCATTATGAAACCAAAACCGGAAGTGGGAATCAGAATGATATCGCTGTTGTTATTTTCTGCTTTAAAACCTTTTGGTATATTAAATTCCAAACCGAGATATGGAGCACTGATACGGCCGGCTGAAATGTAATTGGCATCATTTCCTCCTTTGCTAATTCCTGAAAACGGATTATGCAAAGTCTTTTGAGGTTTTTTGGCCGAAGAATCAGGTAGAAACATCAAATCGTATTGCGTCGCATAATTGGGTTCGCCAAAATCTGTCATATCAATAATATAGAGATGAAGGTGATCACCCAAAATATCCATTTCAAAAAAATGGGCATTGTCTCCCAGATTGATCAATCCTTTACCTCTCTTTTCTTCCACAGAACCGTGTAAATAATATATACCTCTGTAATCGTGCAATTCTCCGGAAATTTGACCATCCTGTTGGACAATCTCAAGATAGCTTGTTTCTCCTTCAAATTCATGGGTATAAACACCGCTAAAATCTACACTTTGGGCATTTACTTTGAATAAGATTAGAAATGATAAAAAGCAGAAAGAAAGTATTTTCATAGTCCTGTATCGCTTCTTCAAAAATAATAAATTAAATTGCTTTAAACGCGATTGAACAGATTAAGTCTTTTGCGGTTATGATTTTATGATCGATCTTATACAATATCTGGCTCTTGGTGTTTTAATTTACGTGAGTTTATTCTATATCCTTGCTACAATAATTAAAAACTGGTCGATTATAGATATCGTCTGGGGGCCCGGTTTTGTGTTAATCGCCATAATGGCAATTATTTATACCCGTAATTATAATATCTTTTCTTTAACAATTTCCGCTCTTGTCACTCTCTGGGCCTTACGTCTCGCATTTCATATAGGAATTAGAAATATCGGCAAAGGTGAAGATTTTAGATATGCCAATTGGAGAAAAAAATGGCAGCCCCATCCCGAAATACAAGGCTATTTTAGGGTTTTTATTTTGCAGGGAATAATAATGCTCATCGTATCATTACCCATTTATGTAACCATTAAATTCAGTTCAACAGATTATTCCTTTATTTATTTCATTCCCGGTATTCTGATTTTTTTTATTGGATTCATATTAGAAGTTAGTGCTGATTTACAGCTCAGAAACTTTAAAAAAGATGACAAAAACAGCGGGCATTTAATAAATAGTGGCCTGTGGTCAATATCTCGACATCCCAATTATTTGGGGGAAATCATACTATGGTGGGGTATAGGATTTTTTTCACTACCCTTTGAATATGGCTATTTAGGACTTCTCGGGGCCCTTTGTATTCATTTAATTATTCGCTTCATATCTATTCCAGTATTGGAAGAAAAATGGAAACTCAGAAAGGATTGGAAAGAAATCGAAAAAGACACTTCAATTCTCTTTCCATATTTAAAAAAAAAGCCCTCCTGAAATCAGAAGGACTTTTTTCTTTCTAAAATTTATAATTTACCTCACGCCGTGTAATAGTTTCTTCAAGACGGGAGAAATCAGAATTAGAAATAATCCCGTGCCCATGGCGAAAAGTCCGATATTTGTATAAACTTCTTCATAGACCATAAAGCTCTCAGCTCTGGTCAACTCTACGCCATCTCCACCTTCAACCGTTCCAGTTAACTGAGCAATTTGACCAGCAAGAAAATTTGCTCCTGCAAAAGTTAAGAACCAGGCGCCCATTACTGTTCCGGTTAAATCCTTTGGTGCCAATTTGGTGACCATGGACAAACCGATCGGAGATATAAAAAGCTCTCCAGTGGTATGGAAAAAGTACAATAGAATGATTATGATATGTGGAATCAAAAAAGTTGCGCTTACAGGAGAAAGTGGAACGAGTAAATACCCAAATCCAAGAAATGCAATGCCCAAGCCAAATTTGGCCGGAATATTTGGATTCATTTTCATTTTATCCAGTTTGACCCACATCCAGGAAAAAATTGACCCCAATACCAATATGAAAAATGGATTGTAAAATTGTGTGGTTGCAGCAGCCATTTCCCAATTGCCCAACCAGGCAAAAGTCCTGTTGATATGATCACGAGCAAATATGGTCAAAGATGTCCCCGCCTGCTCAAAGAAGGCCCAAAATACCACATTGAATAACATCAATATAATCAACATAAATATTTTATCCCTTTGAACATTATCGCTACTAAATGCAGTACTTAATAAATTAAAGACCACATAAATTGCGGTGGCAGCAAGTAACCAGCCTACGACAGTATAATAAGTAAATAGCACATAAAGCATGGGTATTACCGCAAGAGATGCCAAAATGGTAACAGTCTGAAGATTTAATGGCCCTAGGAAAGGGGCGTAAAGTTTTTGAGGATTAGGTGGCTCTGCATGTGGGTAGACCAATTTTCTGCCTAAATAAAAAATCAGAAATCCGGCCATCATACCAACACCTGCCATTGCAAAACCCCATCTATAGCCATATACACTACCAATTTGAGCAACAATTGTCGTAGCTAAGAATGCACCGACGTTAATACCTATGTAGAAAATAGTAAATCCTGAATCTCTTCGTGGGTCGTTTTCTTCATAGAGTTTACCTACCACCGAAGATATATTAGCCTTGAAATACCCGTTTCCAACTATAATTGTAGCCATTCCGATGTACAACCAGGATTCTGAACCTCCGAGTATTAAAAATTCTCCAATGGACATTAAAATTCCACCGAGAATGATTGCAATTCTGTATCCCAGAATTTTGTCTGCGACTTTCCCGGCTATTACCGGTGCCGCATAAACCAATGCCGTATAGGCACCATATATTCCAAAGGCTTCATTATTACCTTTCATGATTGAATCAATAAGATAAAGGGTCAAAAGTGCCCTCATCCCATAATAACAAAACCTCTCCCACATTTCGGAGAAAAACAAGATCATAAGACCTCTTGGGTGGCCTAAAAATGTTTTTGTAGAAGGCAGAGAAGAAGGTCCCTCATTTTGCGGTGAATCTGTCATTTAGTAAGCATTTAGTTTCTAATTCTTTCAAAAAGTACAATGATGCAAATTATTTTCCAAAATTTATGATTCTCGTCAAATTCTTAAAAATTGAATGATTTATATACAAAGTGATTTTTATCAGGGATGGATCATCTTTTATGTTTATTTTTGCGGCCTGATAAAAAACTAAAAACAATGACTTCAAACGTTGACCAGGCTCTGAAAGACGAGTTTATCAAAATGGGTATTGGCAAAGCCTCTGAAATTAAATACCAACTTACTCCTTCTCAACTGGTGGAAGAAGGAATTAAAAATAGCGAAGGTGTGCTTACAGACAACGGCGCATTTATGTGCGATACCGGGACATTTACAGGTAGATCTCCTAAAGACCGTTTCGTAGTTGAAGACGAAACCACAAAAGATTCCGTTTGGTGGGGACCAGTTAATATTCCTATTTCTTCTGCGCATTTTGATGGTTTACAGGACAAAATGTTAAAGTTTCTCGAAGGACAAAAATTGTATGTCCGGGATGCTTATGTTGGTGCCGACCCCAATTACAGATTAAGTCTTAGAGTTATTAATACATTGGCCTGGCATAATCTTTTTTGTAACAATATGTTTTTGAGACCTTCAAAAGAAGAGCTTAAAGGTTTTGATCCCACATTCACAATAATTTGCGCACCTGATTTTAAAGCCGACCCTGAAGTTGACGGCACAAGACAGGAAAATTTTGCCATTATAAATTTTAAAAAGAAAATGATTCTGATCGGCGGAACTGCTTATTCCGGTGAGATGAAAAAAGGCATGTTCTCGGTGATGAATTATATCTTGCCACATGAAAAAAACGTGCTTTCAATGCATTGCTCTGCCAACATTGGTGAAGATGGAGATACTGCTGTGTTTTTTGGCTTATCCGGTACTGGTAAAACCACATTGAGCGCCGATCCAAATCGCGGATTGATCGGAGATGATGAACATGGATGGACAAAAAACTCAGTGTTTAACTTTGAAGGTGGTTGTTATGCCAAGGTCATTGACTTGACAAGAGAAAAAGAACCCGAAATCTGGGATGCAATTAAATTTGGAGCCATTGTTGAAAATACCAGATTTCTACCTGGAACCAGCCAGGTTGACTATACCAATTCCTCTGTTACGGAAAACACAAGATCTGCTTATCCCATTGATCATATTAGCAATGCTGTAGAACCTTCAATTGGAAAAATTCCTGATAATATTTTCTTCCTTACTTGTGATGCATTTGGTGTTTTGCCACCAATTTCAAAATTGCAAAAAGGACAGGCCATGTATCATTTTATTTCCGGATATACGGCAAAAGTAGCCGGTACTGAAGCCGGAATTACAGATCCGGTTACTACTTTTTCAGCTTGTTTTGGAAGTCCGTTTCTTCCTTTACATCCAACAAAATATGCCGAAATGCTAGGAAAGAAAATGGACGAGCACAAAGTAAATGTTTGGCTCATTAATACCGGCTGGACCGGTGGACCATTCGGTGTGGGATCTCGAATGAAATTATCATATACCCGGGCTATGATTACCGCTGCGCTGAAAGGTCAGATTAATAATGTTGAATTTGAAAAACACCCTATTTTTGGATTGGATGTACCAAAATCATGTCCGAATGTCCCTTCTGAAATTCTAAATCCTAGAAATACCTGGACAGACAAAGATGCCTATGATAATAAGGCCAATCAATTGGCCAGAGCATTTGTGGAAAACTTTCAAAAGTACGAAGACTTTGCCAACGCCGATATTATGGCCGGTGCGCCAAAAGCCATGGTTTAATATTTACAAGGATTAATTATAACAATCACAAAGCCCTGAAAAGGGCTTTTTTTATAGTCTGGAAATAAACATCAAAGCTGACATTAAAAAGGAACTGAGCGCTACAACTTTTAATTGCGAATCGAGCTTATGGTTATCATCGGTTTTCCAGACTTTCACAAGGTGAAGCCAAAGGATAGGGAAAACAATCATAAATGACCATTCATAACCCGAGTAACTATTATGATTGGCGTAGGAAACTAAAATTACTTGTGGAATAATAATTAAAAAGCTGTGATAAATTTTTGCAGATCTGTATCCGATCCGTACTGGAATTGAGAATTTTCCCGCTTGCTTATCGCTCTCAATATCTCTCATATTGTTGACATTTAAAACAGCTACAGAGAATAGCCCAAATGATATTGCCGGTAAAACATCGGATAATATCAGTTCCCGAATTTGAAGAAAGGCAGTTCCCATAACCCCGATAATCCCAAAAAATACCAACACAAATAAGTCACCCCATCCGGCATAACCGTATGGATTTCTACCGGCTGTATAATTAATTGCTGCCCAAATTGATAAAAGTCCTAAAACAAACATGGAAACAACTTTGATCAATTCATTCTTTGGGAAAGACAAATACAATAACAAGACTCCTGAAATAAAGGATAAAAAAGCAAAAATAATTATCGCCCACTTCATGGAAGAAACAGATATCTGTCCGCCCGAAACCATCCTTTCAGGTCCTTTCCTACCCTTGTGATCTGCACCGTGAATGGAATCGCCATAGTCATTGGCAAAATTTGATAAAATCTGAAGTAACAGTGTTGTTGTTAAAGTCAGAAAAAAGACTTCGTATTTAAATTCAATTCTGCCTGCTGTTATCGCTGAGCCGGCCAAAATCGAAGCGAAAGACAATGGTAATGTTCTGAACCGGGCCGCTACTATCCAGTGCTTTAGTGAAGCCAATTATTCTTTAATTGCATTTAAAATTTTATCGCCCATCGGTTTTACCCCAGATTGAAAAAAATGAGTCAATTCACCTTTCTCATTGACGAGATACTTGCAAAAATTCCAATTGGGCGCATCCTCGTTCCAACCGTTTAATTCTTTTGTGGATAACCACTGATATAATGGATGCATGTCGACTCCTTTTACAGATATCTTTTCAAACATTTGAAATTCCACACCATAATTTCTTCGACAAAATAATGCTATTTCAGAATTGTTCCCTGGTTCCTGTGAACCAAAATTATTTGCAGGAAAACCCAAGATTACAACTCTATCTCCGTGCTTTTCATGTAATTCCTGTAATTCAGCATATTGAGGTGTATAGCCACATTTCGATGCTACATTAACCAGCATCACCTTTTTTCCCTGATACTTACTAAAATTAATTAAATCTCCTTCAATCGATTTTAATTTAAAACTGTAAAAGTCTGACGAATTATTTTCACTCATATTTCCCGGTCTTGATGTGGACTTGTTAAAACAAGCAGTGAATAAAACAAATACTAAATAAAGGAAACTTATCTTTTTCATAATTACATTTTGTCTGGTACCTGAATACCCAATAAACCCATCGCCTTTTTTATTGTTTGAGCAGTGATCTGAGACAGTGCCAGCCTAAACTTTATCATATCATTGTTTTCTTCATTAAATATTGGAGAATCTGCATAAAAACGATTGTATTCTTTGGACAGATCGTAAACATAATTTGCTATTAATGATGGATCAAAGGCTTTAGCCGCCTCAATAATTCTATCTTCAAATAATGATATGATAAATAGCACTTCCCTTTCTGATTGGCTTAGCTCTGCTTCCATCTCCAGGTTTAGGTTGCTGAATTCAATTGTTTCAGTCTTTGCTCTTCTTAAAATTGCCTGAATTCTAGCATGTGTATATTGAATGAATGGACCTGTATGACCTTGAAATTGAATAGATTCTTCTGGGTCAAATAACATTCTTTTCTTCGGATCTACTTTTAGAAGAAAGAACTTCAATGCTCCAAGACCGAGATTATGATAAAGTGATTGTGCTTCTTCACTTTCAAAATCTTCAATTTTACCCAGTTCTTTGGTGTGCCTCTCTGCTGTATTTTGCATTTCCATTACCAAATCGTCAGCATCAACAACTGTTCCTTCCCTCGACTTCATTTTACCTGAAGGCAAATCCACCATACCATATGAAAGATGATAGCATTTTGATGCCCATTCGTAACCTAGCTTTTCAAGTATTTTGAACAGGACTTTAAAATGATATTCCTGTTCATTCCCGACGGTATAAACAATACCATTAAGATTTGGGAAATCTTCATACCTCTGAATTGCTGTTCCAATGTCTTGGGTCATATACACCGAGGTCCCATCTGCTCTCAACAAGAGTTTTTCATCGAGGCCTTCATCGCTCAAGTCTACCCAAACAGAGCCATCTTCTTTTTTTCTGAAAATCCCTTTTTCAAGTCCTTGCATTACTATGTCCCTACCTTTGAGATAAGTTTCAGATTCATAATAGAGTTGATCAAAATCTACACCAATGAGATCATAAGTGGAATCGAATCCTTTGTAAACCCATGAATTCATTTTTTTCCATAGCTCATTGACCTCTTCATCACCTTTCTCCCATTTCTTAAGCATTTCCTGGGCTTCTTTTAATATGGGCGCTTCCTTTTCTGCTCTTGTTTTTTCATAGCCGGACTCAATCAGTTTTTCAACTTCGGCTTTGTATTTTTTGTCATATTCTACATAATATTTACCAACGAGTTTATCACCTTTTAACCCGGAAGATTCGGGTGTTTCCCCTTTACCAAATTTTTTCCAGGCAAGCATGGACTTGCATATGTGGATCCCACGATCGTTAATTATCTGGACTTTTTTTACTTTATTCCCTGCAAACTTTAAGAGTTCCGAAACAGACCATCCCAGGAAATTATTTCTCAAATGACCTAGGTGAAGTGGCTTATTGGTATTTGGAGATGAGTATTCAACAACATATAGTTTGTCACCATTGTCAATATTTGGCCATGAATTATCAAATGCAATATTGTTAAGAAATGATACCCAGTCTCGGTTTTTTAAACTAAGATTTAAAAACCCCTTCACTACATTATAATCAGCAACTATAGCCTTTTCTTTAAGTTTTGAGCCAATTGATTCTGCTATTTCTTCGGGTTTTTTTCTTAGTAGTCTGGTCAGTGGAAAAGTTACGATGGTAATATTACCTTGAAATTCTTTTTTAGTAGGTTGAATGAGCAATTCAATATTCTGATCCTTGATTGAAAAATCATCATTCAATATATTGAGAATGTCATTTTTTAATTGGGTTTCCTTGATCATCCCTTTCTTTTTTCAAGTTCATGAACTGTTTTATCGAAAACCTCAAATGCCAAATTTGCCATTTTGTTGAGTTCATCCAGTGTTGGGTTTATTTCAACCATTTCCCATGCAACAACTTTTTCCCAGGAAATCAATTTTGAGTTCAATTCAATTGCTTCTTCATGACTTAAACCGTTGTCAACCGGCGTTCCGGTTCCTCTACTGAGGCTTGGATCCATGCTGTCAACATCAAAGGATATATATACTATGTCACAATTATTCAATCGCTTTTTGGTTTTCTCAATTGCCGCATCTAACCCGGTTTCCCTTAATTCCTCAACAGGAATGTTTAACATGGAATTTTTATCTATTAAATATTGCTCAGGTTTTTCTGTTGATCTAACAGCTATAAAAACAACATCTTTGTAATTATACTTTGGACCCTCAATTCCAAGATTTTTAATTTTATTCCATTTATCGATAGTTTCTTTTTTAGGATTGTTTATTCGGCAATCCTGATTATCCTCAGCAGCAGCCATAGCCAAGGGCATTCCGTGCATATTGCCACTTGGGCTGGTGTATGGTGAATGCAAATCCGCATGCGCATCGATCCAAATTATACCCAAACGTTTATCGGGAAATGCTCTTTTTATTCCGGCAATACTGGCATAAGCCATAGAGTGATCTCCGGATAGAATCAAAGGGAAAATTTGTTCATTAATGACTTTAGTCACGTTTTGAGCATGTTTTTCTCCAACTTCTAATATCCCTTCTATGTATTTGCCATTCGGGTTCTGGGGTGGTAAATCCAAATCGTGATTTCGATGCGTTAATTTTGATGACTTGTATTTAGCAAAGAGTCTGGACTTCTTATTTCTAGCGGAAACCTTAAGTGCGTCAACACCTAAGCTTGCCCCCCTGGTACCTGCTCCTAATTCTGAGGGCACTTCAATAAATTCAATGGACTTCATTAATCGTAAAAAGATTTTTCATTCTAAGACACTACTCATGCCTTTTCAAAATGGCTGCAAATATCAGATTTTTAGATGAATTTTTGAATTCTCAGAAAAGAATCATTTCAATTATTCCCGGTATTTGAGAATTGTTTCGACGGCTTCACTAAGATTTGCGAAATGTCTCTCGTTTTTTTCCCAGGGCTTGTTTACTCTTAAGCCTTTTATGCCAATTTTTTCCGCCGAGACAATATCGCGATCGCTATCTCCCACCATCCACGAATTGGAAACATCAATTTTGTATTTTGAAATAGCCCGTTCAAACATTAAAGTATCCGGTTTTCTTGAAATGCTTTGAGTAAAATCAGGGTGATAAGGTGAATAAAACATATCATCTAAAATATGATCGCATTGTTCCTGAAGAAATATGTGACAATTATGAACATGTTCTTTTGTATATAAGCCTTTCGCTATGCCTCCCTGATTGGTAATAACGATTAATAAGAATTTCGATTTCTTTAATTTCTCCAACGCTGCTTTTACTCCTTTAATTATGACAAAATCCTCCACATTGAAAGTATATTCACCGCGTTCCTGATTCAATACACCATCTCTGTCAAGAAAAACACATTTATTCATAATTACAATTTATACAATAAAGTCCTTTCAATCGTTATCTTAGCGCCAAAATTAAAATCGATTTAAGCCAATTGAAAGATAGCCTGGTAATCATACCGACTTATAATGAGATCGACAATATTGAAGGTATTATTCGAAAAACATTCGATGTGTCTTCCATTTTTCACATTTTAATTGTAGATGACGGATCACCTGATGGAACAGCCGACAAGGTAAAGCAATTGCAATCCGAATTTGCCGAAAGATTGTTTATGCTTGAGAGACCCGGAAAAATGGGTTTGGGTACAGCATATATAACAGGATTTAAATACGCCCTTGAAAATGGCTATGAGATGATCTATGAAATGGATGCTGATTTTTCCCATGACCCTAACTCTCTCTCTGACCTCAGAAAAGCAATTGCAGAAGAGGGTAATGATATGGCCATAGGTTCCAGATATGTCACAGGCGTAAATGTGGTTAACTGGCCAATGGGAAGAGTGTTGATGTCATTCTTTGCAAGTAAATATGTGCAATTCATCACGAGCATGCCAATCAATGATGCTACAGCTGGTTTTATTTGTTATTCAAGAAAGGTGCTGGAAACCATTGATCTAGATAAAATTCGTTTTGTAGGCTACGCCTTTCAAATTGAAATGAAATTTAAAACATGGAAATACGGCTTTAAAATCAAGGAAGTACCGATAATATTTACAGACAGAACCAAGGGCACCTCAAAAATGTCAAAGCGAATTTTTAAAGAAGCATTTTTTGGTGTAATTCAATTGAAAATGGAAAGTTGGTTTACCAAATACATACGCGAGGAAAGCAGCAATAAATCTCAGTCCTGATTTAAAGACTCAATAATTAACTTTTTAATCAGCTCTGGGTGTGTCCATGGCAAAAAATGGTTAGCGCCCTTAATTGTTTTTATTTCCAGGTATTCTTCGGGAATATTCTTTTCTGTAAACCAAACATTTTCATAAGGTACCAAAATGTCTTTTGTGCCATGAACATGTACTATATTGGTTGATATTTCAGCCCACATTCCTTCAATTTCGGATAAGGCTGCTTTATGACTGAATTTTTCATCTGAAGCCACTGTCCAAACCCTTGGTGTTAGCCATCTGAAAGGTGGCCACTTGGCCAAATAAGAAATCCAGAATATGATTTCCCTATCCGGATCAATTGCCGGGGCCAGCATTATAACTTTATCGATTAGAGTATCATTTTGGTAAGCCATTATTCCGGCTATTGGTCCTCCAAATGAATGTCCAATAAGAACGATATTCCCAAAAGAACTCAATTCTTCATTTATCAGTTTTTTTAGCATTTCCGCCTGCCGTTTAATGGACTTTTCAGATTTGCCAAAATCGGAATATCCATAACCGGGCCTATCAATCGCCACCATACTACAAATCGAAACCATTGTACTGTCCATGAGAAAATGATAATAATCCTGCGATGAACCCGGAGCACCATGGATAAATATTATAAGGTTTTGCCTGTCTCTTCCGGTTTTTATATATCTGATCTGACTGTTTTCAAATTGGAAATAGTGAATACCAACGGAAATTCCAGTTTCATTAAATTCCCGCCGGACGACTTCATCACTTATACGGAATTGCATGCAGCTATTCAAAAAAATGATAAAAAGAGCTATGATTACAAGACTGATCAATAAAGCTCTTTTTTTCATTTGGCTATATTATTTTTTGAGATAAGGGCGATTAATATAAATGGCATCTCCGTCAAAAGACGGATGATTTGTAAGTCGGTCTTTAAATTTTCCACGGTTGCTCATCAGGTAAATCTCCCAGTTATCGTCTCTATTACTTCCAAAGACAAGATCTTTAGCATCCGGACTAAATGTTGCCATTATTTCCATTCCCGGTGAATTGGTCAACTGCCCTATTTCGCCGGAATTGAGCTCGAGATAATATAAATTGATGTAATCAAGACTGTCCTTATCCGAATGAAATACAATTACATCATCATATGGACTTACAGAAGGATTGCACTCATTCCATTCCGAATTAGTCAGATTTATAAGAGAATCATTTTTAAGGTTTAACATAAATAAATCTTCATTGCCATTTCTGTCGCTTTGAAAAACTATTCTATAGCCGTCGTTCATGAATAAAGGCTTCTTATTATTGGAGGAATCAAAACTTATCCGTTGAACAGAATTATTATCAAAATCATGGATGAATAACTGAAAGTAACCCTCGATGGTGTCATGAGCTACAATTTTGTTCTCGAGGGGATGTACTTGAAAATAAAAGTCATCAAATATTATTTCCTTAATGAATTCATTTTCATCATTTCGCAAATTATATCGGTAAATGGCCTGGATTGAATCCTTATCATCCAAATAGTACAAATAATTACCATCGATTGTGGCCCTTGGCGACCACTGATTTGAATTACCGTTAAGCAATGGATTTAGATTTGTGCCATCGGTTTGTATTTCATAAATATCCGAATTCCCATTTCTATTGCTGACAAATGCAATACTTTGTTTTTTCTCTTTGCCGGCATAAGGATTCGATAATTTATTTTCTAAAAATTCAATTCTGTCGGGATCAGATGAATAAACCATTTCAATAATCTGCATCTGAGGGGTAAAATAAACGATGATTCCTAATACCACTGCAGGAATCAAACGAATGGATACATTTTTTAGGTAAGTCAAATTTTTCCTCACCGTTAATACTAATATAAACAAGGCTGCTATCGCAATGAGAGAAAGTGATATACCAATAAATAATACAAAAGCTCCACCTTCTATAATCGATAGTTTCAGAGAAAACCCCAGGGGAACAATTAGCATTGGCAGAATGAAAATAAAAGCATACCAGGGAATGGCACCGAACTGAGACTTATTTATGCTTTTCAAAAACCAGATTCCTGTTAGCAATGTGGTTGAAGTAACTAAAATATAAGAATAAACATGATGGCCTGAAATCAATATCAGGGCAGACAGCATTGCCAAAACGGCTAAAACAATTTCAAGTTTTGCTGTTCTGTTCAATTTCATTGTCTAACTAAATTTAATTGCATTTACCGGTTTGATTCTTGATATTATTTCAACTGGAATCCATAAAAATATCCCAATGATTAAGACCGAAAGTAAATTAACTCCGATAATGTAAGGCCATACAAATTGAATGGGAACTGCATCCATATAGTAATTGTCGGCATTCAAGGGAATAACTTCAAAATAGAATTGCAGAGCGGCAAGGACAAGCGCGATGGAATTACCATATAAAAGGCCTTTAGCCATAATAATTAAGCCATTGTTGATAAAAATACGTTTTACATTAGAATCCTGTGCTCCCAGTGCCTTCAGTACACCAATCATATTGGTTCTTTCCATGATCAATACAATCAAAGTAGCGATCATGTTAAAAGTAGCCACAACCAGTATTATACCAATGATCAATGCCACATTGCGGTTTAAAAGACTCATCCATTCAAATATTTGAGGATATTTATCTTCCACTAATTCTATTTGCATGGAATAATCAATTAATTCAAAAACCTCTTCTGAAGTCTGATTGAGATTGTCGTATTCAGAAATAAACAGTTCAAAACCGCCCACCAGGCTATCATTCCAATTGTTGAGTCTTTGGATGAGTTTCAGATCCCCGATAATCACATTATCGTCGAAATCTTCCAATCCGGTTTTATAAATTCCGGAAATTCTGAGTTTTCTAGTCCTTACCGGTTCCTGAATAAAATAAAGCAGGACATCCATACCCGTATCAAGTAATAGAAGTTTTGACAAACTCTCGCTGATCATTATTTCTTTTGAATAATTGCTATCAGGTAAATAAATAGCTTTGCCTTTTTTAATATTTTTATCAAATCTCGACCAGTTATAATCGCGATCAATACCTTTCATAATTACACCTTTGGTGTCTTTATCAGTTTTAAGCAATCCGGCTTTATAGGCAAATTTTTGGATGTCTTTTACATTCGGAATGCTTTTTGCGTTTTTATATATTTCTGAATTTGAAGAAATCGGAGGATTATCATAAATATTGGTCAAACTGAAGCGTGTGATTTCCATATGACCTGTAAAGCTTAGGATTGTATCCTTAATATTGCTTTTAAATCCTTCGAGAATACAAAAAGACAATACCATGATCGCTATACCAATGGCTACACTTCCTATGGCAATTCGCATAACAATTGGAGTAAAAGCACTGGCTTTTCCGGAATTTATACGTCTTGCAATAAAAGTATTAAGATTCTTCAAGCTTAGATATTAATTTCGCTCACAAATGAAGATTAAAAAAATATTTTTACCCAATATACTTTTAATACTTACACTATTTATAAGTGATTTTTCCAGTGCTCAATTCTGGGATGATGAGCAAAGCAATGATATCATCGTTGGTGCGGAACAAACAAAATTATACATTCCCTTATTGGTGGGTAAAAAAGTGGGCGTGGTAATGAATCAAACATCCCTGGTGAATGATCAATACCTGGTCGATACACTTTTGAGTCTTAAAATCAAGGTAAAACGAATTTTTACTCCTGAACACGGTCTGAGGGGAAATGTGGATGCCGGTAAGGAAGTAAGAAACGGGATAGATCCCCACACAAACCTGCCTGTTATTTCACTTTATGGTGATCAAAAAAAACCACTTCCCGAACACCTCTCAGATTTGGATGTCATTGTATTTGACCTTCAGGATGTAGGCGCGAGGTTTTATACTTATATCAGCACAATGCACTATGTCATGCAAGCCTGTGCCGAGAATGATAAAAAAGTTATTGTTATGGATCGCCCCAATCCGAATGGTCACTACGTGGATGGGCCTGTATTAGAATTGAGTCATAAATCATTTGTCGGGCTCCACCCTATCCCAATTGTTCATGGAATGACTGTCGGTGAATTGGCAAAAATGATCAATGAAGAAGGATGGCTTGGCGATGGAATATATTCAAAAAAGCAATGCATCTTGGAAGTCATCCCATGTAAAAACTACGATCACTTAAGAAAATACGATTTGCCGGTAAGCCCTTCTCCAAATTTACCCAACAGCCAATCCATAAAATTGTATCCATCCCTTTGTCTATTCGAAGGGACTGCTATTTCAGTTGGAAGAGGAACGCATTTTCCATTTCAGGTTTACGGTCATCCATCCTTTGCATCAATGTCATTTGCTTTTACGCCAAGAAGTTTGCCGGGGCATGCCAGCAAGCCAAAATACATGAATCAGAATTGTTATGGTAAGGATTTAAGAGATGTCAATGAGATTGGATTTACTCTCAAATATTTGATCGATGCTTACAATGCTTTTTCCGATAAAAGTAAATTTTTTAATCCTTATTTCAGGAAATTAATAGGCAATGATCAAATCCAAAAATGGATAGAAGAAGGAAAAAGTGCTGAATTAATCAGCAAAAGTTGGATTGCCGATATAAAAGAATTTAAGGAAATAAGAAAAAAATACCTTCTCTACGAAGATTTTGAATGATGAAGAAAGAATTGAGAATCGTATTTATGGGAACGCCGGATTTTGCCGTACCGAGTCTGGAAATACTGATCGAGCAAGGGTACAATGTAGTTGCTGTTATTACAGCTCCTGATAAACCATCGGGAAGAGGCTTAAAGTTAAATTCTTCACCTGTGAAAAAAGCAGCCGAAGCAGCCGGATTAAGAATTCTTCAACCTAAAAATTTAAAAGCCGCAGAATTTCAGGAGGAACTTAAAAGTCTCAATGCCAATTTACAAATTGTTGTTGCATTCCGAATGTTGCCGGAATCGGTATGGAGTATGCCGGAATTGGGCACCTTCAATTTGCATGCTTCCCTCCTTCCAAAATATCGAGGAGCCGCCCCCATTAACTGGGCTATTATAAATGGGGAAAAAGAAACCGGATTAAGTACTTTTTTTCTTAAACACGAAATTGATACAGGCGATATTATTGATCAGCAAAAGGAAGAAATAAGGGATGATGATACTGCGGGGACTTTATATAAAAGACTAATGCATGAGGGCAGTAATCTGGTTTTAAAGACGGTGAAATCTATTGAAAATGGAACCGTTGAGACCTTTGAACAAGACTTTTCAGATAAAGATCCAAAGGCACCTAAAATATTTAAGGAGACAAGTGAAATTGACTGGAATTGCGATTGCGATAGGCTATTCAATTTTATACGGGGTATGTCGCCTTTCCCTTGTGCATGGACCAGAATTGATGATAAAAAACTAAAAGTTTACTGGGCCGAGAAAGAAAAAACAAAACACAATTCGCCTTTGGGCAAAACAATTACTGATAATAAAACCAAATTGGGTTTCTATTGTAGTGATGGCATAATTTGGCTAAAGGATGTTCAACTGGAAAGTAAGAAAAGAATGAAAGTGGATGATTTATTAAAGGGGTTTAGGATATGAAAGTGTCAATGATTGTTGCAGCTTCTGAAAACAATGTAATTGGAAAAAACAATGAAATGGTTTGGCATATGCCCGCCGACTTCCGCTATTTCAAAGAAAAAACTAAAGGCCATATTATAATTATGGGAAGAAAGACTTTTGAATCTCTGGGCAAACCTTTGAAGTACAGAACGAATGTCATCGTCAGCAAAAGAGATAACTATAAACCGGAAGGAACCGAAGTTTTCAATTCCATAGACAATGCATTAAAATGGGCTTCAAATCATGGTGACGATGAGGTATTTATAATTGGTGGGGCGAGTATTTACAAACAGGCAATGTCAATTGCGGACAGGATTTATCTTACACGAATTCACGGTGTTTTTGAGGGAGATACTTACTTCCCTGAACCGGGAGAAAGATGGCAACTGATCTCTTCAAAAAAGAACAGTTCCGATGAAAAAAACCCTTATGACTATACTTTTTTAGTCTACGAAAAAATCAAGGATTAAATAAAATTTTCCCAACCAAAGGTGCTGAAATTAAGCCATCGGAACCAATGCCTTCAATTTGTATTCGATAGATATACATCCCCGGACGAAGATTTTCTTTATTTGAATTATCTGAGTTCCAGAATTCAATTTTATTATTTCCCAATTTTATCTGTTCAGTTATATCCTTTCTAAACACATTTCTACCTTGCAGATCATAAAAAGAAATTTCAAAATGCTCAGGTTTATCCTTACCACTTAAATTGAAAGTTATATTAAGTGATGAATTAAATGGATTAGGAAATATGCTAATTTCATCATATTGACTTGGAATTGCTGTTTGAACCTGGAACTCAATCACCTTAGGAAATACGCCCGCAAGGTTTCCGCTTGCATCTCTACCATTGAATTCTAATTTATATTCTCCATCGTACAAACTATCTGCAAAAATGATTAATTGAAAATTTTCAGTGTTTGTTTGAGGTATGATCAATATGTTCTCATCGGAGATGGATAGCAATGAATCAACAAAGTTTTCGGTTTTATATAATTCAAAAAAGATGGCTGAAGAGTCTTTTATTTTTAGAAAGGGGTTTTCATCCTGAAGACTGATTCTTATTTCCGTATTGTAAGCGACAACATCATTGTTTACAATTCGAATTCCATCGAAAGTTGCGGAGATGATTGGCGGGACCTCATCGCCGAAAACGTTAAAATCAGTCTCAAGAATATTATTATCATAAAATAATTCGCTTTCATCATAAGGGTTTACAAACGTTCGTAGCGTTAAATCACCTATTAAGCCACTTGTAATTAATTCATAATTGAAAATGCTCGAATCACCGGATTTTGGAGGATCAATATATTTTTCAGAATTAACGGTTTCATTAATTGAAAATGTAACCCTCAATGAATCGGTAAAATCAAATTCAGAAATATTTTTAAAACTAAAGTCCAAGTTCAAAGTATCACCTTCCTGAATTGAAATATTTTGATAATAGTTAATTCCAAACGCCAATGGATCAATAAGACCTTCTGCCGTACCTTCATATATTACGGTCCATTGATGTAACTGTGCGGGGCTTCGGTCGATACTGTCTTCAAAATATGATGTTAAAAAGATGTAGGGATATGCATCTGCATCGATACTTGACAAGTCTGTTACTCCTTTCGTCAGATCGGAAAAAATCAAATCTTCATAGCCGTTATTTTTCAATCCTAAAAGATCGACGCGATATATATCATTTTGTTCTTTATGGATATCAAAATCAATGTTTGACCAGGATTTTGCAGGGCCAATTCTAACGCTTTTTATTCTCCCATTTCTGTAAGTCTCGGTTAGCGTATATGGCAAATCAACAACTTGGGAGTCAATAGGCTGACTTAAGGCGGTATCTCCCCGAATATAAAATGAACCGTTCCAGTTTTTCCGACCCAAATACATAAAGGGTTCAAATCGCTCCAGGTCATCCCATAACAAAGTATCAATACCAAAAGAGGACAAGGTATCCCTCAGTGCTGAGCTCAAGGTATTAAAATTGATAAGTCCGTGTGCCATGAGCATGATGTAATCATCCGGATTGGTTTCATTGATGTAATTAAAAAGGCTGGTTTCCAAACTATCCACCCGGATATCAACATTGGTAAACTGACGCACTCCAAATGGTTGGATACCACAATTTCGTCCATCCCAAGGAGAAAGGTCCCTGTAAGGTTGCCCGGTTTGCCCACTTATTCGCACCAAGAGCATTCGGTTTGCAGCACAAGAACGCGCTTCCAGATTAGAATTTTTTCTTAACAGAGCATTGCCAATTTTTATTAAGGTGGTATCTCTATAATTACCTTTTTGGCCTGCAAAACGCAATTCCAGATCTGAAGAAAAATCCAGGAATTCCAATTCTCTACTGGAATCGTTTAACCGCAATCCTCCGGAATATTCATTGTCGATAAACTGGCCATAAACACTTTGAGACCATCCTGAATTGCTTCCTTCTATATAAGTAAATGAACTTCCGGACCATATGGTATCTTCCAGTTTTTTACTTCTCCAAAAATAGACGGAAGTATCGCTGAGGCTTTGAGCAGGCAGTTCTAAATTCCAGATTCCGGTGTTTCCGCTTTGGTATTGAAAGGTTTTTTTAAAAGGACTATCAAACAAATAGCTACTGTCGAGCTCAAATTGATAAAGAATCGAAGAAACACCTTCTGGCAGTTGGGCACTTGAAACCATACGCACAGAACTATTTGATACTATTCCAAAATTGACCGGACTTATATTTCGAACATATTGTACAGGCAAGAGAAGACTATAGGAAGCGATATTATTTACTTCATCGCTCTCCGAAATATAATTGCCCGGATCCAGCCTTATGGAGAATTCATTCAATCCTCCAAGACTTGAATTATCGGGATAATTGTATATGGTATAAAATACGGTATCAGAATATCCAAAAGAAGGGATATAAACGGTATCAAATATTGAGCTGACCGGCGATTGGCGCTCGACCAGAATACCAACAAATTCATCCGAAAACCGACCCAAATTTTCTAAAGGAATAAGCAATTGAAATGAGTCTGTATTAGTAGTTATGGCAGTACCATCAAAACTTCTGGCAATTATTCCAGATTGGTCAATGGCATAATCCGCCTGGCCTAATCCTCCGCTTATTCTAAGTGCCGGGTCACCCTGTAAAGTCATAAGTTCTAATTGCGATTGTATGAACTTCCCATAAAAGGCCGAGTATTCATCTTTAAAATTATTTGATGACTCAGTTAAAATATCACCAACGGGTTTGCCGAAATACAAACTGTCAGCAAAAGCTGTTTTATAAAAATGCTCTGTGTAAAATTTTAATATGGGGTCAAATCCATCAAAAGAATGAGCCAGCATCAAAGAAGCTCCTTTTGCAGGCACATTGATCCAATTTTGTGCCCAGGATTCAAAAGTTTCATAAATTCTTCCTGTTTCACAACCATTGATGATAAACATGGGGTATTGCCCATCGCTGTTGTTATAATTCAGATTGGGATCATTTACATCTCCGATTTCTATGTCATTAAATTGTGCACTTGAGTGACCATACATGGTCAGAAGTGAAATTCCGCGATTAATAACTGTATCTATAAAAATATTCTGAACTCCCGCCGGTTCTGTTTTATTTATAGTTTGGACCTCAGCACCAAGAAATGGGCCCTCTGCAATGGCCTTGAATTGATTGACGTGGTTGTAAAATCTTTGGATTTCTAATTCCGTTACACCGCCACTCAAGTGAAGCATTCGCTTTCTCCATAAACCATTATTAACAGGATCCTCAAATTCCTTGATTTTATTAAGATAATCCAATACCTGTTGTGGAGTACGGGATGCTATTCTGCCAACACCAAATGCAATTTCATTGGGATTCTGTGGATTGAAATTCATCACATAAGGCCAGTCGCCGCCCGGATAACCAAAAGTTGGTACTAAGTTTTTATAAGTGAAAAGCTCGGGATTAAACCGGTATCTGTATACGACATTATTGATCCTCACCGTTTGATTAAAAAATAAACCTTTACCAATCAGGAATAAATAATTGGAACTCGCAGAACTATTATTATGCATATATCTGCACAGTTCTCTTATACCAACAGGACTACTTTCCCCAAATGAAAATTGATCAAAAACTTCCTCTATTTCAATTTTCAAAGGTTTAAAGTTTCCTCCCTGTGAAGAACCTCGAAAATCGTAGTAAAGCTGGACCACCGAATCAAATTGATTGGGATAAACCATTATAAAATCCTGGTCAGGATTACTGAGATTTTGATAATCTCTGTAATCAATTTCCGAAATAGTTGCAATCGATGATCGCTGGCATATCAATATTTTGCGCTTTATGACATTTGCATTGTTGATTTCCACTTTAAGTTCACTTAAAAGTGAATTGTAGCTTGTTTCACAAAAGCTAAGATTAAACGGGTCACTGATATCAATAGCAAAAACATCATTAGCTGAATTTATATTCAAATCATCGATGCTAAAGCTAATTTCATTGCCTAAGCTCGAATCCAGAACAAAAACTTTTGATTGCAAGCCAAACATTCCAATATTCTGAGGGTAAAACAATTCGGCATGGGTTGGTGAAAACGCACCTGAATTAATTGTAGCGTCTATTTTCAGACTGTTATTTTCAATATCAGAGGCCAATATTTCGCCATCAATTTTAACCGGGCCAGCTTGATTTTTAAAAACATTGGAATTCCATACTCTGGGACTGCTGTTTCCCAGTGAAATTGAACTTGAATTATTTAACTTCCCCTCTGCTATCAATCGGACATCTAATAATGGAGCAGGACCCGTACTTGAGAAGTTAGTAATTGAATCAATTAGCATTTGTATGGATGAAGTACTGTATGCGCCGGACCATCCTTCCCCGGGTTGAAATGAGCCCATATATAAGAAAGCGCTATTATCGCTGTTGTAATTTTCACCCGGATTATAACGATAAGAGCTTGGTTCCCAGTGTGTATTTGCGAAGTGATAGTCCGTATTGATTGGATTGCTCACATTTGAAATAGCAAAGCGTTTTCCTGTTCTGGCGTCCACATACCAAGTCAAAAAATAAGCGCTGCTGTCAGAAAACATGTTCAAATAAGGATTGGCAAGACCTCCTTCAAAATACAAACCGGTATCAAGGCTTGCATCATTGTGTTTGCCGTAAAAGTAAATGTCTCCATTTTCATAATGAATGGCCATCTCCTGACCCCGATAAAAAATGGCCCATTTGCTAGAATCAATGGTTGCAATATTAAAACCTGCAGAAGCCAGGGCAGTGCCTAAGTCATTTTGATCCAGTTTATATAGAGCATCCTTTGCTACTTTAATCTTAAAGTAGGACATAGAATAGTCCATCCATGGATTTGATGCCAATACATTAAATTGTATAGCAATTAAAAGGAAGATATTTATTAAAACTTTCAAGGGATGTTTGTCCTATTCAAGATATTAAACTGCTAAAGTAATTCAGAGGTTCGATATTCTCTATTTTATTAATACTTCCCTACTTGAAAATGTAATTCCTAAAATAATTTAAAAAATTTTTCTGCCTTAAAAGCCCTTTAAGCAAACATTTACTTATACCTAGTACATTTTTTAACCCTGTACTTTGCATTACATAGTACCTTTTTATATATTTGCCTTTAACTTAAAAAAAAACGCGAATGAAACTCGAAAACACACAGGTGCAAATGAGGAAGGGGATCCTCGAATATTGTATCCTGAATATCATTTCCCGCGGAGAGGTCTACGCATCGGATTTGATAGGCGAATTGACATCTGCCAAGATTATGGTAGTGGAGGGCACGCTATATCCCCTACTCACTCGCTTAAAAAACGCCGGTTTGGTGGAATATAAGTGGGTAGAATCAACTTCAGGTCCCCCAAGAAAATATTATAACATAACACCTGAAGGTGAAAATTTTTTAAAGAATCTTGATACTACCTGGAAAGAACTGGTAGAATCTACAGAAAATATTATTTCCAACTCTAAGAATTCCAATAAGAAGAAATCATGAAAAAGAATATTAGCATAAATATAGGTGGTATTATTTTTCATATCGAAGAAGACGGATATGAAAAGCTTCAGAACTATCTGACGCAGATTAATACTTACTTCAAAAAGTATGATGATTATTCTGAAATCATCAGCGATATCGAAAGCAGAATCGCCGAAATATTCTCAGCCAAGTTAAATAAAGACAAGGAGGTCATTAATGCTGAAGATGTTGAGCAACTCATTGTAACAATGGGTACTGTAAGTGATTTTGCCAGTATGGAAGAGGGTGATGAGGAATTTGAATCAGCATCATCTGAAACGGAGATGGAAGGAAATAAAAGGCTTTACAGGGATAAACAAAGAAAAATAATTGGAGGAGTTTGTGCAGGTTTGGCACATTACTTTAAAGTGGATGCACTCTGGACAAGAATTCTTTTTCTCATTGTATTCTTTGGTTTCCTAATCATTCCTCCTGCATCGGGGCTAGCACTAATTGTGTATATCGCACTGTGGATTGCAGTACCGGGAAAAGATGATCTGGAAGAAGATAAGCGGATTAAAAAACTGTACAGAAATCCGGACGATAAAGTTATCGGTGGGGTATCAAGTGGTTTGGCGGCCTACTTCAACGTTGATGTGGCTATCGTCAGATTAATTTTTGTACTCTCTGTTCTTTTCTTCGGTTCAGGTGTAATTATATATATCGTCTTATGGCTAATAGCGCCGGAGGCTGAAACCATGACCGAAAAAATGCAGATGAAAGGTGACCCTGTTACACTTTCAAATATTGAAACCTCTGTAAAAAAGGGCTTACAAGGTGACCCAAACAAAGAAGAAAATGCATTGGTAACAATTCTGCTCTTCCCTTTCAGGTTAATTGGTAAAGTATTTGAAGTTTTAGGTAAAGCAGTTGGCCCATTACTAGTAGTGATGGGGAAAGCTTTAAGAGTGATCATCGGATTATTCTTTATGATATTTGCCTTTTTCACTTTGTTGAGTGTTCTGGTTATTGCCGCCGCTTTACTGGGATTATTTATTTCGCCCGAGGTTGTTTTTGACGGCTTACCTGTTCAATTGGTGTCTTCAATTGTCCCCGGTTATGTTGCGATAGCAGGAATATTCGCAATTGGGATTCCAATATTAGCTTTGGGATTATTGGGGCTTAGAATAATTACAATGAAGGCTCAAACTTCATCTACAGCAGCATGGTCCATGTTTGGTGTATGGATTATTGCAGTATCTATAAGCCTGTCAGTCATTCCTATTGTAGTCAGCAATTTCATTGAAGACAATAGCAGAACGGAAGTTGAAACCTTTGAAGCCATGGAAAATCATCTTGTATTGGACGTGAATGAATTGGACTCTGATATAAGAGGTTTTGTTCATCTTACAATTCGTCCTCATAAGGATTCAACTGTAAAGATCATCAAGGAATTCAGTTCGAATGGATCAAGCAAAAGCGATGCGCTTAAGAATTCGGAAATGATCACCTATAATATTACCAGAAATGATAGTATTATACTTTTCGATTCAAATATCGAATTCACAGAAAATGCTGTATTCAGAGATCAAAGACTTGATATGACCATGTATATGCCGACCGGACAGAAATTCATTATGAAGGAGACTCTGGATGAAATTATTTACAGAACCATTTATCACTATGATTATCGCGAAAGCGACATGGGTGATAATGTATTTGTATTTAACAATCTTGATGACCTGACTTGCCTTACCTGTGATCCGAGTTTGGAAAATGGCAATTACACTGGTTCTAATACGGATTTTACCAAAGTATTTGACATCGCTGATAGTATGATATCTATTACCATCAAGGGTGAATACAAGATTAATCTAAGTCAGGATTCAATATCTCAGGTAGAAGTAATCGGGAGAAGATCAAAAGTGGAAGATGTAGAATTTGATTATGATAGTGATGATCGAAATCTGGAGATCTATGTAGAAGATTTTGAGGATGATTTTGATTTTAGAGGAAGAGCACCTGTCTTTATCAATATTAGTACTGCAGATATTAAAGAATTGAATATTTATGGACATAATGATCTCAGGGTTAAAGACATCAACCTTGACAGGTTCAAATTAGAAATGGCTGGATTTTCTGATGCTGAAATAAGTGGGGATTTTTCATATCTGGATTTGAGTCTCGAAGGGCTTGCTGATGCTAAAATTTCAGGTTCAGCGGAATATTTTGAAGCCAATCTCGCAGGAAAAACAGAATTAGATGCCCGGGACCTTATTGCTGAAGACGCCGACATCAAGGCTTTTGGCAAAAGTGAGGCGACAGTAAATGTCACGAATTATCTCACAGCATATGCTGCAGGCGTTTCTGAAATAAACTATTACGGCAATCCTAAAAATGTTGATGAAAAAACAGCAGGGATAAGTGATATTAATAAAAGATAACAATTTGGAGGTCAACAATTGTTAATTTAGGTCAAGTTAAGCTGAAAAAGTCCCGTCCATTTGGATGGGATTTTTTTTTGCATCAGATTCGAAACGAATGTCTAATTCTGAACATTATATTGCCGAAATTATCCTACCCCTGCCTGTTAAAGGGACATTTCAATATATTATTTCTTCAAAGGATATTAAAATAGCACAAATTGGCTCAAGAGCAATTGTTCAATTTGGTAGAAAAAAGATATATACAGGAATTATATCAGCTATTTTTCAGAGTGCCAAACCACATCCAAAGCTTAAAGAGGTGCTGGAAATTCCCGATGATGAACCAATTATTAATTCTTTTCAGCTCAAGTTGATTGAATGGATGCATAAGTATTATATGTGTTATCCCGGTGAAGTTTTGAGAGCAGCCTTGCCTTCAGGTTTAAAAATAAACAGCGAATCGCGAATTGAGTTAATTGATAAAAGCTGGGAAAATCGCAGTGTTGAATTATCAGATCTGGAATATAATTTACTGAAGTACCTATCTGATAAAGAGCAAATGAGTGTGGCTGAGGTTGCTGCACTTCTCGATAAAATTAACCCTGGTCGCTTGTTAAAAAAGCTAGCTGATGAAGAGTTTATCGCATTTTTTGAAGAAGTAGTGGATCGCTACAGACCCAAAAAGATTCGAAAAGTAAGAATGATTGAAGATTATAATAATTCTGAAATCATTGAGGGCCTTTTTGAAGAATTGAGTGCGCGTGAAAAGCAAATTGACGTGCTCATGCTATACCTAAAAGAGTCAGGGATTCTTGAAAACCCATCAAATAACTCCAAAGGGGTTCCAAATGTTGAACTGGTTAAACAAGGTGCAAGCCAGTCTTCAATTAACACTTTGGTCAAAAATGGCTATATGGAATTCTTTGATCAAAGAATTTCGCGTTTTCCAGAAGTGGAGCATCAAGTAAGGTCATTTAGTCTTTCAAAAAATCAGTCGATAGCGCTAGAGGAAATTAAAAAGGAATGGGAAACAAAAGATATAGTCTTATTAAAAGGTATCACCGGAAGTGGTAAAACAGAAATCTACATTGAACTCATTAGTGATATCATTGAAAAAGGAAAGCAATGTCTTTATCTCTTACCGGAAATTGCACTTACCACGCACATTGTAGAAAGACTTAAAAAAGTATTTGGCAATGACATTGGCGTTTATCATTCGCGTTTTTCAGATAATGAGCGGGTTGAAATCTGGGAAAATCTGAAAAAAGAAAAATATAAACTCATTGTTGGTGTTCGATCTTCTCTTTTTCTTCCTTTTGAAGATCTGGGGCTGATCATTATCGATGAAGAACACGATTCATCTTTCAAGCAACACGATCCTGCCCCGCGCTATCACGCAAGGGAAAGTGCCATTATGCTAGCACAAATGCACAAAGCAAAAGTTTTGCTTGGGTCTGCAACACCGGCATTGGAGAGCAATTTTTTGTGTGAAATAGGTAAATGGGGGAAAGTAGAACTGAATGAGCGTTTTCATAAAGATTCAAGCTTACCAAAGGTAATTCTTCAAAATTTTAGAGAAGCAAAAATTAAAGGCTTAACCAAATCCATTTTCACCAAACAAAGTTTGGACGCCCTTCAAAAAACGCTGGATGATAAAAAACAAGCTATTGTTTTTCAAAACCGACGCGGTTATTCACCTTATTTACAATGCATGCAATGCGGATACATTCCAATGTGCCATCAATGCGATGTATCGCTGGTATTACATCAATATTCCAGACAATTGCGTTGCCACTATTGCGGGTTTTATGAAGAGCCGCCCAACCGATGCCCGCGTTGCAATCACTCCCATTTCCAAACTATGGGTACAGGTACGGAAAAGGTTGAAGAAGAATTACAACTGTTTTTTCCGGATGCGGGAATTCAAAGGATGGACCTTGATACGACACGAGGCAAATATGCTCATCAAAATATTCTGGAAGCTTTCGATTCGGGAAGGGTTGATTTTCTGGTAGGCACCCAAATGGTCACAAAAGGTCTGGATTTTGATAATGTCGAACTTGTATTGGTCATTGGAGTTGATCGATTATTGTTCTTTCCCGACTTTCGGGCTACAGAACGAACGTTTCAGACAATTACACAGGTTTCAGGTCGTGCTGGCCGAAAAAGCAATCAGGGAAAAGTCATGTTGCAAACCAACATGCCAGATCATGAGCTCTTCTCTTTTATTCATAAAAACGATTACGATGGGTTTTACAAATGGGAATTGGCCGAACGAAATCGCTTTTTCTACCCGCCAATAAGCAGGATTATAAAACTTACACTCAAAAGTCGAGATCAAGGTGAGCTTGAAAATGATTCACGGCTTCTTGCCGCAATGTTAATAAAAGAACTCGGAAGCAAAAGGGTATTGGGTCCAGAAGAACCCCCTGTAGCGAGAATTCGGAATCTTTATATCCGTGAAATATTTGTAAAATATGAACGAGAAGGAATTCAGCCTTCTGCAATAAAAAGACTAATTGAAGAGCAGATCAAACCATTTGAAAAAAAGAAAACTGCACCGAATCTTCGGGTTATTATTGATGTAGATCCGGTTTAAATTCCGCAAGCAGATCACTTACCAAAATCCTTTGAATAATTCACTATCCTTAATTTACAGATTTACATAAGCGTTTAAAGCGCTTATAAACGTTTTAAACGTTTCAATAGGCTCAAAACGGATCAGAGAGTAAATTTTTGCTATAATTGAAATAAAGTGCATGTTTATCTACCGAAGTATAACGTAGGTAGACTTTATACAGACGTTAGGCAAAATATATTTCCATTAAACAGAATTTAACTTTTTAAATGGATATCAAAAAATCTTTAACTTTACATAAAGCGCTTTTATGGATATTCAGTCATCTAAATTAGAATTAGTTAAATTGATCCTTGAAATAGACAATCAATCCGTTTTGAATAAAATTCTAGATGCTTTAAAGTCCAATGAGAAAGATTTTTTCCTTGAATTATCACCTCAAGAAAAAAATGAAATTGAAATCGGACTGAATCAATTGAATTCAGGAAAACGAATTTCATTGGAAGACTATATGAAAAAGTTTCATAAAGCTTGAAAGTCTATTTATCGCCACTTGCAGAATTCAAATTAGATTCGATTTATGACTATTTAGATAGAGAATGGTCTGAAAAAGTTAAAGAGAATTTCAGAAAAAACTCTTCGCTTCATTTAAAAGTATTGCCCAGTTCCCCAAGAGTCATCAGGAATCTCAGAGCCATCCAGGTATTTTTAAATGCGTTTTAAACAAACAGAACTCTTACATCTACAGAATAATAAAAGATGAAATAGAGATTATTACCGTCTTTGACAACAGACAAGATCCGGATAAAATCCAAAAAGAAATAGATGAATACTTTGCCTAACATATGCTAAAGGCCATGCTCTCCCTTGACTTTACCTTCAAAGAGCACGTACTTTAGCTGGACGTTGGCTTCCATTTTTATTCATTTGAGGAATATGAGAATTTTGATTTTATTCTTCTCGACAGCATGTTTCATTTTACAAAAAATGACAAAGTGCAGGAAATAAATTTACTCTCAAAAATTATGAATGAATCAATGGATAGCTCAAAAATGGTTATCTGTAATCAGAATACCGGAAAAAAGATTGAAATTATTAAAGAGGTTTTTGCAAAAAATGGCATGTTCAAAGAAGAATTAGAGCAGGATATTGAATATGTTTTCCATGATTCAGAATCAAATCATCATTCAGTTAGTCCCTATAAAATACTTGTATTTCATAAATTAAGAGCTTCAATTAAATAGCACAATGAAAAAGCACGTTTATACAACTGCCTGTTTAAACTGTAATTAATCACAATTAAAAATCGAATGTCGCAGGATTTTAGTGTAACAGACTATGTGAAAAGCCTTGAAAATGAATTTAAAAGGAATGCCAATCCACAAAACGCAATTAATCAAAAAGCCTATATGCGTGATCAATTTGAATTTTATGGGATAAAAGCTGGCTTGAGGTCAGAAATCATTAAACCTTTTATTCAAAAGCAATTATTACCACCAAAATCATCTCTGGAAATCATTGTTAAAACGCTTTGGCAGAAACCTCAAAGGGAATTCCAGAATTTTGCCCAGGAATTGACAGAAAAGTATTCTAAACAATTTGAGAAGTCAGACATCGACTTATTAGAGTATATGGTGATGAATAATTCCTGGTGGGATACGGTGGATTTTATAGCCTATAAATTGATGGGGGCATATTTTAGACTATACCCAGAGGAAATCCCACCGCGAATTAACAAATACCTGAATTCTGATAATATCTGGCTTCAACGTTCGGCCATTTTATTTCAACTGAAATACAAAAAAAATACAGATACTGAATTATTGGCCTTTGTCATCAATCATCTACTCGGTTCCAGAGAATTCTTTATCAATAAAGCCATCGGGTGGGTTTTAAGAGAATACAGTCGAATTAATCCACCATGGGTCTTAGAATTTGTTGATAATACGGAACTCAGTAATCTGAGCAAAAAGGAAGCCTTGCGGTTAATTTTGAAGGATATATAGATTATCCAATAATTTGATTTTGTCTATTTTTAAATGAAATCAATCTCAATTCTATTTAATCGGTATTTATGAACATAAAAAAATATTTGGCAGAAGGTTTTCTGATTGTGTTTAGTGTCTTATTTGCTTTATTCATTAATCAACTAGTAGAAGATTATAAAACCAAAAAAAGAAAAATAATTGCTTTGGAAAGCATCCATAAGGAGCTAGTTCAAAATGAAGAAATTTTAACAAAATGGAGAGATAAGCATGTTGAAATTAGAAATAGAATAAGCTCGATAATGAGTGGAGAAATGGATAGTTTAAAAATTGAATTAATGCAATACGATTATCTAAATCTGGGTGTTCTAACCAATAATGAAAGTTTAATCGACGCGATTTTAACGAGCACAGCCTGGGAGTCTGCAAGATCAACGGGCATCGTTTCGGAATTTGATTTTGAAACCACTCAAAAACTAACACACGTTTATTCAATGCAGCAAAACATTACGGATAAAACGCTAATGAAAATCATTGATTATTATTTTGATTCAGATGCCCATGATTTAAAGGAAATTGACCGTACCCTTTTACAATTTCAATTGCGCTTTTCTGAACTCACCGGACAGGAAAATCTTATGGCTTTTTTGTACGCTGAAGCCATTAAAAGCACTGAAAATGAACTTGACTAGTATTCCAAATTTGTTCTTTATAGGACTTAGACAGCCACCTAATTACTGACCTAAGCAATAGCCTTAAACCATCTATTTCAAACTGTAAAAAGCCATTAAAAAAAAGTACAATAGAAATATTGCAATATAATAAGGCTATAAAATTGTTGAATTTCTTTGATTATGAGGTTCAAGCTGGATATAGAATAAGATACCAGCAATTGGAGAATGGAGATTCGAGATTACAGATTCGAGATACGAGATTAAGAACAAAAACTTCAAATCTGACCTTCGAATTTTATTTTTGAAGGTTGATGAATCGATGAAGTTGGAATGAAACTAAAAGTTTTGTATTTTCGTTCATATGATAAATAATATTATCAAATGAATATCACTTCAAAATCAAATACCAGTCATTACCGCAAGTTAAAAACTGTACTTGGAAGTAATTATGTCAATGAAAGAATTGACAGTTCCTATGATTTTATTCACCTGGCTAATGCAGGAATAAAAGCCGGTATAATTAAAAATTTTAAAAATTACTTCAATATTTCACGAGAGGAAACAGCCAATATGTTGAACATCTCCTCTCCTACCTTATACCGTTGGATCCGTTCAGATAAAGTTTTAGATAGGAATTCTTCTGTTCAGTTATTTGAATTAACAGATCTCTTTTTATACGGGTCCGAGGTGTTTTTGAGTAAGGAAGATTTTATCAAATGGCTTAACCTACCCAATCAGGCATTTGGTGGAATGGAGCCTATTGAATTGCTTGAAATACCGGGTGGTATATCAAAGGTAAAAGACCTTCTGGGAAGGATTGAGCACGGAATCATCTCCTGATGATTGTATATCGCTTGTGTAAAAGAAAATTTTCAAAGGATATTTCGGGAACGGGTTCGGCAATCTATGGTGGCAGATGGAACAAAAAAGGCCAGACAGTGCTGTACACCGGAGAAAGTCCTGAAATCACATTGCTTGAATTATTGGTACACACTCCTCCAATGATAGTTCCAGATCTTGACCTTGTACAATTAGAAATTCCAGACCAATCAATTTTTACTGTAGATATAGAAAAACTACCTAAAAACTGGAATCATTATCCTGCTCCCAAAATACTATCTGAAATAGGTTCTGAATGGTACAATGACAAACAATATCTCAGCCTAAAGGTACCTTCGTCAGTAGTAAACTCCGCTTCGAATTATATATTGAACTGTCAACACCCTGATTATTCAAGAAATGTTAAAATAATAGACATTCAAAAATTTAAATTTGATCCAAGGTTGAAATAATCAAGCAATGCAAATTAGTACGAAAAGGCTCAAAATTCGGACTGTAGTGCCGGGCGATGCAGAAGCATTATACAAGTATAAAAGTTCAGCTGACATAACTCAATATCAGGGCAAGACCTACAATTCTCTGCAAGAAGTACATAGCTTGATTGATTCCAACCCACAAAAAATCAATATTGAAAATACCTGGTATCAATTGGTTTTAATCCATAAACTAAATGACACTATAATCGGTGATCTCGGCTTGCATTTTATAGGATCTGAAAATATGCAAATGGAACTGGGTATAAGTTTAGCCAGTGAATATCAGAATCAAGGTTTTGCTACAGAATCCATTAAAGCAATTGTTAAATACGCATTTGAAAATTTAAATAAACACAGGATTTACGCATCGGTTGATCCAGAAAATTCTCCATCCATGCGACTCTTTGAAAGACTAAAATTTCGAAAAGAAGCTCATTTTATCAGAAGCTATTATCAAAATGGTATATGGAAAGACGATGTGATATTCGCCTTGCTCAAATCCGAATATTTTAATGAAGAGACTTTAATTTAGGTCTGATTTTTGATGTATCACACCAAATATAAAATCATGAAATGGACATTGTCATTTTTACTTATTCTATCTTGCTTCAGCACAATGGCACAATTTGATAGTCTGTTTTTGCATAGTGGGGATACAATAATTGGTTCCATTTATGCTCAGAATAAGTACATCACCAAAATATATGTCGATACAGCCTGGTTATTTATACAAAATACAGAGATTAAGGAAAATTATAAGCCCACCTTTATCGATCAAGCGGAAGACGAAATAAGAATACCTGATGGGCCGGAGTTTTATACCATTCCCGCCGGGGAGTTTCTGGTTATTAAAACGAATCGCGCATTGAATTCGAGGTATACTAAAACAGGTGAAATAATAGAATGCCGATTAACTCAAGCTATTGTTAACCGTGACGGTCTTGCTATTCTACCACAAAACACTCCGATTATTGGCCGTGTAAAATATGCCAGAAATGGCAATGCCTTTAAAACCGCTCAATTGCAATTGGAGCTTATTGACATTCATATCAACGGAGAAATAATACCGATTTCAACAACAAAAGACATTAGAATTCTTGATAATTACACCGCAGAACGAATCTTGGGGAGTTCGGCTTCGGGTTCTATTATCGGTGGTATATTTTACGATGAATGGTTGCAAGGTGCTCTTCTTGGTGCAACCATCGGTACGGTAAGCTCTTTAATTGTAGAAAACAGGAATATCATAATTCCTGAAAACAGCAGCCTTGAGTTTATGACCGACAAGCGAATAAATATCAGGATAAACTGACAATTTTAAAGGGTTTGGAATAAATAATATACTTCGCAATTTGATAATTGGAATATACATCAGCCAATGCCTTTTGATACTTGTCTATTTGTGATTGGTGCATTTCATTTTGAAGTCCGGTTTTATAATCTATAATGACCACCCGATTATCCCGAATTTGAAAACGATCGGGCCTTAAAATCTCACCTTCATATATAACCGATCTTTCATTATAAATTTTCCAGTCATTTTGAAAATAGGATTTCATCTCCAAGTCTGACAATATCATCCTGAGGAAATTCTGAAAGTCTTCAAATTCTTTTTGTTGAAATAGCTCAGAGGCAATTTTAATGACTTTTTGCAGATCTGATTCCGTTTTAAAATAAGACATTAACAAGTGAAATGACTTCCCGGATTGTATGCTGTTTATTTGTTCTTTGCTCAAAGTAAAATCAACCGACCATCTTAGATTTTTTTGAATCCTTTCCCTTCTATTTTTTGCATTATCCCATGGAAGTATAGCAGCTTCAATTCCCAGGTCTTTTTGATCTTTTTGCGTTTCAATAGTGTAGGATAAATAATTTACATCTTGATATTTTTTTTCAGAATTGATATATTGTTTTCCCTCAAGAAAATCCACGATAAAATTTGACATGTTTTTGCGATTAGGAATAGAAGCAATAAGATAAAGTCCTTCTTTTGCTCTTGTCATCGCTACGAATAAGGCATTGACTTCTTCAATGAATTTGGCTTTCTTTTCTTTGAAATAAAAATCAGAAAACTCAGTTTTTTCAATTTCAGCATTAAGCCCCAAAACAGCAACCGGTAGTTCTGTTTCAAAACTTTTTGGCAATTCAATCCAAGCTTTGGATCCTTTTTTCATTGAATAATTAAGTTCAGGATAGGGAATTATTACGACCGGATATTCCATCCCTTTCGCTTTATGAATTGTTGAAACCCGAATAGCATTTTGATCCCTTGTACTTGAAATTGAAAGTCTTTCTTTTTTATCTTCCCAATATTCAAGAAACTGCCCTAATCCAGTAATGGGTTTATTGCTAAATTCAAAAAGTACATCCAGAAAATAATCGAGATATACCTGTTGTTTGGTGTCTTTCATCATTCTCAGGGCTTTGATCCAAGCCTGTCCTAATTGAAAGACGCTTCCTTCAATTAATTGGGTTTCGTCAATTTCGAGATTAAAAAAGTCCTTAACAAAGTCCACATAGTCTTCAGCAGATTTTAGCTTTATTTTATTCTGAATTTCCGTCCAGTCATCAATGCTCAAATCTTTTAAATTGGCAATTTGTATAAACAGATCTGCGAGGGTGTCCTGATTTCCCGGTTCGTTCAAAAATTCAAAAACTTTAATCAATACCTTAACCGCTGTGGAAGATTCAAGTAAAAGCGACTCATCGGATATTATAGAAATCTGCTTTTCAACTAAAGCGCTACTGATATTCTTAATTTCATTATTTTTCCTGCATAATATTGCAATGTCTTTCCAGGCATAACCGGCATTTATACATTGGTCAATGTATTCGATTACAAGATTAGATTTAAAATCCTGCATCTCATCTTTGTTTTGAAATTCTTTTTCTGTTAAAACATCAATCCTAATATCTGAATCGCCATTTTTTTCAGCTTTTTGAATAACATCATCATAATAATTCCCTAGCCCCTTAAATTCTTCATTGTTTTCTTTAAGCCATTCAAAGAAACTGTTGTTAAAATATATAATTCCCGGATTGCTTCTCCAATTAGAATTAAGTGGATTAATTTCCACCTGACTTTTCAATGATAATGCATGTTCTCGGATTGGTTCTAAACTAAGTTCATCTTTGGATTCGGGCAAGTTCACCAATATATCAGGATCTGCACCACGCCATCTGTATATGGATTGTTTTACATCACCTACAATTAAATTGACTTTCCCTTCTGAAAGGGCATTGGATAATAAGGGGATTAGATTAATCCATTGAAAAACCGAAGTATCCTGAAACTCATCGATTAATAAATGCTTAAATCGAACACCAGCTTTTTCATAAATAAATGGAATAGGTTCAGATAATACTACATCTCTGATTTTCTCATTGAGATCCGATAAAAAAGCCTGGTCGTCCTTTTCTTTTAGCTCTTCAAGAATCGACTTAATGTTATTTAATAAAGCCATTTCTGGGAAGTTTATTAATATGTTTTTCAGTGAAATAAACCTACCATTCTCCACTTCAAAAAATTCATGCATCTTCCCGGCAATGATTGAAATATTGGTATTTACATCGTCAAAGTTGTTTTTAGGATTGGCCTCCTTCTTTAACCAATCGTTGTTTTGGAGATGCTTATAAAGATTTTTACCCAAATCCTTTGAAAACGGCTCTTTAATATTTTTTTCAAAAAGAGATCTAACACCATTCTTTTTTTCATTGAGAACAGCATGATCCAAATTTTCCGAATCCAGATAATCCAATCCTTCTTTAGCCAGCTTTCTGCATTGCTCAGAAATTCTGGAATATTCCTTTAGCAATTCATTTTTAGCTTTATTAAAATCCTCGAGATTCCATTCTTTAAGCGATTCGAGCATTTCATAGACATTTTCATCTGTTAATGTTGTTGAAAAATCCTTGAGGTTATAGGCTATATTCCAGCTCCTGTCATCATCTATTCTATTTTTGACAAAGTCAAATAACCAGTTTAAGAGGAGCTTTTCTTTTTCATCAATACGGCTGAGTAAAATATCTACTGATTCGGCCAATTTTATTTTGGTATCCAGATAAATTTCATAATTCCCGGGTAGTCCCAGTTCTCTCGCAAAGGATCGGGCTATTTGGTTTGTGAATGAATCAATGGTTTGAATATTAAAATCTGAAAAGCGATGCAGAATAGATTTAAGGATAATATCAGAACGTTCTTTAACAATTGATACACTTATTTTTTGATGCGGATATTCCTCATTGATTTCCGAAATTATTTGTTGAAGTAATCCATTTTCTTTTTGTTCATTTTGCTGAGAAAAATCGCGGAGATAGCGAAGCACCCTGTCCTTCATTTCATTGGCAGCATCGTTTGTGAAAGTAATGGCCAGTATATGTCTGAAATAGTTTTCCGTATAAGTATTACTATCAACTTCCCGGTTCGATAATAAAATTTTAATGTATTCTTTGGCAAGCGTATAGGTTTTGCCGGAGCCGGCGGAAGATTTGTAGACCTTTAGTTTCCCTTTTGATTTTTCAGCCATTTTTAAATATAAAAAAAGCACTGCCAATTGACAGTGCCTTCAATTCAATTTGGATGATTGAATTTATTATTTCTTTTTCCACATGGCGATGGATTCTTCGTTCATTTTGACATATGAATCGTTTTTTGCTTCTGTAGCCCATACTGTACTTTGCTCTGCTGACTTAATGGCTTCTTTGTATTTACCAAGGTCCGCCTGTATCAAAGCTTTTCTTCTCGCCACCCAAAATGGTTTTGAACCTTCTGCTGTATATTTTTCAATGGCTGTATTAACGTATCCCAGGGCAACATTTAAATCCTTACCAGACTCATGATAATAAGTTGCAGCTCTGTAATAAGGAGTGCCACCCGGGTTTAAAGTTCTATCGATCATTTTCGTGATTTTTTCATCAACCGGCGCCAGTACTTCAAAGCTCACCCTGGTGTTTTCCCATGAAAGATCGATTGTTGAACGGTCCATTTTATTATTGGAAATATCTATGGTAAAAGTTTCGACCATATCCTCTAAGCTGCTCGGCTTTACAGTGAATCTCATTAAATCTTCATCTGTTGTATAGCTGTCACCACCTGTTCCACCATAGCTTATGTTCTTATGAATGATAATTGTCCATTCTTCTTTTCCGGGAATGGTATAGAGCGCGTAAGTTCCTGCAGGTACATTTTGATCATTGATTTGAACCTCATCACCAAAAGTAATTTTAGTTGACATGTTGGCTCCGGTACGCCACATTTCTCCATACGGTACAAGGTCGCCAAATATCTTGCGATCTTTTACTCCGGGTCTGGAATATACGATGGTAGTTTCCGTCAATCCGATATCCTGAGAAATCGTTGCGGTTGGACTTGGCATTGGGGTTTCAATTTGAGCAAAGATTGATGCACTGATTAATAAACTTAGTACTAGTGCTGATAATTTTTTCATTGTTATTGGTTTAGTTTATTGAATTTCGAAATTATAAAATTTTAGTTCAACAGGAAGAATTTGAACATTTTGTAACGTTATTTTTTATTCCCCCGTATATTATAATAGGTTCATTGCTAAAAATATTAATGAAATGAGCTTTGATCCTTTATAAATACAATAATTTTTTTTCTTTTGCGTAAACCTAACATCATGTTTAAGAATCCCATCCTAAAAAGAAATATAATCTGGATCCTATTGGCGGTTCAGTTTATCATTTACTGGAAAATATTTATATAAAAAAACCCATCCGTTTGGCGAATGGGTTTCAATTAAGTCTCAATATATATTACTTCAGAGACTTCACAATTTCTGCAAATGCTTCAGGATTATTCATCGCCAAATCAGCTAAGGATTTGCGATTGATTTCCATATCAGATTTAGATAATTTACCCATAAACTCTGAATATGAAAGGCCGTTTTCTCTGGCTCCCGCATTAATTCTCTGAATCCATAATTTTCTGAATTCTCTTTTCTTTTGTTTTCTGTCGCGGTATGCATATTGCATTCCTTTTTCAACTGCATTCTTAGCAACAGTGTGAACATTTTTGCGTCTGCCAAAATAACCTTTGGCCGCTTTTAGTACTTTTTTTCTTCTGGCTTTTGCAGCCACTGAATTTACCGATCTAGGCATTATTAATAAATTTTCGACGGCTGGCGCTCAATACAAGACTTAGTACCAGACATCAGTGAAACAATAATTAAATGTTTAACATATCCTTCACCTGTTGCTCGTTAGTTGGGTGAACAAGTGTTGAATGCGTTAATTTTAACTTTCTTTTTTTGCTCTTTTTCGTCAAAATATGACTTTTAAAAGCGTGCTTACGCTTAATTTTTCCGGTTCCGGTTACCTTAAACCTTTTTTTTGCGCTCGATTTTGTTTTAACCTTAGGCATTTGCTCTATTTTTTCTTTTTAACAGTTGTTGGTGTCAACAAAACTGACATCCTTTTTCCTTCTAGTTTTGGAAGCTGTTCTACCTTGGCCACATCTTCCAAATCCTGAATTAATTTCAATAACAATAATTCTCCCCGTTCTTTGAATACAATTGTTCGACCAACGAAATGTACATAGGCCTTAACTTTTGCTCCATCCTCGAGGAATTTTCTTGCATGCTTCGCTTTAAAATCAAAATCGTGGTCGTCCGTGTTGGGTCCAAAGCGAATTTCCTTTTGAACAACCTTATGTTGTTTTGATTTAAGCTCTTTCTGCTTCTTTTTCTGTTCGTACTTAAACTTAGAATAATCCGTTACCTTGCACACAGGAGGATCTGCTTTTGGAGAAATCTCCACCAAATCCAACCCCTGTTCTTCAGCAATCTGAATTGCTTTTAGAATCGGGTATACTCCAACTTCAACATTGTCACCTACAACTCTAACTTGCGGTGTTGTAATCTTGTCATTTACTCTGTAAGGCTCTTTTTCCGGGCCCCGGTAAATCCTTCTTTTCGGTCTCTTAATACTATTCTAAGTTTTTAGTTTTGAAAAACAGGCTGCAAATATCGCTTATTCTAAATTCTTAAAAAAATTTCTGGCTATTATTTTAATTCAATTGATGATTGTACAGCTTTTTGAAAAAATGAAATAAAGTCATCCGGATTCATTTGTCCTATATCTCCTTCTCCATGCCTGCGAATTGATACTTTATTTCCATTGGCTTCTTTTTCGCCAATAATAAGCATAAAGGGAATTTTTAAAATCTCTGCATCACGGATTTTTTTACCAATTTTTTCATCACGATGATCTACAAAACCTGAAATATCATTGGCTTCAAACTTTAGCATTAATTCATCGCAATGCTCTTTAAATCGTTCTGACAGTGGTAGAATAGCAACCTGATCCGGAGCCAGCCAGAGCGGGAAATCGCCACCACAATTTTCAATCAATAAGGCCACGAATCGTTCCATTGAACCAAAAGGAGCTCTGTGAATCATGACCGGCTGGTGTTTTTGATTATCGGCTCCGATGTACTCAAGTTCAAATCTTGCCGGTAAATTATAATCCACTTGTATGGTTCCTAATTGCCATTGTCGCCCAAGCACATCCTTAACCATAAAATCAAGTTTAGGACCGTAAAAAGCTGCTTCACCTAAAACCGTCACTGTTTCTAGCTTTTTTTCCTCACTGGCTTCTACTATGGCTTTTTCAGCGATTTCCCATACCGCGTCATCGCCGATATACTTTGACTTATTTTCCGGATCGCGAAGGGAAATCTGCGAGGTAAATTTTTCAAATCCAAGTGCCTTGAAAACATAAAGTACCAGATCTATGACCTTTTTAAATTCGTCTTTTACCTGCTCCGGTGTGCAAAATAAATGCGCATCATCTTGTGTAAAACCTCTTACCCTTGTGAGTCCATGCAATTCACCGCTTTGTTCATAACGGTAAACTGTACCGAATTCAGCCAATCGAAGTGGAAGATCTTTATACGACCTCGGCCTGCTTTTGTAAATCTCGCAGTGATGTGGGCAATTCATGGGTTTCAGCAAAAACTCTTCACCCTCATGTGGCGTTTGAATTGGTTGAAAAGAATCTTCCCCGTATTTTTCATAATGTCCCGAGGTTATATACAGGTTTTTATGACCAATGTGTGGGGTCACAACCGGATCATAGCCTGCCTTTACCTGTGCTTTTTTAAGGAAATTTTCAAGTCTTTCCCTCAACCTCGCGCCCTTTGGTAACCAAAGTGGCAATCCCATTCCCACTTTTTCGGAAAAAGTAAATAATTCCAGTTCTTTTCCCAGTTTACGGTGATCTCTTTGTTTTGCGAGTTCTAAGAGCTCGAGATATTCACTCAACTCCTTTTGCTTGGGAAAGGTAATACCGTAAATCCTTGTCAGTTGTTTTCTTTTCTCATCCCCTCTCCAGTAAGCTCCGGCGGTATTCAAAAGTTTAATGGCTTTAATCAGACCCGTATTTGGAATATGAGGCCCGCGACACAAATCTGTGAAATTGCCCTGATGGTAAAAAGTGATTTCGCCATCTTCCAGACCATCGATTAATTCAATTTTATATTCGTCGCCTTTTTCTTTAAAATAAGATAAAGCATCTGATTTAGGGATTTCCCGTCTTTCAAATTCATTTTTTTGCCGGGCCAACTCGGTCATTTTGGCTTCCAGTTTTGGAAAGTCATCTGAAGAAAACTCACGTTCGCCAAAATCAATATCGTAGTAAAACCCATTTTCAATAGGTGGACCAATTCCAAACTTAACACCGGGATAAAGTGCTTCGACGGCTTCCGCTAAAAGGTGAGCTGAAGAATGCCAAAATGTTTCCTTGCCTTCCTGATCATTCCAGGTAAGAATTTGCACTTCTGCATCTTCATTAATAGCTCTGTGGATTTCACGCACATTGCCATTTACTTTAATTGAAAGTGCGTTTCTTGCAAGCCCTTCGCTGATATCACTTGCGATTTCAAATCCTGTGCTGCCTTTAGGATAGGCTTTTTTTTCTCCGTTGGGAAGCGTAATAAATATTTGCTTTGATGACATTAATTAAGAGGATTGTCGTTCGAAATCAATTTTCTGTTGTACACGATCTTTAGCAGCTTTTAAGCTCTGATTTTCGGGTTCTTTTTCTAAGGCTTTTTTAAAAGCATCAAGCGCTTCAAGGTGGTATCCAAGTTTTTCTAAACAGTAACCCAAATACGCATGTGCGCGTTCTACATCTTCCTTGAATTTAGTGGCTCTGGTCATAAACTCTATTGTTTCTTCGCAGTTTTCTTCTGCGAAGCTCAATACCCCCATATTGTAATGGCCAAGATAAAATGTGCTGTCTACCCGGGTAGACATTGCAAAATAAAATTTTGCTGAATCAGGCATGCCCATATCCAGCATTGTTACACCCATATTATAGTGAAGAAAAGGATCCTTGGTACTCATTCTCAGCCCTGTTTTTAAATATTCAATGGCCATTTCCGGTTGCCTCATGGCATTGTATACGCTAGCCATAACATTAAATATATCGGTATCATCCGGCACCTGTTCTATGGCCAATTCCAAAAACTTAATTCCTTTTATCGTATCACCCAGCTCTAAATAAATAAGACCTTTTATAAAAAAAGTTTCTGTATGAAATGGTGCAAGATCTTCCGCCAGGTCGAGGTAGTGAATAGAGGCCCCATAATCTTGTGAGATAAAGTACAGTTTTCCCAGATACGAGTAAAAATCAGGGGATTTTATAAATCTATTCTCTGCATTCTTTGCAGCTAGAAAAGCTTCCCCAATTCGCTGGAGCCCTTTATAGGCTTTGGATTGTGTGAAATAATAATATTCATTGGTAGAATCGAGCTGTATGGCTCTACTCGCATCAGCAAGAGCGGAATCATAATTTTCCAGCTCCAGATATAGTTTAGCCCGGTTGTCGTAATTTCTGGCAATGTTCGGTGTTTCTTCTATTTGTTCAGAGACAATAGAAATTTGCATTCGTTTGTACTCCGGAGAGTTAATTGAAATATCCGTATCTATTAATTTCTTTCTTTCTTTTTTCTTTTCACCACTACAGGCAAACAGAAAAATGAGAATTGCAAAAAGGTAAGAAAGAGATTTAATATTATTCATTGGCTTAATTAAGTTTCAAAATTAGACTAAGGATTACAATATTCAAATGCGATTATAGAATGAATTGTAAGGACATTTTAACACCAAATTTTGGTGAACCGGGATAGAGATAAGTAATTCTGTGGAATGCGTCCACTCTTAAAAATTTGAAAATATTTTCTATTCCATAACCCAATTCTACGTAGGGTTCGCGCTGATTTAGCCCAAGAGGAGGCGCAACAAAGTTTTGATTTTCATCAAAATCTGAAATTATATTGATATTGTTTTGACCCAGGCTTCCAAATAATACATTGGCCTGTGCGAGCATTCGCCATTTTAGCTTCGAAATTAAAGGAACTCTGTTGAGAATATTTCCCTCGAAAAAATGGATCCATCTCAATGATACCCATTCGTCACTTACATATTCAAATCGATTCATTAGATTGAAGGCTGCTGAAGTATAAAAAACAGAATTGGCATTTCCCAAGTGCGCATTGAGTAGTGGATATGGAAGTGTAGAATAGATTTTACCAAAATTAAGATCATACCTTGACAACCCCCAAAATCCCATTTTGAATTTTTTTTCAATTCTCATTTCCATTTTATCATAATCAAAATCTCCATCAAGGGTATTTTTTAATCCTCTGGTATAGCGTAGGGTAAATATTGGCCATCGCGGAGAGCCAAGACTTATTCTTTCATTGTCATTAAGTATAAATTTTTCATTTCTGGTTATTCTGACAAAACCTTCCAATTCTGTTGTTCTGAATCGCCTGGAATTCAATTGCCCATAACCAAAACCATAACTGGAGTGAGGCTCGAAGGTTTGAGTCTTTATTTTGACTCCGGCTGTAATTCCACTAAACAGATCTGATTTGGCAGATAATTCATTGATTTCACTATAGAATGGCCTTCTTAGGTTACCCCAAAATGTTGAGGCGTAAAACAGGTTATTATTTTCCAAGCGTTCGGGATCAACGCTTACCTGAAAAAGATCATAGGTTCTGGAAATTGAAAATTTCGTCCAGTGCTGTTTGGATACCAGGTAATCCACCCTGGCCCCGTATTTAAATACACCATCACCGCTTCCATAAGCACCGTAACCACTCAATGTCCAATGATCGCTAAAAAGATAGTTTGTTTTAAAACCCAGTCTGAATCGGCTGTTTTCGATGTTGTTAAAAGAAAATGTATATATGTGCGGGCCTATTTCCAGTGGTCCAAAATCCTTGTAACCATTCACAAGTATATCAATGATTTCGACATAAGTTTTTACAACCGGTAAGTCATTAATAGAATCGATCATATTGTAGACATATTGCTCCGCATCGCTTAATGAGTCATGCCTTATTTGGGTCCAGTAGGCATCATCATCGTCGTCAAATTCTTCTGAGAGCGTCAAATACTGATCATAAAAACTAGTCTCTTTTGGTTCATTGACAATGATATTTTCATTTGAGGTATAAAATTTTGCTAAAAAACCCGCCCATTGATCATCGAGATTCGCAACGCGAATTATCACCCTGTTTTTTGTTGGCAAATAAGCTCCTGCGGTAGTTTCTGTTAACTCCTGCTGTATGGTAATCGCTTCTACATAATTAAGATTGGCATTTTTTGTAATGCTGAGATCGACCTGTTTTAATGCGTAATTTTCCTTTGAAACCCAAATAGATCCATAAAAGGCCAGATCAGTTTTCACTTTTGGATCCACATCCAGCTTGTAACAAAATTCACCATTGATATATGAGCTGTCTGAAAGCAAAAAATAGTAAAACGTTTTCCAACTATTCGATATGGGTGAGACAAATTGTTTATTTAAAATGGTGAGGTAATTCTGATAGAAATTGTATTCCTGAAAAGTAGATCCTATCAATTGAGAAACAAGGCTGGCATCTTCCAATCCCACACCTTTAAACCTGGTTTTTTTTATAATTTCTCTTCTTTTTTCCGGATCTCTTTTAAAATAAAAGTCTGAAACGGATTCTGATAGAAATAAAGGCAATACAGGCTCGCCATCTTCTCCTGCCATGGCTTCCAGGCTATCAAAGAGGTCTACTACTTTTTGAAATATCTTGCGATTCTTAAATTTTTCGGAGATATTATTTATATCTACTTCAATTTTATTATAACTCTCATACTGATAGGCTTCGAGGCTTCTTTTATCGTATTTATCTTTATTTTCAATCACTTTTCTCATGATCGGAAAAGCAGGGTTTTCACCGGGATGAATAATTACCTCATCCAATTGAACCAAAGATTCACTCAATTGAAAGTCGATAGTTTGAACAGAAATTTTCTCGAGTGCTTTAATCCTCGAAACATAACCAATGTACGTGGCCTTTATTGAGTCCTGTGCATTTTGGGCTTTTAAAGTATAATATCCTTCAAAATCTGTAGTGGTACCAATACTCGATCCAGGAAAAAACACATTAACAAAGGGCAAACCCTCACCTGTTTTAGCATCCGTAATTTTTCCTTTTACAATAAATTGTCCATATGAGTAATCCGAGAGGCCGATTATCAGAAAAAAGAATATAAATAGTTTACACTTCGACATACTACCCGGCAAGGCTTTATTTAATTTGAAAGGGCAAAGAAAGCATTAAGCATTAAAAAGGTAAAATTCCCACAGCGCTTTAACCCTCGCAAATACTTCGCGGACCAGTGGTTTGTTGGTGATATCTGCAGAAACTTCTTCAGCCGGATATACCATCGCATTGATATTCAATTGTTTACAAATAAGAAGTGTGCGATATGCATGAAACGTTTGAGTAATTATTATTAAAGAATCTTTCTTATAGTGTTGAGAATAATTTTTCAAGGATTCAAATGTATTGTCTCCATGTGAATCGATTATAAAATTTAATGAATCTATTCCCAATTCAGAAAGCGACAATTTCATATCTCTTGGTTCATTGTAATAAACAGAGGGATTTGAACCGCTTAAAATTAAAAACTTAGGACTTGATTTTTCCATTAAATCTTTGACTGCCATCATTCTGTTTTTATAATACAGGTTTTCGGAACCAGAGGCAAATTTCTTGGAGGTTCCCAATACCATTGCATAATAGTGATCCGGAAGTTTTTGCCCGGCATTTAAAATACCTTTTCGCGTACTGAAAATAACAATGACATTTGCTATCAAAATGATAAAAAATGCCATTACTGAAATAAATACAAGATATCGGAAAAACCGTACTAACATTATAAAATTTCACATCATAGGTAATACATGATAAAAAACTTGTAATTCATCCTCATAGTTCAGATTTTCACCCAATGACTAAAAGACTTCTATTACTAAGCAATTCATCCTTACCGGACCAAAACTACCTCGAATTCGCATTAGATACAATTTCCGATTTTATGGGTGAAACAAAGAAAGCCGTTTTCATCCCATTTGCCGGTGTTACTTTTACATACGAAGAATATGAAAACAAAGTAAATGAAGCCTTAAACAAAATAGGGATAGTCGTACAAAGTATCCATCATTTTGATGATCCGGTAAAGGCCATTCGTGAAGCCCATGGAATAATAGTTGGAGGAGGGAATACATTTCGACTTCTTGAAAGGTGTTACCATTTTAATATTCTGGAGGAAATAAGAAATAAAGTAACTAATGGGATCCCCTATATAGGCTGGAGTGCCGGGTCTAATCTTGCAGGACCTACTATTTGCACAACCAATGATATGCCAATCATAGAACCCGAAAAATTTAAAGCATTAAACCTTATTGATTATCAGATTAATCCCCATTATACCAACGCTCTACCGGCCGGGCATAAAGGGGAAACAAGAGACCAAAGATTGGAAGAATATATCACCATAAATAAAGAAGCCACTGTTCTGGCTATACCTGAAGGCACTTATCTTGTCCACGATCAAGATGGCCTTAGATACAAAGGGAAAAAGGAAGGTTTTAAATTTAAATATGGAAGTTCAAAAACTTCATTTGCTGATAATCAGACCTTTTGAAATTTAATTTCATCTATGTGGATAAATTTTTGAGTTATGCACATGGATTTTTTTTTACACTGCGTATTATTGATTCGTTATTATCGAATGCATTGGAAAAACTAACAATTAAAAGTATTGATCTTAATCCCATGAATATTCAATCCGAATGGCACGGATTAAAAGATGTGATATTGTCTACTCCTTTAAACGACCTTTTTGCAGACCATTTAAAATTAAAGGTGTTTGTTGCCAATTTTTTTGAATATTTCCGGGAATACGATGTCTTAAAAGAATGCTCAACAGAAGAGTATCAGGCCATTCTGTACTATATCGCGCTAAACAATAAGGAACAGAGTCAAACCATAAAAGGTGAGGAATTAAAAATGGTGATCCGTATCCTATCTAAATTGAGAGAAGAAGTTTAGCTCTTCAAAAAAACCATTATAATATTTATGATAATACTTAAGGTATTAATTGAATTATACCATTTTTTTTTGGTGCTTTAAGCTTGGAAAAAAATATAATAATGAGAAACTCTACCAAATCATATAATTTCGGCAAATTCTGGCTCTTAAGCTTATCGCTGGTATTATTTTTACCCCTTTCAATTTTTGCTCAATTAACAGTAACCACAGTACCTCCTCTGAATGGAGGAAATGGATCGCAGGGAACTACATTTGAGCTATCCGCAAATACTTCTGTCTTAATTACAGAGTTTGGCCAATCTAATGCATCGGTACAAAATCTGGATGTTTGGTACAGACCCGGAGGTGTATTAGCCACAGGAGCAACACAACCAAATATTTCTACGGCCGGTGGATGGACATTAATTGGTACAGGTACCTGCCCTGCAGGTGGAACTGGATTCGTAAATCCAATTGCTCTACCTATTAACCTTTTAATTCCGGCTGGTCAGACCTACGGATTTTATATAGGCGGTACCAGTGTAATATATTCCAACCCATCCGGACAAACTACTTTTACCGATGGTAACCTCGTCATCACTTGCGATGCCAGTTCTGGTTTTGGTGGTGGTATTCCGGTTCCTGTTAATAATCCGAGACAATGGAATGGAAGTGTAACTTATATTCCAGTGACTGGAAATAATAGTATAGGAATAGCCAGCTTAGATAGTCCTCAGGCAGCATGTCCGGGCATTCAAAATGCTGTTGTAACTGTAGGAAATTACGGTTCAAATCAGGTGACTAGTTTTGATGTGGACTGGGAATTGGACGGCGTCGCTCAGCCTCAAATAAATGTGTCAACATTACTAGATACACTTAACGGTACTGGTTCTAATACAACACAGGTCGTTCTGGGTTCTATTAATCTTGTAAACAATCAAACTTATAACATCAAAGCATGGACCAGTAATCCAAATGGCGCCAACGATACAACGAATTTTGATGACACTATAAATGTCAATTATACATCTACTATTCCGACTCCTGCCTCATTATTGGCTTCAAATCTGGGACCTACCAGTGCTGACCTTAGCTGGATAGGAGGTTCCGGTGGCTCATTTCAAATTGAATACGGACCCCTTGGTTTTACACCCGGATCAGGTACTAGCATTAATACCACAAACAATCCATATGCCTTAAGCGGATTGACTGCTAATACAATGTATGATTTTTACGTGAGATCGATTTGTGGCCCCGGTGATACCTCGGCCTACGCAGGACCTTTATCCTTTACAACCACTTGTACCATATTTTCAACACCTTATTCTGAGAATTTTGATGGTGCGGCCTGGGTTACAACTTTTCCTTTGGCCATCGACCAATGTTGGTCAAGAAATCCAAATGGAACTGCTGCACCTGTCTGGCAACCTGAAGATGCCAATACCAGTTCTTCTAATACCGGACCTCTGGGTGATGTAAGCGGAACAGGTAAATATATTTATATGGAAACAAGTGGTGGGACTGCTGGTCAGATGGCAGATATAACATCCCCGCTTATCGATATCAGTTCTTTAACAACTCCTGAAGTTTCATTTTATTACCACATGTTCGGAGTAACTATGGGCACTCTGGATTTGGAAGTCAATGATAATGGAACCTGGGTTAACCTGTTTACCATTTCAGGTCAACAACAAGCGACGTCAGCTGATCCATGGATTAAAGTAAGCGTTCCTTTTACAACGGTTTCAGATACTGTACAATTTAGATTTACAGGAACCAGAGGAACTAGTTTTACCGGTGATATGTCTGTTGATGAATTTAGAGTAAGACAGGCTCCAACCTGTCCGGATTTATCCAATTTTGGTGAAACTAACATCCTACCAAATTCTGCAACCTTGTTTTGGTCATCCTTTGGTGGTGGAAACAATTTCCAGGTTGAACTTGGTGCCGCAGGATTTACACAAGGTACAGGAACAATCACGGCAGCAACCGATACCTTTGTGACGGTAAGCGGTTTAAGTGCCAACACTAATTACGACTGGTATGTAAGAGAAATATGTACTCCTGGTGATACCAGTGCATGGTCAATCCGCAGTGATTTCTTAACCCCTTGTGCGATTTTCCCTAATCCTTATCAGGAGGATTTTGATGGTCCGGGCTGGAGTGCAATTTTCCCGCTTACCATTGATCAATGTTGGTCAAGAACACCAACAACCGGATTCCTATGGCAACCTGAAGATGCCAATACAGGTTCATTCGGAACCGGGCCGAGCGGTGACGTAGATGGGACCGGAAAATACGTATACTCGGAAGCTAGTTTTGGAACAACGGGAAATATTGCTGAGCTCTATTCTCCGCTAATTGATATCAGCAACCTTTCTGCTCCACAAATTGAATTCTATTATCACATGTTTGGCTCTAATATCGGAACATTGGATGTAGAGGTATCTGATAATGGCTTATGGGTTAACATCTTTACATTGTCAGGACAACAACAACTGGCAGAAACTGATCCATGGACTCAGGTAAATGTTCCTTTTACAACAACTGATGATACCGTTCAATTCAGATTTCTTGCTACACGAGGTGCAGGACTTGCCGGTGATATTTCTTTGGATCAATTCAGAGTTTTTCAACCCATACCGGAGGATTTCAGTGCTATAGCTATTGATTCCATTACCAGTGGTTGTGGATTGAGCAGTACAGAAACAATGGCTGCAAGGTTAGTAAATTTAGGAACAGCAACTTTCAACACAGGCTTTACTTTCCCAATTGCCGCAAGTGTTAATGGAGTGGTGACTACTGAAACAGTAACCCTTTCAGCTGCATTTGCCCCTGGTGATACTTTGGCATATACCTTTACGGCACCTTTTGATTTCAGTTCATTTGGTTCATATAATGTAAGCATCTATCCGCAATTGCCGGGTGATTCTTCAAATGTAAACGATACGATCTCTGAGATCATCACCAATATTCCTGTAATTTCGACCTTCCCTTATTATGAGGATTTTGAATCAGGAAACGGAGGCTGGCTTGCAAGCGGAACAAACAGCTCCTGGGCACTGGGTACACCTGCCACTACAAATATTAGCGGAGCATCCTCAGGTGTAAATGCCTGGAACACCAATTTAACAGGAGTTTACAATGCCAATGAAGAAGCCTATGTGACAGGTCCATGTTTTGATTTCAGCAACTTGACACTCCCATTAATAAAAGTGGATGTGAATTGGAATTCTGAATTTTCATGGGACGGTGCCCAGGTACAGGCTTCTACAAATGGTGGAACTACCTGGCAACCGGTTGGTGCTTTTGGAGATCCCGATAACTGGTATACCGATAATACTGTCAATGGTTTAGCATTCACAAATCAGGAAGGCTGGACAGGAAGACAATCAACAGGAAATGGCTCTAATGGCTGGTTAACTGCTGAAAACAACCTAACCACCTTTGCAGGAAATTCAGGTGTATTAATGCGTGTGGTATTTGGTTCGGATGGAAGTGTTCAGGATGAAGGTTTTGCCTTTGATAACTTCCATATTTTGGAATCTCCAAATAATGACATCAAAGTGGATTCCTTAATTGGGCTTCAGTCGGGATGTGGTTATACTGCCAATACCCCTATCTCCATGAGAGTTACCAATAAGGGAATTTTACCGCAGTCAAATATTCCGGTATTCTATACGGTAAATGGAACACCATCTCCTACTGAAACAATTCCGGGACCAATCAATCCGGGGTCGACCTTTGTTTACAACTTTACGAACAATGCAGACCTTTCGGTGCCGCAGACTTATACGGTTATAGGTCGCTCAGCTTTGGCAAATGATGAAGATACTACCAATGATGCTTCAAGTGCCAAAATATTTGCTTCGCTCTTTACGCCGGTCGTAGATAGTGTAGCTAATGGCGAAACCTGCGAAAGTGGACCTGTTACTTTAGAAGTATTCTCTACCGGAGATACCGACAGATGGTTTGATGTTCCTTCAGGTGGTACTGCACTTGGAACTGGAAGTACCTATACCCTTCCAAATGTCACTCAGGATGATACGCTTTATGTGGAATCAGTACAAAGTACGACAGGTTGTAATTCTGCTACTGTTAGTGGAAGAGTTCCTGCATATGCTTTCCACAGTACCACACCTGTAATCAACTTTACATCTCAGGTAACCGGAAGCCTAACTGTAACCTTTACTTCCTCATTAAGTCCGAATGTGGATTCGGTACTTTGGGATTTTGGTGATGGTAGTTTTGCCACGGCTGCTAATCCTCAGCATACATTCCCTCAGTCGCAATCGTATTTGATTACACTAACAGCCTATGCCGGATCATGTCTGGAAGATACAACGAAAGCTGTTTTTGTGCCGGTGGGTGGAATTAATGACAATGCATATACGAATCTCAATGTCTTCCCGAATCCTTCAGACGGAAGTTTCAGGATTTCCGCTGAAAACATAAGCGGAGAAGTTAATATTGAGATATTGTCAATTACCGGAACAGTGGTTTACAGTGAAAAGGCTCAAGCGATGGGTGAAGAATTGAATCACGATATTCGATTAAATAAGCTTGCGCAGGGCACATACATTCTGAAAATAAGAAATGACAAAACTTTGATCAATGGAAGAATTGTCATTGAATAAATAAATTCAAATTTATTTTTAAAGAGCCAATCTTCGGATTGGCTTTTTTTTTGATAAATAGTTCTATTGATAAATTAAAGGAAAGGAAATTGCCCTCCAAACGATGATGAAACCTATAAATTGAATAATAGAATTTTTTTTAATTCTTTTAATGTTGCAAAATATAATATGATGAGAAATTTTACTCCTTTTTACCGATTCTTTTCAATTCTAATTTTATCCATTCTTACTTCATTTATTCAGGTCTTAGGGCAGAATTATGATGTTACTCTACCTCAACAATGCAATCCAACTACCGGTGGAAATGAAACTTTGATTTTTTCAAATGTTCCGCCCAATGCAAATGGAGATGCCACATTAACATTTGCCTATAATGGAGATTTAAATGGAACGCCGACAAATCCTGAGTTTATAACTTTTATAGATGAAAACGGAAATACCATTGGCCAATCAAATGCGACCGCACAATGTGGCGCTAATTACGATTCGGTTTCATTCATCATTCCTTTGGCCACAATTCTCAACTGGGCTTCAGATGGTACTGTTACTATAATTGCAGATGGCGATGCTACAATTAATAATATTTGTTCAGGAAATTCATTTTGCGTAATTGCAAGGCTTCGATATCCTGTAGTAACCGGACCGAATGATATTGGCGTTGCCTCCCTGGACTCTCCCGGTACTTTTTTCTGTTCCGGTAATTATAATTTGGTGACTACTGTTCAAAACTATGGTACCAATCAGGTAAATAATTACACAGTCAACTGGACCTGGAATGGAACCCCTGAAACTCCTATTTTAGTAACCACACCTTTAGATACCATCAATGGAATGGGAGCCAATTCAGCTCAAATTACGCTTGGCAATAAATCAATCTCAGGAACTAATGTATTAAAAGTCTGGACTTCTGTTCCAAATGGCGTGGCCGATACAGTAAATGTTAATGATACCTTGGAGCTTACATTAAGCCCTTCAATTCAAGCTCCAGCCAACTTATTTGCATCCAATGTTTTATCTAATTCAGCTCAATTAAACTGGACGGAAATTGGTTCTTCAAGCCAGTGGGAAATCGAATACGGGCCCAGCGGATTTGTGCTGGGAAGTGGGAGCTCTATTGTTACTTCTAGCAATCCATTTTCTCTTACCGGGCTTAGTTCAAATACCTCTTATGACTATTATGTAAGATCTATTTGCGGTGCCGGAGATACATCATCTTTTACCGGACCTGCTAACTTTACTACTACCTGTACTATTTTTCCAAATCCATATTTTGAAGATTTCGACAATGGTAACTGGCCGGTTGGAGGTGCAACGATTGATCAGTGTTGGTCGAGAAACCCAACGGTAGGCTACTCCTGGAGAGGAAATACCGGCACAACCTCTTCCACAGCTACAGGACCAACCGGTGATGTCAACGGTCCGGGAACTTACGTTTATCCGGAAGCATCGAGTGGTTCGGTTGGTGCAACCTCAACATTAACAACACCTCCTGTAGATGTTAGTAATTTAACCGCTCCTCAGTTGGACTTTAATTATCACAGATTTGGAAATGGAATGGGCGATTTCCATGTAATTGTTAATGGTGTAAGTACAACAGACACCGTATTAACATTGGTTGGCGTTGATCCAAACTATACTTCAATTAACGATCCATGGACTTTTATTTCTGTACCATTGACCAATTTTGCCAATGACACAATTACAATATCTTTTGTCAGTTCGATAGGTTCAACAGGATCTTCTTTTAATGCAGACATGTGTTTGGATGAAATCAGAATTTATCAACCAATACCGGAAGATTTTTCCGTCATTGCCATTGATTCTCCTTTGACTGGATGTGCATTGACAGCCAATGAAACGCTATCAGCGAGAATAATCAATTTTGGTAGCGCCACGTTTAACAGTGGCTTTACTTTCCCAATTGAAGCGGATATAAACGGACTGATTACTACCGAAACTATCACACTTGGATCAACATTTGCACCTGGGGATACTTTGAGCTATACATTTAGCACGCCTATTGATTTAAGTACAAGCGGTGGATACAATTTCAAAGTGTACACACAATTACCCGGAGATTCTTCCAATACGAATGATACCGCTTTTGCTCTAATCACAAATATTCCAACAATCGTGAATTATCCTTATTCTGAAGATTTTGATTCTGGCCCCGGTGGATGGACTACAACAGGTACAAATCCATGGCAATTGGGTGCTCCGGCTGGTAGTGTAATAAATACCGCGGCTTCTTCACCAAATGCCTGGATGACAAATCTCACAGGAGGATATCCAACCAATGATGTTTCTTTTGTCACCGGCCCTTGCTTCAATTTTGATTCACTGATTGTTCCTGAAGTTAACGTGAGTATTAACTGGAATACCAACTTTTCATGGGATGGTGTACAAATGCAATATTCTACAGATGCTGGAATGACCTGGAATAAAGTAAGTTCATTTGGCGATCCGAATTCTACGAACTGGTACAATGACAATACTGTTGATGGACTTCAAGCACAATTTGCTGATGGCGACGGCTGGAGTGGTAATGGTACTACAGGCTCAAACGGTTGGCTTGTGGCATCCGCAGATTTGTCAAATGTTGCGGGACAAAGTGATGTATTGTTTAGAATGGCATTTGCATCGAGTTTCTTAACCGGTTCTTTTGATGGTGTTGCCTTTGATAATTTCCAAATCGTTGAAACGGCATTACCTTTCAACCTGGAATTGATAGAAATATTATCTCCTGGATCTGGTTGTGGGCTTACTGCGACTGAAACAGTTCAAATTGAATATGCCAATGTTGGTTTAAACGCTGTAGCATCAGGAACTACTATTAACTTTAGCTATTTCCTAGATGGTGTTGCCACCAATGAAAATTTTGTTCTAACTGCAGATCTATTACCGGGCGATACTGCACTTTATACATTTACAGCCCCCGTTGATTTATCCGTGCCGGCTACCTATCAATTTGGTGCCAAAGCGACCTTTTCTCTAGATCAGAATCCTTTAAACGATTCACTTGGATTCGCTTTGGTTAGTATTCCGATAATAAGCAATTTTCCCTATTCAGAAAACTTTGATTCTGGACCAGGTGGATGGTTGTCCAGCGGTAATTCAACCTGGGCACTTGGTGCTCCTGCAGGACCGATAATTAATGCTCCGGCTTCAGCTCCTAACTCCTGGGTAACTAATTTGACAGGGCCATATATCAATAACGAAGACGGAGTTGTTACCGGACCGTGTTTTGCATTTGACTCATTGATCGCACCTGAAGTTTCTGTAGATGTGTGGTGGGATTCGGAAACAAGTTTTGACGGTATGCAAATGCAGTATTCATTAGATGGCGGATTCACATGGCAAAAAGTAAGTTTCCTTGGTGATCCGAATTCAACAAACTGGTATAATGGTACGTTTTTCGGTCTCCAAAATGCAGGTTCAGACCCTGAAGGTTGGGGAGGTAGGTTTGGTAATGAATCCGGAGGATGGTTAACAGCAACTGCTGATCTTTCATCGCTTAGCGGACAACCCGATGCTCTGTTCAGAATGCAGTTTGGATCGGATGGATCAGTAACCGGTGAAGGAGTTGCCTTTGATAATTTCCAATTAGTTGAAACAGCTTTGCCTTTCAATGTCGAGTTAATCGATATTATTTCACCTGTCTCAGGCTGTGGACTTTCTGCTACGGACACTGTGATCTTAGAATATGCCAATATTGGTCTAAATACCATAACAACCGGTACTACTTTGAATTTCACTTATTACTTAAATGGAGTGGCAACCAACGAAAATCTGGTCTTGGCATCTGATTTGTTCCCGGGTGATACAGCTTTCTATACATTTACAAGTACGGTGGATTTATCCGTACCTGCCACATATGCCTTTGGAGCGGTCGCTACATTTAGTGCCGATCAAAATCCATTGGATGATTCACTTGGGCTTGATATAATAAGTATTCCTGTAATAACAACATTTCCTTATTACGAAGATTTCGAATCAGGTAATGGTGGCTGGACTTCAGGTGGAACCAATAGTTCATGGGCTCTTGGAACGCCCGCCACTGCGAATATAAGTGGAGCTTCATCGGGTGTTAATGCCTGGAATACCAATTTAACCGGTGTTTATAATGCCAATGAAGAAGCATTTGTATTAGGACCATGTTTCGATTTTAGCAGTTTAACTCTGCCATTAATTAAAATTGACGTCAACTGGAATTCCGAATTTTCCTGGGATGGAGCGCAGGTTCAGGCTTCGACCAATGCCGGCGCAACATGGACTCCGGTCGGAGCATTTGGTGATCCGGACAACTGGTATACTGACAATACCGTCAATGGACTGTCTTTCACAAATCAGGAAGGCTGGACTGGAAGAGCAATAAGCAATAATGGCTCTAATGGCTGGTTAACGGCTGAAAATAATCTTACAAGTTATGCCGGAAATTCAGGTGTATTAATGCGCGTGGTATTTGGGTCCGATGCAAGTGTTCAGGATGAAGGTTTTGCATTTGACAACTTCCATATACTCGAGTCACCTAATAATGATATCAAAGTGGATTCATTAATTGGACTTCAGTCGGGATGCGGTTATACGGCCAATACCCCTATCTCAATGAGAATAACCAATAAGGGAATTTTACCACAGTCTAATATTCCGGTATTTTATACTGTAAATGGAACACCTTCACCAATGGAAACGATTCCGGGACCAATTAATCCGGGTTCTACCTTTGTTTACAATTTTACGAATAACGCAGACTTGTCCGTACCGCAAACTTATACGGTTATTGGTAGGTCAGCATTGGCAAATGATGAAGACACAACCAATGATGCTTCAAGTGCCAAAATATTCGCTTCGCTCTTTACACCGGTTGTAGACAGTGTGGCTAATGGAGAGACTTGTGAAAGCGGGCCGGTCACATTGGAAGTATTTTCTACCGGTGATACCGACAGATGGTTTGACGTACCGATAGGAGGAAGTCCTTTAGGAACTGGAAGTACTTATACTCTTCCTAATGTAACTCAGGATGATACGCTCTATGTGGAATCATTACAAAGCACTACTGGATGTAATTCAGTAACCCTTAGTGGTAGAATACCTGTTTATGCTTTCCACAGCACAACTCCAATAATCAATTTTACTTCACAGGTCACCGGAAGTTTGACCATTACCTTTTCATCTTCACTAAGTCCGAATGTGGATTCTGTACTTTGGGATTTTGGAGATGGTACTTTTGCTACCGCTGCTAATCCTCAGCATACTTTCCCTCAATCGCAATCGTATTTGATTACATTGACGGCTTATGCAGGTTCTTGTATTAAAGATACGACCAAGGCCGTGTTTGTACCTGTAGGTGGAATTAATGACAATGCATATACGAATCTCAATGTCTTCCCGAATCCTTCAGACGGAACATTTAGGATTTCTGCTGAAAATATAAACGGAGAAGTTAATATTGAAATATTGTCAATGACAGGGACAGTGGTTTATAGTGAAAAGGCGCAAGCGATGGGTGATAAATTGAATCACGACATTCGATTAAACAAACTAGCGCAGGGCACATATATACTGAAAATCAGAAATGACAAAACTATGATCAACGGAAGAATTGTCATTGAATAATTGAAAAAATCTTACATGATTTAAAGCCAATCTTCGGATTGGCTTTTTTTATATTCAATCTAAATTACTCAGATATCGACCGCTTATATTAAAATATCGACCGTTTATTTCGTGAATTGTAACTGTTTTCCTTACTTTAGCTGTTCGATCATTTTTTATTTGAAACTTTTCTTTAATTAAATACACTTATTATGACAATACTTCGACAAAATCGATGGCGTGGTTGGGCTTCTTATGGCAAAATTTTTGCAATAGCCTTGCTGACGCTTTTATCCACCATTGTAGTGCAGGCGCAATATAATGCCACACAAAGTGGAGCATCTGCAGGTAATCCTGGAGGCACAAATACAGACAGTGACTTCTCAACAACGGGTTGGACTGAAGTTCTACCTCCATCCATATCAACTAATCAGTGGTCTGCTGCATTTCCTCTTACATTTGCATTTGATTTTGCAGGAACGCCTGTAACTCATTTTAAAGCATCTGGTAATGGTCTTGTAACATTTGACACATCTGCAACGGGTGTTCCGGCAAATACTCCGGAAGCACTTCCTTCGGATTCTTTGCCAAATAATACAATTGCCAGTTATTGGGCTCCTTTTACTGGATTTGCACCAACTGGTACTAATGACAGAGTTTATTGGAAAGAATTTGGAACCGCTCCAAATCGTCAATTTTGGATTAGATGGCATTCATATGAATGGGGTCCTGGAGGAGCATTTTTTTATAATGCGGTTGTCCTTGAGGAAACTTCAAATAAAATTTACTGTATGGAAATGTACGGTGGAACTGGTGTTACTGGAACTTCAGTTGGCGTTCAGGTCAATAATACTACGGGTGTAGATGGCTCCAGTTCATGGAACCTTCAAGGATTAGGTTCAGGTAATACTGATAATCAATATTGGCAATTTGCACCACCCCTGGCAAATGATTTAGCAACTACTGCGATTCTTTCACCTGTCAATGGTTGTGTAGGAGCTAGTGAAACAGGAACTGTTGAAATCTCAAATTTTGGAACAAGTTCTATTGATTTCTCAGTTAATAATACTCCGGTTACTTTAAGCGTCGATACAAATGGTTCTTTGTACACATCCATTTCTACAACATTAACAACGGGTACTTTAGCATCAGGAGCAACTATGATGGTGAACATTCCTGGGACAATCGACATGAGTGGAGCAAACACATATGATTTCACTGCAAGTGCAGTGATGCCTGGAGACCAAGATGCAAGTAATGATGTCTTAACTGGTTATTCAATTACAAATTCTCCAAATTTTGCACTTCCTCAAGTATTGGATTTTGATGCCTGGACAGGAAGTAATGCCACACTTCCAGCTGGATGGACAGAAGCGAGAGGACCTGCACAAGGACCTCCAACAGGCACTGCATCAGATTGGTTTTCAACGAATACTACTCAGGCTGCTTTCCTTGGATCTGAAGCTGCTACTATAAATATATTTAGTAATGCAAATCCGGGAGAATGGATTTCAGGACCAAAATTCACAACGGTTTCCGGAAATGAAGTTGTAGCAATCAAAACAGCTGTAATGGCTTGGTCTGGTGGCGGAACTACCAATCCTAGTCTTATGGGTTCTGATGATACCGTTAGTATTATGATATCTACAGATTGTGGAGCCTCTTATTCTTCTATTAAAGATTTTACGAGAGCTGATTCTTCGATTCTTACCGGATCATTTTCATTTAATCAATATCCTATAGGTGTAACGGCTGGTAATGAAGTATTAGTTGGAATTTATGCCACTTCTGGTATTACTGCTGACGCTGAAGATTTTTATTTCTATATGGATGATTTAATTATTGGTCAGCCTATAACCTGTCCTGCTCCATCTGGTTTGGCAAGTACGGGTATTGGATTTTCAACTGTTGATCTTACCTGGAATAGCAATGGAACTGGAACAGCATGGGAAGTAGAATATGGTGCTCCAGGTTATACAGCGGGTACAGGAGGTACTTCTTCGTTTGTATCTTCAACTTCTCCAACTATTTCCGGACTTTCAGCTGCAACCGGTTATGATATTTATGTGAGAGAAATTTGTGGATCAAATGATTCATCTTTTTGGGTAGGACCACTTTCTATATTTACAAATTGTGCGCCTTTCACAGCTCCATTTGTTGATAGTATCGCAGGGCCAAACTGGGCTGAACCAAGTACAATTGATCCTTGTTGGTCTGCGCAAAGTACAAGTACGTATGTGTGGTTACCAGAAAGTGGAACAACTACTTCAGGAAGCACCGGACCTAGTGCGGATGCTGACGGTTCTGGTTTATATGCCTATACTGAAGCTACTTCAGGTGGTGCAGGAGATGTAGCTGAGCTTTATACTCCATTCATTGATGTTAGTGGTTTAAGTGCTGCTGAATTAACATTTAAATATCATATGTATGGTGCCACCATGGGTACTCTGGCCGTTGATGTGAATAACAATGGTACTTGGATTAATGATGTATTCAATGTTAGTGGACAACAACAAGCGGCAAGTGCTGATCCTTGGTTAAGTGCAAGTGTGATTCTGGCCTGTGTTGGTGTAACAAGTGACACAGTTCAATTCAGATTCAGAGGAATCAGAGGAACAAGTTTTACAGGAGATATGGCAATTGATGAAATCAGGGTTGAAAATCTTGCAGCAGGTGTTTGTCCTGATCCGGCATTATTTACTTCAACTTCTGTTGGAACCACCAATGCATCATTCTCATTCACTTCTTGCGGACCTGGAACTTCATTCATTTTAGAATATGGAGCACCGGGATATACTGCAGGTACTGGAACAGGTGTGGCTGGAACCGGTTCCCCGGCATCTATTAGTGGCTTATTGCCTGCTACTTCCTATGACGTGTATCTGAGAGAGGTTTGTGCGCCTGGTGATTCATCCAACTGGGTTGGACCTGTCTCTATTCAAACACCTTGTTTGACTTACTCAGCACCTTTATCCGAAAGTTTTGATAGTACTAGCGTTTGGACAGCAGCGAATGTTGATCCTTGCTGGTCTAAAATTCCAACAGGTTCTTCCGGCTTTTCATGGAGAGCGGATGCCAATGGAACTTCATCTACTGCTACGGGTCCTGCAGACGACGTAAGTGGTGGTGGACAGTACATGTATACTGAGGCGAGTTCGCCTGCTGGTGTAGGAGATACAGCTTGGTTGTTGACACCATTTATCGATATGAGCGGAATGACTTTGCCTCAAGCAAATTTCTGGTACCATATGTATGGTTCAGACATGGGAAGTATGCATTTTGAATGGCAGGATAGTGCCACTGGTGTTTGGACTAATTTATGGTCACAAGCTGGTGCAGTTCAAACCACAAATGCAGATCCATTTATTGAAAATAATATTGTGTTAGCGCCAGGACTTGGAACTATTCGATTCCGTTGGGTAGGTGTCTATGGAAGTGGTTTTAATGGCGATATGGCAATTGATGAATTCTCGATCACCGAAGCACCTACTTGTCCTAAGCCAAGTGCATTATTGATTAATTCTGTGACAACCATGACGGCTGACATATCATGGACTTCTAATGCGAGCGGTTCTACTTGGGAAATCCAGTATGATACTGCAGGATTTGTACCGGGAACAGGTATTTTCCAATCGAGCACAGATACTTTTGCAACAATCTCCGGATTAATGCAAAGCACTGGATACGATGTATACGTTAGAGAAATTTGTGGTGCAGGAGATACATCAACTTGGTTATCCGGTAGTTTCAACACAACTATTGGTAATCCTTCGTTATGTGGTATTAATCAATTGTTACCTGATGGAAATGGACCAAACTGGTTTGAAATTCCAATAGATGCATCCAATGCTTCAGGAGCTAATCTTGGTGCAGATGTATTTGTTAGCGCGGTTCACCTGATATTAGATCATACTTATACCAGTGATGTCGTAATGGAATTAGTATCACCTGCTGGTGACACTGTTTTATTATTTGACGGACATGGCGGAAGCGGTGATCATTTTGGTTTGAACAATGGCGCTTGTGATACGGTATTGACATTCACAGATACAGCAAGTACGCCGATTAGTGCTGGAACAACACCATTTATTGGACCTTATGCACCTGATAGTGCATTATCCGGATTCAATTCTGGTTCTCCTGCCGGCACCTGGATTCTGAGATATCAGGATAATTTCGGTGCAGATCAGGGTACGCTACAGTACATTGAAATTGAGTTTGGTGTTGGAAATGATGTGCCATGTAACGCCGCCGAACTGGTAGTTGGTGCCGCACCTGCTTCGTTTACCAATGAAGGTACAGGATTTGATGCTGCCGAACCTACAGGTTCATGTTGGACAGATGGTTCAGGTGGAACATCCGGTGTCCTGGATAATACGGTTTGGATGTATTTTGTAGCGCCTGTAAATGCCGCTTACTTCGTAACAACCAACTTCCCAGGTACTCCAAATGATGATACACAAATAGCAGCCTATCTTGCAAGTAATGGTTGTGGAGACTATGCAGGTTACACTGAAATCGGTTGTGGTGAGGATATCGATGCCACTAACTGGTTATCTGAAATGACTACTTCAGCTGTAACAGCGGGAGATACAGTTTATGTTCAGGTTGATGGATGGGCAGCAACTGTTGGTCAGTTTGATATTCAGGTATCACAGGTTGCACCTCCTTCTGCCGGATTTACATATTCTGCAACAAACCAAACTGTAGCATTTACTGATACTTCTTCAGGTAATCCTACAAGCTGGAGTTGGGATTTCGGTGATGGAAATACAAGTACATCTCAAAATCCAAGTCATACCTATGCTTCCGGTGGAACGTACACTGTATGTTTAACAGCAAGCAATGCCAGTGGTAGTGATACAACTTGTGAGTCAGTAATGGTAATTTCAGGATTGAACAACAGACTTGAGCAGTTTGCGAAAGTTTATCCAAACCCTGCAAAAGATCGTCTTGTGATCGAAGTAAAGAGCGAATCACTTAAAGGTTATCAAATTGTAGATATGATGGGTCGTACAATTCTAACTTCAAATGAGAATATAGTTGGAACCAAGGAGATCAATGTCTCTGATCTGGCTTCAGGAAACTATATTATGAAACTCAACTTTGGAGATGAAATTGCATTACATAAATTCATAATACAGCGTTAAACAATTTTAATTATTGATTAGATGAAAAGCCATTCCTTCGGGAATGGCTTTTTTTATTTGTTAGACCTTGTTATTTGATAATCAGGATAAAACATTATTTTTAATATAAAATCCCGATTATGAAAAATATAATTACCCTATCTCTGTTTTTTGCATTTTCGATTTTTTCTTTTGATAATGTAATTTTTGCACAAGCAACTCAAATACCCCTACCTGGTCAAATCACAACCTATAATGGCAATGTAAGAGGCTTTTGGTTTACAGCTCCCATAGATATGAAGATTACCGGATTAAGAATTCCTTCAGGGGCTGGGGCAGGATCCCAAAATATTGAATTCTTTATTTTTCCCACCCCTCCTCCACCATTTCCCGGAACAATAACCAATTATACTTCAGCAATCTATATACAAGGCGCTCCCAACGGTGTCATTCAAAATGTTGACATTGATATTTCAGCAGGAGAGCATGTCGGAGTATTAGGACAGGCAGGAACATTAACTTCCTATGGGCCCACCGGACAATATACAAGTACAATTGATGGAAATGCCGTGACCTTAACCAGACTTTTATATCAGGGGTCCATTTCTACGGGACCTGCAGGTGCTATTAGTGAAGAGCTCAATGGAAATCTCGGTTTAATTGAGGTCTATTGGGAATTCCCTATTACAGCTCCGAATGATGTCGGTATAGTTTCCATAGACTCCCCCACGGTCTTTTGCCCGGGTATATTTGACATTTATGCCACAATAAGAAACTTTGGTATAAATCAAATTGACTCTGCCATCATCAACTGGTCTATTGATGGTGTTTTGCAAGCGCCCGTCAATTACGTTGGTTTTCTTGACACAGCCGGAGGAACCGGCTCAAATACAGCATCTGTTCTTTTGGGTACAAATAATTTTGCTACAAACAACCCCTATACCATTTCAGCCTGGACCTCTATGCCAAATGGAGTATTAGATACAATAACACAAAATGATACAATCGTAGATATAATTCAATCCAACCTTCCACCCCCAACAAATATTACTGCTTCTGCTTTATTTAGCACCCAGGCTACCATTATCTGGACCGGTGGATCTGCCAATTCATGGCTATACCAAAATTTACCCGCAGGAACATCACCCACCGGGATTGGTTCTGCCTTGAGCAATGCTACGGTTACACTTACAGGGTTGACTCAAAATACCATGTATGATTTTTATGTTCGTGAAGTTTGTCCTTCGGGCGATACTTCAGCCTGGGCCCTTTTCTCATATACAACACCTTGCGCCTTATATGTAGCACCCTTTTTTGAAGATTTCGATGGAGCCCAATGGAGCTTAACTTCGCCTTTTGATATTGATCAGTGCTGGAACAGGACAACCAATTCTGCACCTTTTTGGAGAGTAGAGGATTTGAATACCACTTCCTTAAATACGGGTCCTTCGGGAGATGTAAGTGGAAATGGAAAATATATTTATATGGAAACAAGCGGTGGATCAGCAAGTCAGACTTCAGAATTGGAATCACCACCTATTGATATAAGTGCTTTATCAGCGCCTCAGGTTGAATTTTACTATCACATGTATGGTGCCACCATGGGGACGCTAAATCTTGATGTTACCGATAGTGCCGGAAACTGGGTCAATATCTGGTCGCTTTCAGGCCAACAACAAACCTCTGAATCGGATCCATGGATTAACGTTTCGGTTCCATTCAGCCCATCATCTGATACTGTCAATTTCAGATTCCAGGGCATTAGAGGTACTAGTTTTACGGGAGACATGTCTGTTGATGAAGTCAGATTAAGAGATGCGCCAAACAACGATTTGGCTTTAACCGCAATCAATGGTTTACAGACAGCCTGTGGATTGGGAAGCAATGAGTCATTTACAGTGGATGTTGAAAACAAGGGAGCCATTACCCAAAATAATTTCGACATAGAATATTCTGTCAATGGCGGACCATTCATAATAGGTGCATCTGCCAGTGCTCCTCTCCCGTTTGCACAGACGCAGACATATACGATTTCAAGCGTAGACCTTTCAGGTCCGGGACAGAAATGCATCGATGTAAGGGTGGTTTTGGCCAATGATGAAGACTCTCTCAACAATGCATTGCCTCAGGTTTGTATTTTCAATCAAGCCGTACCAAGCATTAATTCCATCACAAACGGAGAAGTATGTAATGGGGGGCCGGTAACATTAACAGCGACCTTTACGGGAGACAATCTCAACTGGTATGACGATGCCGCTTTAACGAATCAGGTAAACAGTGGTACCACATATACCGCTAATTTTACACAGACAACTGTTTTGTATTTGCAAGCTATAAACGCCAATGGATGTACAGCACCTATACAAACCATTACGGCTGAGGTTAATTTCACCCCAACAGTAAATTTCACTTCCATTGCCAATAATTGTACGGTAGACTTTACGAGCATTGTCAGCAATAATACCGATAGCGTAAGATGGGATTTTGGAGATGGAGTAGGTACAAGTGCTCAACTTAACCCTATTTATACCTATTCTAGTGCTCAGTCCTTTTTAGTAAGTTTGACAGCTTATGACGGAACCTGCTTTAAAGATACCACAAAAGCAATTTTTGTAAATTGTCAGGTCGGTTTGGAAAACAATTCATGGGCCAAAGAAATAAACTTATTCCCAAATCCCAGTTTGGGTCTTGTTAAAATCGATATTCAAAATGTAGAGGAATCTATATTGATATTGATAATTGATTCAAAAGGACAGGAAGTTTTTAAGCGCGAATTTTACGGAAATAATAATTTTAATACTGATTTAAATCTTAGCCAATTAAACCCGGGCTCTTATATAGTAAGTTTTAATTCAGGAAACAAAAGGGCGAACAAGAAATTGACAATAAAGTAAATATTAAGCCAAATAATCCTATGCCTCTCAATAATGAGAGGCTTTTCATATTCATATACTTATTTCACTTTTTTTTAGTCTAAACGGTTTTTTTATCTTTATAAGCCTATTATAAGAACATCCTCAAAAATCTTTAGCACATGAAATCTTTTTACAGATCAAAATTGATAATACTAGCGACTTTTTTAGCATTTTTCTATTGCCCTGATATTTTTTCTCAGGCATATAATGTGACCTTACCTCAGCAATGTAATCCGAATACTGGTGGGACTGAAATTGTTACTTTTAACAATGTGCCTCCAAATGCAAATGGTGATGCAACAATTGTAATTACCTACAGAGGCGATTTAAATAGTACTACTGAAACCATTGATTTTTTCGGAGAAGGAGGAGTATTGTTAGGAACATCAAATATTATTCCGGCTCAATGTACAGGAATTGATTCTTCAACCTATGTAGTACCATTTGCAACATTTTTGAACTGGGCTTCCGATGGGAATGTGGTAATTACAGCTCAGGCTACAACAGCAGTTAATAGTGGTTTAACAGGATGTATAAATCTTTCCTCGTTTTGTGTTACCGTAAGATTAGAATATCCTGTGACTACAGCGCCCAATGATATTGGTGTAACTTCTTTAGATAGCCCGGGAGTTTTTTGTGCAGGTAATCAAAATTTATACGCTCGTATTTCAAATTACGGAACAAATCAAGTCAATAATTTTACTGTTAACTGGGCCTTTAATGGTGTTTTAGAAACTCCCATACCTGTAACTCAGCTATTGGATACTGTTAATGGAACCGGAAATACACAAACGTCTGTTTTCCTGGGTACCAAAAATATTAGCAATAAAGATACCATCGAAGTTTGGACCAGTAATCCAAATGGTGCTACAGATACAGTAACCGTCAACGATTCTCTTTATCAAGTGCTGACACCTTCCCTTAATGGGAACCTTGTAGTTGGTTCAAGTATTGGTGCCGACTATGCTAATTTTTCCTCTTTGGTTACTGATCTAAACGCTGTAGGTGTTTGCGGACCTGTGAATGTTTCAGTAGAACCGGGTACTTACAATGAATTTATAAATTTAGGGCCTATAGTTGGTAGTTCATCTACCAATACACTTACCATCGACGGTGGAGATACCAGTCTGGTAAATATTTCGCATGATGGTTCCACTCAATCATCTACAATAAAACTCGCCGGTGCAGATTGGGTAACGATTAAAAATTTGACGGTTTCTTCTACTTCAACAGGATTTGATTCATGGGGTATATTGCTAATGATGGGGGCTGATCATAATACCATTGACAGCTGTAATATTGTCTTACCCATTTCTACAAATGATGACCGATGCGGGATTCTAGCCTCTTCAAGTGAAACCACAGATTTTGGCGAGGGTAATAATGCCAATTATACCACAGTTTCTAATTGTGTTATTTCAGGTGGGGATAGAAACATCACTTTTGAAGGAGGTACCGCGGGAAGCTGGAATGTTGGCAATAAATTTATTAATAATACCCTTCGATTTGCTGATGATTTTGGTTTTTATGGAGATGAGCAGGATTCCTTGGTATTTCAAGGCAATACTATAAGCGATATTCAACAAGCCATAAACGGTGATGGATTTTACAGCTTTGATTTTGAAAACCTAACTTTTAGAGAAAACATTATTAATGTGCCTGATTGGGCAGTCTATTGTGCTGACTTAAATGTAGATGGTATTGGCGGCAATTCGGTTATTGCGAATAATTTTATCACTTCTAATAATGATTACGGTCTGTATATCATTGATGGTGAAAACGTTGATATTTTCCATAACACAATATTTGGTGAGCCTGCCATTTATCTGGACTATTCTTTTGACGGTTTAGATAGTTTAGATGTTAGAAATAATATTTTTATTTCCAATAATGATAATGCATTTGAAATAGATGTCAATACAGGTACAACCGGTGTTACAAGCCTTGACAATAATATTTACGAAACCAGCGGAACTGCATTTGTGGTTTGGGAAGGCACCTCCTATCCGGATCTGATTACATGGCAAGGTTCTTTTCCTCAGTTTAACGCAGGGTCCTATGAAGGAGACCCAATTTTCTTCGCTCCGGGAGATTATCATGTAGTGGGTCCATTGGCAAATAATCAGGGTTCCCCTACTCCTATTACAATAGATCTTGACGGCGATGCCCGAAGTGCAACCATTCCGGATATAGGAGCTGATGAATATGCTTTAATAACCGATGATGCCGGTGTTGTTTCTATTGACTCGCCTTCTGTCTTTTGCCCGGGTTCATTTGATGTATATGCCAGAATAGCAAACTTTGGTATCAATCAAATATCAAGTGCTACAGTAAACTGGGCCGTTGATGGTGTCTTGCAATCTCCTGCAAGTTTCTCTGGTTTACTGGATACTCTCGGTGGTACAGGTAGCAGATTTGGACTTGTATTACTCGGTAATTTTAATTTTGCAACAAATAATCCATATCTAATTGAGGCATGGACCACCAATCCAAATGGGAATGCAGATTTAAATAGCACTAATGACTCATTAGAAACGGCCATACAATCTAATTTGCCTCCACCATCCAATATCAATTTGCAGGCTATTTCATCTAGCCAGGCTACATTGGGATGGACAGGCGGCTCAGCCAATACTTGGCTATGGGGTAACGTACTTTCCGGACAAACTTTTATTGGAAATGGAACCCCTGTGTCATCAGCTTCAGTGACTGTTACAGGTTTAACACCAAAAACAGCTTATGATTTTTATGTCAGAGAAGTGTGTGCAACCGGTGATACATCTGCATGGGCAGGACCTTTTACATATACTACGCCATTTTTCTGTCCACCGAATGCTTACTGTTTTACACATTGTGGAGCTAGTGGTCGCTTTGGCCCAAGTCAGGGAGATTGTAATTCTGCCTATAATGGAACCAACCTTTCAGGACAAGTTACCGTAAATGGCGGAATTCAGGAATGGACGATACCAGGTGGTGGACTTTATGAGATTGAAGTTTCCGGTGCTCAGGGTTTTGGAACCTTTGGTGGTCGGGGAGCCAGAATGAAAGGTGACTTTTTATTTAGTGGTGGAGAAACAGTAAAAATCCTTGTCGGACAAAAAGGTGCTCCCCCTGTAGGTTCAGGAACCAACCAATTTGGTGGTGGAGGTGGTACTTTCATAACTGATAACTCTAATAACCCAATAATCATTGCCGGTGGCGGTGGTGGTTCATGGGCCCCGGCTTTTACAAATATTACAGATGCCCCTGTAACAACCGCCGGTAATTCCGGTGGCGGAACCGGTAGTACCGGTGGAGCCGGAGGAACAGCCGGACAAGGTGGTTCTACATCAATATCTGCCGATGGCGGTGGTGGACTACTCGGCAATGGTACAGGTACTGCCGGTGGATTTGCTTTTGTGAACGGCGGAAATGGTGGTATTACGACCGGAAGTGGCGGAGAAGGCGGCTTTGGCGGCGGTGGTGGTGCCAGCAGTTGGAACAATCGTCGTGGTGGCGGTGGTGGTGGATACTCCGGAGGTGGAGGTTCACACGGTGGAACTACAGGTTTCCCCGAAGCTGGAGGTGGTGGTTCCTTTAATGCCGGAACCAACCAGTTTAACCTTGCAGGAGCAAATGTGGATGATGGAACTGTAATAATAAGACCTTTATCTTCTGGTGCACCAAATGATGTAGGTATTGTTGGAATTGATTCTCCTGCAGTATTCTGCCCGGGTACCGAAGATGTTTGGGCAACCATTAATAATTATGGAACAACACAAGTAACTACTGTAACCGTTGACTGGTCAGTTGATGGCGTTTTGCAACCAACGGTCACCTTCACCGGTAATTTGGATACTATCGGTGGTACAGGTGCGACTACAGGTCAAATATTGTTGGGAAGTTTTAGTTTCTCCACAAATAACCCATACAATGTCTCAGTATGGACATCGAATCCTAATGGAATGACCGATACGGTAGGACAAAATGATACGGCGAGTAGAGTCGTTCAATCGAGCTTACCACCTCCAACAGGATTGGCAGTGAATAATTTGTTTTCTACACAAGGAGACATGTCATGGAATCCGGGTGCTTTGGCCAATTCATGGTTATGGGTAAACGTGCCTGCAGGTAATTTACCAAGTGGAATAGGCACAGCTTCTTCCACACCAAATGTAACCGTAACAGGTTTGACTCAAAATACGTCTTACGATTTCTATGTAAGGGAAGTTTGTCCATCGGGTGATACTTCCGCATGGGCAGGACCTTTGAGCTACACGACTCCATGTGCGATTTATATTGCACCTTTCTTCGAAGCATTTGATGGTCCCGCCTGGAGTTTGGTGTCTCCATTTGACATAGATCAGTGTTGGAATAAAACAACCACGACAGCGCCATTCTGGAGAACAGAAGACCTAACGACTAGTTCAGGGAGTACTGGTCCGGCCGGTGATGTAAGTGGAACTGGAAAATATGTTTATCTGGAAACCAGTGGTGGTTCTGCAGGTCAAACTTCTGAATTGGAATCTCCGCCGATTGATATTAGCGGGCTTTCAGCACCTCAGGTTGAGTTTTTCTATCACATGTACGGTGCTACTATGGGTACATTGAATTTAGACGTATTGGATAGTGCGGGTAACTGGGTGAATATCTGGACTCTTTCCGGACCTCAACAAAATACAACAACTGATCCTTGGGTCAATGTTGCCGTTCCTTTTAACCCGTCAACCGATACAGTGCAATTCAGATTCCAGGGTGTTCGCGGAACAAGCTTTACCGGGGATATGGCCGTTGACGAAGTGAGATTAAGAGATGCACCAAATAATGATCTGGCTTTAACTGCAATTAACGGATTACAAACGGCCTGCGGATTAGGTAGCAATGAGTCCTTTACCGTAGATGTGGAAAACAAAGGTGCCAATACTCAGAATGTCTTTGATATTGAATATTCTGTCAATGGAGGGGCATACATCATTGGTGCTTCTGCTTCTGCACCTTTAGCATTTGCACAAACACAGACCTATACAATTTCCGGTGTGGATCTTTCAGGTCCCGGTCAGAAATGCATTGATGTGCGTGTTGTGTTAGCTGGTGATGAAGATTCAACCAATAATGCATTGCCTCAACTTTGTATTTTCAATCAGGCCGTGCCTACAATTGATTCAATAATCAACGGTGAAGTTTGTAATGGTGGTTCTGTAACCCTTCAGGTATTATTTACAGGAGATAATCTCAACTGGTATGACGATGCCGCTTTAACTAATCAAGTGAATAGCGGTTCAACATATACAGCCAATTTTACACAAACAACCGTTCTGTACATACAGGCCATTAATTCTAACGGATGTACTGCTCCAATACAAACCATTACAGCAGAAGTTAACTTCACACCTACTGTGAATTTCACGCAATCTGTAAATAATTGTACAGTGGACTTTACCGGATTGGTTAGCAATAACACCGATAGCGTGCGATGGACATTTGGTGACCCACTGAATGGAACGAGTACACAAATCAATCCAACTTACATTTACGCCAGTGCTCAGTCATTTCTAATTACACTTACAGCCTATGATGGAACCTGTTCAAAGGATACCACTAAAGCTGTATTTGTTAATTGTCAGGGTGTAGGTTTAAGCTCGAATAGCTGGACCAGGGAAATCAGTTTATTCCCGAATCCAAGTTCCGGTAGTGTCACTTTTGATATCCCTAATACAGAAGAAACAATATTGATATCTGTAATTGATATTAAAGGCCAGGAAGTATTCAGACAAGAATACAGCGCGGGAAATAAATTTAACAAAGTGATCGACCTATCCTATCTCGATGCCGGGCAATACTTTGTTAACATGTATTCGGGTGATCGTTCTGCAGTTAAAAAACTGACGATTGAATAACAAATCAAGTTTTCAAATTGAATTTAAGCCACTCAAAATGAGTGGCTTTTTTATTATGAAATTTGTAACTTGAAAGAATAATATAAGTTCGGATTATGAGAAAATATTTACTGTTACTCGTCTTAATTGCCTCGAGTTTATCAATTACAGCTCAAAATGGCACAGTTCCGGAGTTGATGTATTACAAATTTAACGGTACCGGAATCAATGTTCAAAATCATGCTTCAAGCCCTGTAGGCACTAATCCTGCAATAATTAATGGTGGTTTTAGTCAAGGAGGTGCAGGCCAATTTGGTACTGGTCTTGTCGGCACAACAGGAACAGGGACAAGTAATAATGTAAACACTGGTTGGTCTACGAGTTTGACAGGTTCGTGGACTATATCATTTTACTCTTCCAACATCACTCCTAGCGCAACATTGTGGTATATTTTTGGAGATCCCGGGGCAGGAGGATTTCGTTGTTTTACAAACGGTGTAGCTGGGGCAAATAATTGGATTTTAAGAGGTCCCATACCCGATTTGTTAGCGAACGGCGCAGCCACAGTAGCACCACACGTAACACATTTTGTATACGACTCCCCAAATGGAATGTTAATGTCATATGTTGACGGAGTCTTGAACACAACAGTAACAGTACCGAATCCTATTACTATTTCCGGCGCTGGTCCATTTACTGTTGGAGCCTATAGTGGAAATTCTACATTACCTGCAGGTGGAATCATGGATGAATTTAGGTTTTATAATAGAGCTCTGGATGCTATGGAAATAGCAAATACCTGGAATATGGAATTGCCACTTAGTTTTGCACCTAACGATGTAGGTATCGTTTCAATCGATTCACCTACAGTTTTTTGTCCTGGAACTTTTAATGTTTATGCGACAATTCAAAACTTTGGTACAAACCAGGTAACGTCTGCTACTGTCAACTGGTCTGTTGATGGAATTTTACAAACTTCTGTTAATTTCAACGGAACACTTGATACAACTGGTGGTACCGGATCAAATACAGCCTCTGTTCTTCTGGGATCATTTGTTTTTGCAAACAATAATCCATTCTCTGTTGCTTCTTGGACTACTTTACCTAATGGTGTGGCTGATACTGTTACTCAAAATGATTCAACTATTGCAATTCTTCAATCAAATTTACCGCCTCCTACTAATATTATGACTTCTGCAATTAGTTCCAGTCAGGCAACTTTAACCTGGTCGGGTGGATCTGCAAACTCATGGTTGTGGTCAAATGTATCACCGGGAAACCCACCATTTGGTCCCGGAACTGTTGCAAGTACTGCATCTGCAACGGTAACTGGATTAACACCAAAAACAGCTTATGATTTTTATGTCAGAGAAGTGTGTGCAACTGGTGACACATCTGCATGGGCAGGACCTTTTACATATACTACGCCATTTTTCTGTCCACCGAATGCTTACTGTTTTACACATTGTGGAGCTAGCGGTCGTTTTGGCCCAAGTCAGGGAGATTGTAATTCTGCCTATAATGGTACCAACCTTTCTGGACAAGTTACCGTAAATGGCGGAATTCAGGAATGGACGATTCCAGGTGGTGGACTTTATGAGATTGAAGTTTCCGGTGCTCAGGGTTTTGGAACCTTTGGTGGTCGGGGAGCCAAAATGAAAGGTGACTTTTTATTTAGTGGTGGAGAAACAGTAAAAATCCTTGTCGGACAAAAAGGTGCTCCCCCTGTAGGTTCAGGAACCAACCAATTTGGTGGTGGAGGTGGTACTTTCATAACTGATAACTCTAATAACCCAATAATCATTGCCGGTGGCGGTGGTGGTTCATGGGCCCCGGCTTTTACAAATATTACAGATGCGCCGGTAACAACTGCCGGTAATTCCGGTGGCGGAACCGGTAGTACCGGTGGAGCCGGAGGAACTGCTGGCCAAGGTGGTTCTACATCAATATCTGCCGATGGCGGTGGTGGACTATTGGGAAATGGCACTGGTACTGCCGGAGGATTTGCTTTTGTGAACGGCGGAAATGGTGGTATTACGACCGGAAGTGGCGGAGAAGGCGGCTTTGGCGGTGGTGGTGGTGCCAGTAGTTTTAATAATCGTCGTGGTGGCGGTGGTGGTGGATACTCCGGAGGTGGAGGTTCACACGGTGGAACTACAGGTTTCCCCGAAGCTGGAGGTGGTGGTTCCTTTAATGCCGGAACCAACCAGTTTAACCTTGCAGGAGCAAATGTGGATGATGGAACTGTAATAATAAGACCTTTATCTTCTGGTGCACCAAATGATGTAGGTATTGTAGGAATTGATTCTCCTGCAGTATTCTGCCCGGGTACCGAAGATGTTTGGGCAACCATTAATAATTATGGAACAACACAAGTAACTACTGTAACCGTTGACTGGTCAGTTGATGGCGTTTTGCAACCAACGGTCACCTTCACCGGTAATTTGGATACTATCGGTGGTACAGGTGCGACTACAGGTCAAATATTGTTGGGAAGTTTTAGTTTCTCCACAAATAACCCATACAATGTCTCAGTATGGACATCGAATCCTAATGGAATGACCGATACGGTAGGACAAAATGATACGGCGAGTAGAGTCGTTCAATCGAGCTTACCACCTCCAACAGGATTGGCAGTGAATAATTTGTTTTCTACACAAGGAGACATGTCATGGAATCCGGGTGCTTTGGCCAATTCATGGTTATGGGTAAACGTGCCTGCAGGTAATTTACCAAGTGGAATAGGCACAGCTTCTTCCACACCAAATGTAACCGTAACAGGTTTGACTCAAAATACGTCTTACGATTTCTATGTAAGGGAAGTTTGTCCATCGGGTGATACTTCCGCATGGGCAGGACCTTTGAGCTACACGACTCCATGTGCGATTTATATTGCACCTTTCTTCGAAGCATTTGATGGTCCCGCCTGGAGTTTGGTGTCTCCATTTGACATAGATCAGTGTTGGAATAAAACAACCACGACAGCGCCATTCTGGAGAACAGAAGACCTAACGACTAGTTCAGGGAGTACTGGTCCGGCCGGTGATGTAAGTGGAACTGGAAAATATGTTTATCTGGAAACCAGTGGTGGTTCTGCAGGTCAAACTTCTGAATTGGAATCTCCGCCGATTGATATTAGCGGGCTTTCAGCACCTCAGGTTGAGTTTTTCTATCACATGTACGGTGCTACTATGGGTACATTGAATTTAGACGTATTGGATAGTGCGGGTAACTGGGTGAATATCTGGACTCTTTCCGGACCTCAACAAAATACAACAACTGATCCTTGGGTCAATGTTGCCGTTCCTTTTAACCCGTCAACCGATACAGTGCAATTCAGATTCCAGGGTGTTCGCGGAACAAGCTTTACCGGGGATATGGCCGTTGACGAAGTGAGATTAAGAGATGCACCAAATAATGATCTGGCTTTAACTGCAATTAACGGATTACAAACGGCCTGCGGATTAGGTAGCAATGAGTCCTTTACCGTAGATGTGGAAAACAAAGGTGCCAATACTCAGAATGTCTTTGATATTGAATATTCTGTCAATGGAGGGGCATACATCATTGGTGCTTCTGCTTCTGCACCTTTAGCATTTGCACAAACACAGACCTATACAATTTCCGGTGTGGATCTTTCAGGTCCCGGTCAGAAATGCATTGATGTGCGTGTTGTGTTAGCTGGTGATGAAGATTCAACCAATAATGCATTGCCTCAACTTTGTATTTTCAATCAGGCCGTGCCTACAATTGATTCAATAATCAACGGTGAAGTTTGTAATGGTGGTTCTGTAACCCTTCAGGTATTATTTACAGGAGATAATCTCAACTGGTATGACGATGCCGCTTTAACTAATCAAGTGAATAGCGGTTCAACATATACAGCCAATTTTACACAAACAACCGTTCTGTACATACAGGCCATTAATTCTAACGGATGTACTGCTCCAATACAAACCATTACAGCAGAAGTTAACTTCACACCTACTGTGAATTTCACGCAATCTGTAAATAATTGTACGGTGGACTTTACCGGATTGGTTAGCAATAACACCGATAGCGTGCGATGGACATTTGGTGACCCACTGAATGGAACGAGTACACAAATCAATCCAACTTACATTTACGCCAGTGCTCAGTCATTTCTAATTACACTTACAGCCTATGATGGAACCTGTTCAAAGGATACCACTAAAGCTTTATTTGTCAATTGCCAGGGTGTGGGTTTAAGTTCGAATAGCTGGACCAGGGAAATCAGTTTATTCCCGAATCCAAGTTCCGGTAGTGTCACTTTTGATATCCCTAATACAGAAGAAACAATCTTGATTTCTGTAATTAATATTAAAGGTCAGGAAGTGTTCAGACAGGAGTACAGCGCGGGAAATAAATTTAACAAAGTGATCGACCTATCCTATCTCGATGCCGGGCAATACTTTGTTAACATGTATTCGGGTGATCGTTCTGCAGTTAAAAAACTGACGATTGAATAAACACTGCTAGTAGACATAATAAAACCTCCTCAGAAATTGAGGAGGTTTTTTATAAATAGAATATACTACTTTTCTTCCCCAAACATTCCCAGTTGGGAGTTGTCATCTTTTTTAGGCTTGATTTCAAGTTCAATACTGGTCCCGGGACTCAAAATCTCATCTTCCTTTTCTTTCTCCTCTTCTTTTGTCTTTGTAGGCAGTTGAGTATCGGTACTTTTAATTGTCTTTGGCTTTTCCGGATTTGTGTTGTCAGAAGCCAATTCTGTGGATTCATCTTTGTTAGATTCCTCCTTGCTCAATTCGGTTTTCTCGTTGTTCTTTTCTCTTGTGATTAAGTCAAGTTTGTGAAATTTTTCAATCGGAAATTTATTTCCTATTGACTTCCAACCTTTAACATCAATTATCTCGCTTAAATCCACTCGTTTTTTCTCAACACCCTTACTTCCTTTTTTAATGGTTACTTCGATTTCTGTTTCATCTCCATAACCCGCCCACTGTAATTTTGAACCTTTGGACTCCCCTATGAAACTGAATTTTTTATTCAGGGTACTTGTCTCGATTAAAAAGCGTTTTACATAATTGGTCTTATTTTCTGAATCGTAATGAATGGCATTGATTGATTTGTTTTCATCAAACTTATAAAGTTTAATGACCTTAGAGGATTCAAAGCGATTCGTTAGCTCGAAATTGCTCAGCTCATAAGATCCGTCTTTGTACAGTACAAGAATATGTTCTTCACCGTTAAATTCTCCAAGTGAGTAGCCTCTTTCTTCTCTATTCAGTCTACCTGTTGTCTCATCGTACCAAATTTCCAAACCCCCCAGAGTTGAAGCTCCCTTTTCCAATAATTCTATTTTTCTTACAGGATATTTGGTTAGAATATTTCCTTTTGCATTACGACCTTTGATTTCCAAGGTAGAAAAATCGAATTCAAAAACTTTGTTTCGAGCTTTTGACCCCGCGGTAAGCTTTACTGTAATTAACTCATTTTCACCATTCGGATTAGCCGAGAAATAATGCACTTTTGATCCTTTTGCTCCGGTTGTAAGATCGTATTCCTTATCGCGTGTCACAGAACTTACCTGAAATCTTTTAATCATTGAGCGCCCGGTTTTTCCATCCAGATAGACACAGTGATAAACCATACGCTCATCATTTTTCTTAAAAATGCCTGCATATATAATTCCCTTGCCTACAAATACCTTATCAGCAATTCTGGAAATCTGGTATTTGCCGTCAGAGCGGAAAACTATAATATCATCGAGGTCAGAGCATTCTGTAACAAATTCATCTTTTTTGAGACCATAGCCCATAAATCCGTCGTCACGGTTGATGTACAACTTGACATTATTAGCAGCAACTACATGGGCCTCTATACTATCGAATGATTTGATTTCTGTTTTTCTTTCTCTGCCCGGACCGTATTTTTCTTTCAGTTTTTCAAAATAGGCAATGGAGTAATCTGTGAGATTAGCCAAATGATGCTCAACTTCCTTTAACTCCTCCTGAAGCCTGTTCATAAGTTCATCAGCTTTGAAAGCATCGAATTTTGAAATTCTTTTAATTTTTATCTCCGTTAAACGGACGATATCCTCTTCTGAAATCTCTCTGTAAAACTCTTTTTTAAATGGATCAAGGCCGTTATCTATGGTTTGAATTACCGCTTCCCAGGTTTCGCATTCTTCGATGTCTCGGTAAATTCTATTTTCAATAAATATCTTTTCCAGTGAAGAAAATAAGAGTTTTTCCAATAACTCATTTCTTCTTATTTCCAGCTCTTTATTAAGCAGGTCTTTGGTATTTTCAGTGGAGATTTTTAAGATCTCATTTACACCAATAAATCTTGGTTTATCTTCAACAATCACACAGGCATTAGGAGATATTGATACCTCACAATCGGTAAAAGCGTAAAGCGCATCAATTGTAATATCCGGAGAAACACCCGGGCTTAAATAAACAAAGATCTCGATGTCTTTGGCTGTATTATCAACAACCTGTTTAATTTTGATTTTTCCGGAATCATTGGCCTTAATAATGGAATCAATAAGATTTACAGTTGTTGTGCCATAAGGAATATCTTTAATTACCAATGTCTTTTTATCATACACTTCGATATGAGACCTAACCTTTATTTTGCCTCCTTTTAAACCATCATTGTATTGACTAAAGTCTGCCATTCCTCCATTTGGAAAGTCAGGAACAATATTTATCTTTTTCTCCTTGAGTATTCTGATTGACGCATCACATAATTCAATAAAATTATGGGGCATAATTTTAGTGGCAAGACCAACCGCTATCCCCTCTACGCCTTGCGCTAACAGCAAAGGAAATTTCATAGGAAGAAATACCGGTTCGCGCTTTCTTCCATCGTAGGAAAGTTGCCAGTCTGTCAATTTCTCATTAAAAGCTACTTCAAGGGCAAATTTTGAAAGTCTGGCTTCGATATACCTCGGGGCAGCAGCATTATCTCCTGTTCTGATGTCACCCCAATTTCCCTGGGTTTCAATCAAGAGTTCTTTCTGACCTAAATTAACGATGGCATCAATTATTGAGGCATCACCGTGCGGGTGGAATTGCATGGTGCTACCAACCACATTGGCCACTTTGTTGAATCTGCCATCATCAATTTCTTTTAATGCATGAAGTATCCTCCTTTGAACCGGCTTTAAACCATCGACAACCGAAGGAACAGCGCGTTCAAGGATTACATAAGAGGCATAATCCAAAAACCAATTCTCATAAAGATCGTTTACAGGTTGTATATCTTGTATGATATTCTCTTCTTCATCCTTATTTTCGTCAGCCATTGTAAATTGCTAAGAGGTTAGTGAATTGATTTGCGAATTTATAAAATATTGAAAAGCACAAAAGAATTATTCTTTGCGATTCCAAAATACATGAGACATTTATACTTTTTCCTGATTTCCATTTTTTTAATTTCCTGCGACAGTAAAGAAGAACCGGATTTTAGTTTTGAACTAACACAATGGAAAAAAGACAAAAATGCCTGTGAAGGTTTTAGAAGTTCTAATAAATCCGAACTTGTAAATTCGAAAGAGGTTTTTCTTCGCTGGCCTGAAAGACAGGTCAACTCTTTTTTTGGGAGACCGGATCGACACAGATTGTCTAAAAGACATCAAAAGTTTTATGTGTATTTTCTGGAAGAAGGAAAGCAATGTGATCAATCAATTGATGAATACGGTGAATTTCTCCAGTTGAGATTTGATGCCACGGGTTATGTCAATGAAATCGAAATAAGAAATGATTTTGAGCAGCTGATCGATTAAGCCACCAGCTCTTCTTCTAAATCCTTCTCTATTTTTAAATGATTGATAATAAATTGCTGTCTTTCAGGCGTGTTTTTACCCATATAATAAGTTAGCAGCTTTTTGATATGAGTTTCATTGTTAAGATGAACCGGTTGTAAGCGTATATCTTGGCCTATAAAATTTTCAAATTCATTTGGTGATATTTCACCCAAGCCTTTGAATCGGGTAATTTCCGGTTTGTTCCCTAATTTTTTTATCGCATTCTGACGCTCCTGATCATCGTAACAATAAATGGTTTCTTTTTTATTCCTGACCCTGAAAAGTGGGGTTTCTAAAATTGAAACATGCCCGTTTCGAACAAGGTCCGGAAAAAATTGAAGGAAAAAGGTAAGCAATAGCAAGCGAATATGCATTCCATCCACATCCGCATCAGTAGCGATTACAATTTTATTATAACGAAGATCCTCAAGCCCTTCTTCAATATTTAAGGCATGTTGTAAGAGATTGAATTCTTCATTCTCATAAACTACCTTTTTAGTCAATCCAAAACAATTTAAAGGTTTCCCTCTTAAACTAAATACTGCCTGCGTTTCTACATTTCGCGATTTGGTAATGGAACCACTCGCCGAATCACCTTCAGTAATAAATAAGGTCGTATCTAAAGCCTTTTCCTGCTTTTTATCGTTAAGATGGTATCTGCAATCTCTTAGCTTCTTATTGTGAAGGTTGGCCTTCTTTGCCCTGTCATTTGCCAATTTTTTAATACCTGCCAGTTCTTTTCTTTCGCGTTCGGATTGTTGAATTCTTTTTAAGAGCGCTTCTGCAGTTTTTGGAAATTTATGTAAATGATTATCTAAATTCTTTTTTACAAAATCATTGACAAATGTTCTGATGGTCACTCCATCCGGTGCAATATTTTGAGAACCCAGTTTTGTTTTGGTTTGAGATTCAAATACCGGCTCCTGAACCCTGATTGCAATTGCACTCACTATGCCCTGACGTATATCTGAAGGTTCAAAATTCTTATTGTAAAATTCGCGAATGGTTTTAACTACCGCTTCCCGAAAGGCCGCCTGATGAGTTCCTCCCTGTGTGGTGTTTTGTCCATTCACAAAGGAATAATATTCTTCTCCATATTGACTGGAGTGCGATAAACAAATTTCAATATCCTCTCCCTTTAAATGAATAAATGGATAGCGAATACTTTCTTCATCAATTTTTCTGCTTAAAAGATCTTTTAATCCATTTTCAGAATGAAACTTTTGACTATTAAAATAGATAGTCAGCCCTGAATTCAGGTAGGCGTAATTCCAGATTTGATCCTCAATAAATTCATGACGGAATTTATAATGCTTAAATGTTTCACTGTTCGGGTAAAAACTCACAAAAGTGCCATCTCTTTCATCCGTTTTAGATATTTTATGGTCTTCGGTTAATACGCCATCTTTAAATTCGGCCTTTTTTACTTTCCCTTCCCTGTAAGCTTCAACACAAAAATAACTTGAGAGGGCATTCACAGCTTTGGTACCAACACCATTGAGACCCACTGATTTTTGAAAGGCTTCGGAATCGTATTTACCGCCAGTGTTTATTTTAGAAACACAGTCAATAACTTTTCCCAATGGAATCCCTCGTCCGTAATCTCTGATTTCCAAATGGTTATCCCTTAATTTTACATCGATTTTTTTACCAAAACCCATCATATGCTCATCGATGGCATTATCCATAATTTCCTTGAAAAGCACATAAATGCCATCATCATGAGAAGAGCCATCGCCTAGTTTACCTATATACATCCCCGGACGAAGCTGTATGTGTTCTTTCCAATCGAGAGAGCGAATATTGTCTTCTGTATAATTGTGATTAGCTGCCATTTTCAGAATTTACTGGTCCACGATAGATGATAAAAGGAGGAATAATTAAAGTTAAAATTAAAATTGTTGCAAATAATAATAAAGCCACAATAAAAACATTCTGATATGAAAAGACCAAGCCATCATTGCCACTCCAAATCAAAAATATGGTAATCATAAACAACACATTAAAAACCATAAAAATTGAAGTGAGCCATGAGTCTATGTGAATCCGATAGGCATCGCGTTTTTCAGCGTCTTTTCTCCAATTTCTACTCAGAGGAAATACAAATGCCCAGTTCATTTCTCTAATTCCTTTATGAAAAATTCTGGCGATAAAGAATAAAACTGCAAGGGTAATAAGATTATAATTGAAAAATGTTGACTTGCTCATTACCGAATAGGATGCATCAAAAAGGATGATGTCATCGGGAAGATATCCATAAGATAGAATTAGTAATAGACCGGCAGAAACAAAGGACAAAATCCAGAGTACTTTTAGAATTGAGTTCATTATTTATAATTAGGCGGCTAAAATACAACGCAGTCAGAAACTATAAAATTTGTTGTGAATTATAAAAAGTAAGACATAAAAAAACCCCAACTAAAATTACTCTTAATTGGGGTTTATAAATAAAAGTGTGGCGATGACCTACTCTCCCGGCTTTAGACCAGTACCATCGGCGCTGAGGGGCTTAACTGCTCTGTTCGGAATGGGAAGAGGTGGGACCCCCTCGCAGAATCACCACAACATCTTGTCCCGCCCCGATAGTTATCGGCGGCAGGAATGATGGATATCCCTAATGGGATAAATACCTTAGACATGAATGGGACAAAAAGCAGAACGGCAACATCAACCAAATGGTTCTGGTCCCGGTTTGCACCGGGACCCTGAAAGTCTACGGGTAATTAGTACTGCTCGGCTTTGTCATCTCTGACTTTACACCTGCAGCCTATCAACGTCGTCATCTACAACGACCCTTATAAAGAAGCCTCATCTTGAGGGGAGTTTCGCGCTTAGATGCTTTCAGCGCTTATCTCTTCCAAACGTAGCTACTCTGCACTGCACCTGGCGGCACAACAGATACACCAGCGGTTTGTCCAACCCGGTCCTCTCGTACTAAGGTCAGATCCTCTCAAGCTTCTAACGCCCACAACAGATAGAGACCGAACTGTCTCACGACGTTCTGAACCCAGCTCGCGTGCCACTTTAATGGGCGAACAGCCCAACCCTTGGGACCTTCTCCAGCCCCAGGATGTGACGAGCCGACATCGAGGTGCCAAACCTCCCCGTCGATGTGAGCTCTTGGGGAGATCAGCCTGTTATCCCCGGAGTACCTTTTATCCTTTGAGCGATGGCCCATCCATACAGAACCACCGGATCACTATATCCTAGTTTCCTACCTGATCGACTTGTAGGTCTCTCAGTCAAGCACCCTTATGCTATTGCACTCTGCGCATGATTACCATCCATGCTGAGGGTACCTTTGAAAGCCTCCGTTACTTTTTAGGAGGCGACCACCCCAGTCAAACTACCCACCATGCAATGTCCCACCGTAGTGGTTAGACAACAGATAAAAGAAGGGTGGTATTTCACCAACGACTCCACAACCCCTAGCGAGGCCATTTCAACGTCTCCCACCTATCCTACACATCTCTTACCCATTGCCAATGCAAAGCTATAGTAAAGGTTCACGGGGTCTTTTCGTCCCGTTGCGGGTAATCGGCATCTTCACCGATACTACAATTTCACCGAGCTCATGGCTGAGACAGCGCCCAAGTCGTTGCACCATTCGTGCAGGTCGGAACTTACCGACAGGAATTTCGCTACCTTAGGACCGTTATAGTTACGGCCGCCGTTTACTGGGGCTTCAGTTCAGCGCTTCTCATCCGAAGACAATAACGCCCCCCCTTAACCTTCCAGCACCGGGCAGGTGTCAGGCCTTATACGTTGTCTTTCAACTTCGCAAAGCCATGTGTTTTTGCTAAACAGTCGCTTGGGCCTCTTCACTGCGGCCTCCATGAAGTGAGTGTAAACACTACTCCATGGGAGGCACCCTTTCTCCCGAAGTTACAGGGTCATTTTGCCTAGTTCCTTAGCCATGAATCACTCGAGCACCTTAGGATTCTCTCCTCGACTACCTGTGTCGGTTTGCGGTACGGGTCGCTTTATAGTAAACGCTTAGCGGATTTTCTCGGAAGTACGCTTGGGCTCATTATCTACGCTGCCGAAGCATTGTAGTACTGTCAACTTTCAGCATTCAAAGCGGATTTGCCTACTCTAAATATACCTACGGTCTTCAACGAACTATTCCGTCAGTTCGCAGAGCTTACGCCTCTTCGTCTCCACATCACTCTATAAAGCCAGTACGGGAATATTAACCCGTTATCCATCGACTACCCCCTTCGGGTTCGCCTTAGGCCCCGACTAACCCTGATCCGATTAGCGTTGATCAGGAAACCTTAGTCTTGCGGTGGGCGGGTTTCGCACCCGCCTTATCGTTACTTATGCCTACATTTTCTTTTCCAATCGCTCCAACATGCCTCACGACACGCCTTCGCCGCCATTGGAATGCTCTCCTACCACCCTTGCGGGTCCGTAGCTTCGGTAATATGCTTTATGCCCGATTATTATCGATGCCCTGTCGCTCGACCAGTGAGCTGTTACGCACTCTTTGAAGGAATGGCTGCTTCCAAGCCAACCTCCTGGCTGTCTCTGCAACTGGACCTCCTTAGTTCAACTTAGCATATATTTTGGGACCTTAGCTGACGGTCTGGGTTCTTTCCCTCTCGGACCAGGACCTTAGCACCCTAGCCCTCACTCCAGGAGTAATCTACTAGCATTCGGAGTTCATCAGGATTTGGTAGGATGTGACTCCCCCTAGTCCTATTGGTAGCTCTACCTCTAGCAGACATCCTCCCAGGCTGTTCCTAAAAACATTTCGGAGAGTACGAGCTATTTCTCAGTTTGATTGGCCTTTCACCCCTACCCACAGCTCATCCCAAGACTTTTCAACGTCAACGGGTTCGGTCCTCCACCCCGTGTTACCGGAGCTTCAACCTGGCCATGGGTAGATCACCAAGTTTCGCGTCTACCCCACCTGACTATGGCGCCCTGTTCAGACTCGCTTTCGCTGCGGCTGCTCCTGTCTACAGGATTAACCTTGCCAAATAGGTGTAACTCGTAGGCTCATTATGCAAAAGGCACGCCGTCACCCCGATAAATCGGAGCTCCGACCGCTTGTAAGCGCATGGTTTCAGGG
>CP058647.1:1040000-1272500 GCA_014323545.1 Hyphobacterium sp. CCMP332
TGTTCATTTGAAAACTCTTTTATCTCCCTTATGATTTTCAATTTAATTTTTAATGAATCGGGAAATTCATCGGAGACAAGAACTTCATCAAGTTCCTGCGCTGCCATTAGAATTTTAATTTGTCCTTTTAACTGGACCAATCCATAGTGAACATTATTCCAATTTGAGACCAAAAAAAATAAAAGAATTAAGCCAAGGAAAAGAAAAATATATTTCAATTATTGCCTGGTTTAATATTCAGAAGTTTAAAATATTCCTGAAATCTCACATAAAGTCCGAATGACAATCCCCATTTATTATCTCTGATATTGTAATTAGGTTCCATCCTTGGAAGGATTCTCAAATTATTTTTGAGCTTGATATCATTAAGGAGTCTCAAAATGATTATTTCTCTCTGGTTCTGCAAAGCAAAGGGTTCCCTCCAATTTTGACTGGTAGACTGATATAATGCACCTCCATTCCAGGCACTGAACTCATCTCCATTCCAATAACTCAACATTACAGAACCCATATGTGAATTAATGGTCAAATTGAGATAATATCCATAACCGTCTTTAAAAGGGGGAATTATTAATTCGGTAGATTCAAGAGAGTTGAATGTAAGAAAATATCCCTGGAACCTTAGAGAATTGATAAAACCTTCGCCTGTTTTTGCAAAGACATCTAACCCACTTCCCAAATTATACACAGTTCTTGCAGGTTGAGGATCATCATCAATTTGACCTCCGAGATGTGTAACAACCCATTGTAATGGAATGCTGAGTTTATATGATTCATTATTAACAAATTTAACACTTCCGGAAGCCCCGCCATTAAACTCCTCCCGAAAAGGAGATCTGTCGTAAATGGTTCTGTTCCAGGAAATCCATCCATCAGCATCAAAATATTTGGAATTGAAAAGCACCTGTAAACCATTTTCGGGATTATCCGAAACGATTCTCTCAAAATCATATAATGGTTCAACGTAATTATGTTCAAGAGGTCCCCTTATGGTACCAAAGAGAAATTTGAATTTCTTATAATCATATCTTAATAAAAATGTAGGTTGAGTTAATGTGAAATCATTGTTTCCAAAATCCTTTCTCGTAATAATCCCAACTTTAACATAGAAATCCTTATGAAGATGATATGAAATTTCAGGTCTAAAAAGGTGGCCAAATAAGGTGTAACCTGTCACCGTTTTCTCATAATACTCATTATTTTTATTGAAAGCCAATCCGTAGATCTCCAAATTCAGATCTCCTACTTGAGAAGAATCCATATTTCTAAAATCATAAAACAGTCCTGAATTATCCAATTGTGCGGATAGTTCGGAAATCAAAGCGACAAGAAAAATGAAGAACAAAAACCAAACTTTTTTCATTTTCATCAGGCTGCGCAGATAGACTGCACACTTATATGACTTATTTGCAAAACGAAATAAATAAATTTCCAATATAGTTGTAATTTCACTTCAAATTAGCAGGAAAATGGCCGAAAATTCAGAAAAACTTAAAGCACTACAAATAACAATAGATAAACTTGAGAAAACCTATGGCAAAGGAACTGTCATGCGTCTCAATGACGAGAACGTTGTAGATATTCCGGCAATATCAACTGGATCTCTGGGATTAGACCTTGCCTTAGGCGTTGGAGGATTTCCGAGAGGGCGTATAATTGAGATATACGGACCAGAATCTTCCGGTAAAACAACTTTGTCAATGCATGCGATTGCAGAGGCTCAAAAAAAAGGTGGTCTTGCTGCATTTATTGATGCTGAGCATGCTTTTGACAAATCCTATGCTGAAAAACTGGGTATTGATCTGGAAAATTTACTTGTTTCTCAACCCGACAATGGTGAGCAAGCGTTGGAAATTGCAGAACATTTGATTCGTTCAGGTGCCATCGATATTATTGTTATTGACTCCGTGGCGGCTTTGGTCCCCAAAGGTGAAATAGAGGGAGAAATGGGTGATAGTAAAATGGGACTTCAAGCCAGGTTGATGTCGCAGGCTTTAAGGAAATTGACAGGAACAATTCACAAAACAAGCTGTACCTGCGTTTTTATAAACCAATTAAGAGAAAAAATCGGGGTAATGTTTGGTAATCCAGAAACCACAACCGGTGGTAACGCCCTTAAATTTTATGCCTCTGTACGACTTGACATTCGAAGGATAGGTCAGATTAAGGAAGCTGCTGATAATGTATTGGGAAACAGGACTAAAGTAAAAGTAGTGAAGAATAAGGTTGCCCCGCCTTTCAAAGTTGTTGAATTTGATATTATGTACGGATTGGGTATTTCCAAAGAAGGTGAGATTCTCGATATGGGAGTAGAACTGGATATCGTACAAAAATCGGGTTCCTGGTTTTCTTATGCGGGAAACAAACTTGGTCAAGGAAGAGATGCTGTGAAGAATCTTTTAATCGATAATCCTGAATTGGCGGAGGAAATTGAAAAAAAGATCAGAGATGTAATCAATGGAGTGCCTTCAAAAGAAGATAATAAAACTAAAAAAAGAAGACAAAAAGAAGTCGAACAGGACTAATGAACGTCCGAATAGTAGTTGAAGGCAAAGTCCAGGGTGTGTTTTACAGGGCCTCGACAAAGGCGAAGGCCAGACAGCTATCTTTAAATGGCTTTGTAAAAAATCAAAGTGACGGCTCTGTATTAATTGAAGCACAGGGTTCTGAAAATAATATTGAAGTCTTAATAGAATGGTGTAAAACGGGACCACCCGCTGCAAAAGTCGAAAACTGTCAATGGGAAAAAATAGGCCATCGAAGTTATTCCAAATTTGAAATACAATAAAAAAAGCCGGCTAATGCCGGCTTTTGTTTTATTATTATCTCCTTATTATTTAATTACAACTCTTTTACTAAATACGCCATCCGCGGTTTGGAATCTCAATATATAGAGTCCGGAATTTTCATTGCTGAGATCAAGATCAAAAATTCCCTTAGTTCCCATTGATTTCTTAGTAATCAACTCGCCCGTCATTGTGTAAACCTCTACTGATTTGGCCATATGCGATATTGAGTTGATGTGTACAATTCCCTTACTTGGATTCGGATATACATTAACTGTTTTTGCAATATCGTAAACCGGAAGATTGCCCAATGTCGTCGATGAAATAACATATTTATGTGCTTCATCATTGACACTGAGGTCATCAGATGTATTTTGACCAGCACCGTTAATATTATCGATCCAGACCTCAACTTTATGCAAGCCGGTACTGGCTGGCATCCATTGAGTAGAGTGTGTAAAAGTCATTGAGTCACCTTTTGACAGCAAAACCCCACTTACATTTTCTCTTTGTTCTGTTCCACCATCAATTCTGTAAACTACATCAAATGAATTGATTTGTGTATTCTGATTATTTACAATTATACCTTCAATATTGGCATTTTCATTTACCAGTACATTTTCAGCTGTTGTAATTGATGCAAATGACAAATCGAGATTGGTTTGTTTATCCGTACTGTAAGAAGCATGGAATACGTCCTTAGAGCCAACGTTTTGAACCCAAATAATTACGCCTAGATCCGTAAATTCCTCAACCGAATGTTCAGTAGAATGATTTATAGGATTCGTGGCATTTGAAGGTAATCTATAATTACCCTGAAAAGTATAGCTCAATTCATATGTCAAAGGCTGACCGGTATATATATTTCCGACATAGGTTCCATTCTCATTTGGCACCATTTTTTTCATTACATCATGAAATACTGTCTCTCCATTGCTTTTTACATTGTTAAAAGTTGTTTTTTCTATAATCGCACAATGTAATTTGTTATTTCCTTTCAGGTCTTTTAATGGTTTGATGGCTAAATTAATATCAACGGTTTTTCCGGTCACGGTAAAATTACTTTCAACTTCAAGAAATGCCGGAATATCTGAATAGGATTCTAAAATTGCATTGGTGTAAGAGTTGGAATTGCCATTCCAACCACCATCAATTTGCATGTTTGGAACCGAATTAACATTGTAATAATTTCTTCTTGCATTTCCTTCAGTGGTATAATAAGGATCACCCGTTCCAGGCCATGACATCTGATACTTTATAATTACAGGTGTACGCGAACTACCATTCCATACATTATCAGTATTTACATTGCCCGGATTACAAGGACCGCAGGTAGAAGAAGTAAATACTTCGTGAAAGGCATCTCTGCTTACAAATTCATCATAAACTTCAACCGATTTCGAAAGAGTATCGTTTAGGTTGTTAACATCCGTTGAACCACCATTTATATTTGTTACCCACATGGTAATTGTATATCGACCCAACATTTCGGGATTCCATGCATTTAATCTTGTTAAATTATAATTTTCACCCTGAGCCAAGGTCAATCCTGAAATTGGAAATACCACAGCCGCGCCGCCATCAACGCTCATTCCTACGTCAAATGAATTGACAGTCACGTTTCCAATATTTCTAATTACCGCTTCAGCATTAACTGGAGTATTATTCAAATTTACGAAGTCAGACATGGTAATCTGATTAAGAGCAAGATCAAGTCCTTGAGCCTTAATGATATACGATCCAAGAACTAAGATGGTGAGAATTAAAAATCTTTTCATATTGTTTGTGTTTTTGATTTTCGAAGTTAATGCTATGATTTCAGCTTGGCAAATCATCGCCCCAAGAAAATGATGATCTTGCGTCAGTTTTCATCCATTATATAGCTCCTAGAATAGATTCCCTGTCGAGCATTTTCTAAAAAAACTAAATTCATTTTCTTATCTATTTTTGCGCGATGCGCATACTTCAATACATATACATGGTCTGGGTTGCAATCGTTTTTACATTCTGGATGATTGTTATTCTGCCATTACTGCTAATCCCTTATATTTTTGGTTTAAAGATTGGCGGAGATATAGCCTACTTTTTCCTTAAAGTATGGTCCTATTTATTCAGCTGGATGAATTTCATTTATTTTCGGGTAAAGGGCAGAGAAAAAATAGACAAAAACAATGCAAGTATTGTCATCAGCAATCATACGTCATTTTTGGATGCTCCCGCATTTGCAATTGCCATGAATGGACAATGCCGGCCGCTGGGAAAAATTGAAATGACCAAATTCCCGATTTTTGGCTGGATTTACAGAATGAATGTAGTTCTTGTAGACAGGAGCAGTCAGGAGAGTCGCAAAAAGAGTTTTGATGAATTGAGAAGAACCATTGCAAAGAATATATCTATTTTGATTTTTCCGGAGGGCACTATGAACCGTGGAGATACCCTTTTGCAACCATTTTATGATGGAGCTTTCAGATTGGCGAAACAATTAAATGTTAATATTCAACCAATGGTCATTGAAAATGCCATAAATTTAATGCCCAGATCCGGGCCATTTTCAATAAAACCCGGTACAGTCAGGATTCAGTTTCTCGAACCTGTGTCACCTGAAAATTATACTGAAAAAGATTTGAAAGAACATTGTTTTCAAATTATGCATGATTTTTTGAACCGTAAAAACACAAATAAAAACTCCTGACAAACATTATTGACCTTTAGAGTATTTTAAGTACTGAGCTTTAAAAGAAATCTAGAAATTGAAACACGAACTATATAAAAATGAAGAAAATATTAACACTAGTCACTTTAGCCATTTTTACCATGGGGTCTAAGTCAAATGCTGATACCAAAATGGTAGAAAAAGTCGCCCAATCTACAGACAAACTTGTCATCCCTTATGAGAAATATATTCTCGATAATGGATTAACACTGATCATACACGAGGATCATTCCGATCCGGTCGTTCATATAGATGTAACATACCATGTAGGTTCTGCCAGAGAAGAAATTGGCAAATCCGGGTTTGCACATTTTTTTGAACACATGATGTTTCAGGGCTCTGAAAATGTCGGCGATGATGAACACTTTAAAATTGTGAATGAATCAGGTGGAACTCTCAATGGTAGCACAAATAAAGACAGAACCAATTATTTTGAAACATTACCTTCTAATCAATTGGAGATTGGACTATGGCTCGAAGCCGACAGAATGGGCTATTTATTAGACGCTGTAACTCAGGAAAAATTTGAAATCCAACGCGCTACTGTAAAAAATGAAAGAGGCCAAAACTACGACAACAGGCCATATGGCCTTGCAGGAGAGTACAGCTCCAAAAATCTATATCCATATGGGCATCCATATTCATGGTTGACCATAGGATATATTGAAGATTTGAACAGAGTTGATGTTAACGACCTAAAGAAATTTTTCATGCGTTGGTACGGACCCAACAATGCCACCTTAACCGTTGGCGGTGATGTGAATCCTAAAAATGTACTGGCACTTACAGAAAAATATTTTGGAAGTATTCCAATGGGGCCCGAAGTTAAAAACATGGATAAGATGATTCCTACGATTGAATCTGACCGATATGTTTCTTATGAAGATCAGATTAGATTTCCAATGCTTCGAATGACCTGGCCTACCGTTCCGGTTTATCATGAAGATGAAGCAGCCATTGATTGTTTTGCGAGTATTATTGGTGGAGGACAAACTTCGATTCTTCATAAAAACTTAATCAAAACTCAAAAAGCTGTACAGGCATCGGCCTTTCAACCCTGTTACGAACTTTCAGGTGAATTTACCATGTTGGCCCTCGCCAATCCGGGTACACAGCTAGCAGAAATTGAAAAAGTTTTCAGGGAATCACTCAAGGAATTTGAAGAAAGGGGTGTGAAAGATGAGGATGTAAGAAAATATGCTGCCCAGCGCGAATCATCGGTGATTTTTGGTCTTTCCACTGTTCGTGGAAAAGTATCTCAGCTCGCTCAATACGCAACTTTCACAGAAAGTCCAAATTACATTCAAAAAGATCTCGAGAGATATCAAAATCTAACAACCGAGGATGTAATGAATGCCTATAATAAATATATCAAAAGCAAAGCCTCCGTTATTTTGAGTGTATATCCTGAAGGCGCCAAGGACCTGATAGCCGCAGATGACAATTTTGAAATTGACAAATCGAATTACAAAGCAGGTCCGGATGAATATTCGGATTTAGTCTATAATAAACCCAAAGATGATTTTGACAGAGGTGTTAGACCTCCATCAGGTGAAAATCCGGTAATTACCATTCCAGAAACCTGGCGTCATGCATTGCAAAATGATATTCCAATCATCGGCACAAGCAGCAATGAAATTCCCGTTGTAAATATTCTTCTGACTTTGGAAGGTGGACAAAGATTGGAAGCAAAGGATCCATCCAAGGCAGGAATAACCAATCTTATGACCAGCTTGATGAACGAGTCAACGCAAAACAGAAGTGCGGAAGACATGGCAAAAGCCCTGGAATTATTGGGAAGCTCAGTCTCTGTAAGGGCTTCAGATAATCAAATTACTGTCAATATAAGGACTCTGAAAAAATACCTGGGTCAAACAATGGAATTGGCCAATGAAATTTTATTTCAACCGGGTTTTAAAGAAGAAGATTTTAATCGTTTAAAAAAGCAGCAACTCGAATATATTGCCAATCAAAATACACAGGCTCCGGCAATAGCAACGAAGGTTTATAATAAAATTTTATACGGTCAGAACAACATATTGGGGATTCCTTCAATAGGTACTACCGAAACTGTTGAAAATATTAGTCTGGCTGATGTCAAACAATATTATGCAAGAGTCTTCTCCCCTTCCACAGCAAACATTGTAGTTGTGGGGCAGGTAGAAAAAGAAGAAATCATTCCTTTAATGAATAGTTTTCAACAATGGAATGGCAAAGCGGTTGAAATTCCCAAGGAATTTAAAATTCCAATACAGGAGAATACCACAGTGTATTTGGTTGATAAAGAAAAATCGGCTCAGTCTCAGGTCAGAATTGGAAAGTACACCGGCCTGACCTACGATGCAACGGGTGAATATTACAAAACCACTTTAAGTAATTACCCTTTAGGAGGTTTCTTTAATTCAAGAATCAACATGAATTTGAGAGAAGATAAAGGTTATACTTATGGAGCCCGTTCCAGTTTTAGTGCAGATAAATACGATGGAACATTTACGGCTTATGCAGGCGTAAAACTTGATGCAACTGCTGCTTCAGTGAATGAATTTATGAGTGAGATTTCAAACTATTACCAAAACGGAATGACGGATTCGGAATTGGAATTTATGAAAAATTCCATTGGTCAAAGAGAAGCGTTGTCCTATGAATCTCCTTATCAAAAAGCATCCTTTCTTCGAAGAATCATAACATATAATCTGGAAGATGATTTCACACAGAAGCAAAATGAAATCTTACAAAATATTAAGAAAGAGGAACTGGATATGCTTGCCAAAAAATACCTTGACCCCGATAAAATGAATATCATTGTTGTGGGAGATAAATCAGTTATAAAAACAGATTTAGAAAAATTGGGCTTTCCTGTCAAGGAACTCGACAAGGACGGGAACGAAATAGTCAGTCCTGATACAGATAAACTAAAAGATAAAAAATAAGTAAATGAGCGGAGGAATTAAATCTTCCGCTTTTTTTTAGTTTCTAACCGCTTCTGCAAGAAGATCAGCTTCTGTTATAATGTGTACCGTGTTAGATTCATCTCTTACCAGTAATGCTCCGTGTTTACTAATCATTGAAGATAAAGTATCAACAGTGGTATCCATAGCCACAAATGGGAAGGGTTCTTCCATCACATCCTCTACTTTTTTGTTTTTTAGTTCCGGGTCGGAGATGATTTTCTTTAAAAGTCGCGAATCCACAATACTCCCTACGATTTCATTGTGTCCGTTTTGAACGGGAATTTGAGATATGGCCTTTTTATTAAGAAGATTGATGACATCCGAAACCTTATCTTCTTTGGATACTGTAATTAATTTACCTTGTCGCTCAGCGATTTCTCTTGCATTAGAAAACTGTCGGTTTTCTAAAAATCCTCTTTCCTTCATCCAGTCATCGCTATATACTTTTCCCAGATATCTCGTACCATGGTCTGGTAGTATAATTACCATGACATCCTCCTCTTTTAAATTTTCTTTAGCGTAATCGAGGGCTCCGGCCACTGCAGAACCACAAGACCACCCAATGAACAATCCTTCTTCACGTGCCAGCCTTCTCGCCATAATTGCACCGTCCTTATCTGTTACTTTTACAAAATGATCAATCACAGAAAAGTCAACATTTTTTGGAAGAATATCCTCTCCGATACCTTCGGTTAAATAGGGATAAACTTCTTTTTCATCAAATACGCCGGTCTCTTTGTATTTTTTAAATACCGATCCATAAGTATCAATACCAACAGTAACCACCTCTTTATTTTGCTCTTTTAAGTATTGGGCTGTTCCGCACATGGATCCTCCAGTACCTACTCCGGCGGCATAATGTGTAATCTTTCCCTCAGTATCCTTCCAAATTTCAGGCCCGGTAGTTTCATAATGGGCTTTCGTATTCGACATGTTATCGTATTGATTAGGATAAAAAGAGTTTTCAATTTCCTCATTGAGCTTTTTTGCAACAGAGTAATACGATCGCGGGTCAGTAGGCTCCACATTGGTAGGACAAACAATAACTTCCGCCCCCATGGCTTTAAGGATGTCGATTTTCTCTTTGGATTGTTTATCAGCTAATGTAAAAACACATTTATAACCTTTGGCAATGGCAGCAAGGGCCAGCCCCATCCCGGTATTGCCTGAAGTACCCTCGATAATGGTCCCTCCCGGTTTTAATTTGCCTTCCTTTTCAGCATCTTCTACCATTTTAATGGCCATTCTGTCTTTCATTGAATTACCCGGATTGAAATATTCAACCTTGACTAAAATGGTCCCTTTTATTCCCCTGTTGACCTTATTTAATTTAATTAAAGGTGTATTTCCAATGGTTTCAATGATAGAGTTAAGGTATTTCATTATTTGTATTTGATTTATTGCAAAGATAAAGTTCAGCGGCAGCTAAATACAATTTAATTTTAAGAGTTTTTGACTTTTCCCGCCAAAAGATACAAGACAGCCATTCTTATTGCCACCCCATTTTCTACCTGGTCGAGGATAATGCTGTGATCCGAGTCAGCAACATCGCTGTCAATTTCCACTCCTCTGTTGATGGGTCCGGGGTGCATTATCAGAATTTCCTTATCCAGCTGATCCAGAATATTTTTGTTGATTCCGTAATAGAGTGAATATTCTCTAAGCGAAGGAAAATATTTTGCCTTTTGTCTTTCCAGCTGAATTCGCAAAACATTGGCAACATCACACCATTCCAGGGCCTTTATTAAATCCAATTCCTTTTTAACCCCTAGTTTTTCAATATATCTTGGAATTAAAGTATTCGGACCACAAACCATTATTTCCGCACCTAATTTTTTTAATGCGAAAATATTCGATAATGCCACTCTTGAATGTGTAATGTCTCCAATTATAGCCACTTTTTTCCCTTTTATCTGACCCAAAGACTTTCTTATAGAATAGGCATCTAAAAGTGCCTGTGTCGGATGTTCATGTGTTCCGTCGCCGGCATTTATTATTGCCGCATCAATATTTTTTGAAAGAAAATGACATGCTCCGGGACTGGAATGTCGCATCACAATCATATCCACTTTCATTGCCAAAATATTGTTAACGGTATCAAGAAGCGTTTCCCCTTTCTTCAATGAACTCGATGAACCCGAAAAATTGACCACATCAGCCGAAAGCCTTTTTTCCGCAAGCTCAAAGGATATTCTGGTTCTTGTGGAATTTTCAAAGAATACATTGGCAATGGTAATATCTCTGAGCGATGGGACTTTTTTGATAGGTCGATTAATAACTTCTAAAAAGTTATCTGCAGTTTCAAAAATTAAATGTAGATCCTCTTTATTCAGTTCGTGTATTCCTAAAAGATGATCGACGCTCAGATTTGTCATGTTATTCTTCTTCTAAATCTATAAGCCAAACTTTATTTTTAATATCCTTTTCATCCCATTGCACTTTTACTCTTTGTGAGTTCAAAGTATTTACTGTTCTTCCAATATAATCCGGTTTGATTGGTAATTCCTGAGAGTTTTTTCGATTTATTAGAATCATTAACTCCACAGATTTTGGTCTCCCGAAAGCAATCATCGCATCTAGTGCGGCTCTCACCGAGCGGCCGGTAAACAATACATCGTCTACAAGAATTACGTGTTTATTTTCTATTAAAAATGGAACTTCAGTGCTGCTCGCCTTGATCGGCTCAGATTTTCTTCTGAAATCATCCCTGTAAAAGGTCACATCCAATTGACCAAGGGCAATTTCCTTATCTAATAAATCTTTAATTCTTTTTTGAATACGGGAAGCGAAAAGAGTTCCTCTGGGTTGCATTCCCAAAATAACGGTATCCTCAAAATTGGAATAATTTTCAATTAGTTCCTGACACAGCCGGCTAAGCGTTATGTTCAGTTGTCTGGTGTCGAGAATACAGCGTTTCTCCATGAGGCTTCGGCAAAATTAGTAATTGTTTAGGTAATTAATAAATCGCGATGGCCTTAAGTTTTTCTTTATCAAGTGATAATATGCGATACTGCAATACTCTGGGCTGAGCGTATTCATTGCCCGGAATTTCAATTGTTAAAACTCCTTCATCAAATGACCATTTGGCATTTTCAAATTTCATAGGAAAATCTGTAGGGCTTATCGCATGATATAATACTTTGCCCTCTTCTTTTAATTTAAACCCTTCTCTACCTCTTGACATCGGAAAATCATACGTCTCTGGTCTGTAATAAATTGTATCTCCACTTGTTTCCTCACCGGCAAAATACCAAACCTGCTCTTTTAACAAATCAAAATCGAAGCTTTTCTCTTCTGCTTCTTCTTTTTTGCAAGAGGGGGCTATTAAAATAAACACAAGCGATGTGAGGATTATACTTTGTAATATTTTCATATTGTGAATTTCAAATTCTTGAAACAAGTTTACATAATTATCTTTACCAAATATTGCACCAAATAACGAAAACACTTGGACAATAAGAGCATCTCTAAAATACTTCAAAAAGCTGCAAAACTATTGGAATTGCATGAAGCAAATCCATTTAAAGTGAGATCCTATCAAAATGCGGCCTTCAATATTGAGAAAATTCCGGTTTCTATTGCTGAAACAGCACCTGAAGAGTGGCAAAATATAGATGGTATTGGTAAAAATCTGAATGACAAACTCGCGAGTATCTTAGAAAATGGATCATTTAAGGAGCTCAATGAACTATTAGAAAAAACACCTGAGGGTATCGTTGAAATGCTCGATGTCAAAGGTGTTGGCCCTAAAAAAATAAGGGTACTTTGGAAGGAATACCATATTCAAAATAAAGATGAGCTACTAAATGCGGCAAAGGAAGGCAAACTGGCCGATTGGAAAGGGTTTGGCGATAAAACACAGAAAGCAATTCTGGATTATTTGCTATTTGCCAAAGAGCAAAGTGGAAAAGTATATTATGCAGAAGCTGAAAATATCGCAGAAATAATTCTTGAAGAACTTAAGCCTGAAGTGGAAAGAATCGAATTGGCAGGCGAGGCAGCGCGGTTACTTGAGGTGGTCGAATTATTGCAGTTTCTGGTTATTGCCGATTACGATAAATTGCTGGATAAATTAGAAACCATGCCGGGAATTGATCTGAATTTCAAAACTTCCGGACCTTTTTCTCTTAAAGGGATTATTAAAGAAAAAGAGCTGGCTATTGAATTTTTATTTGCAGACAAAGCCGATTTTGGTAATAGATTAATTTATTTAAACAGTGATGCTGATCATTTCAATAAAAGCAATGCCGAAGGGCAAAGTTTTGGAGAGTTTTTGAATAAGACATCCTTTCAAGAAGAAAGTGAAGTCTACACTGCATTTGGTGCAGAATGGATTCCTCCAGAACTCAGGGAAGGAATGAATGAGTGGGAATTGATGAAGGAAGGTAAATTGAATGAACTTTTACAAGATCAGGACCTCAAAGGAACAATTCACAATCACAGCACCTATTCTGATGGACGTAATACCTTAGAGGAAATGGCCAGGGCTGCAAAAGAAATGGGCCTTGAATACCTCGGAATCAGCGATCATTCAAAATCAGCCTTTTATGCCAACGGGCTCGATGAAAGTCGTATTATTCTGCAGCATAAAGAAATTGATGAGCTAAATAAAAAAATGTCAGCATTTAAAATATTTAAAGGCATTGAATCGGATATTTTAAATGACGGCTCCCTGGATTATTCGGATGATGTTCTTAAGTCCTTTGATTTTATTGTTGCAAGTATTCATTCCGGATTAAGTATGGATGAAAGAAAAGCTACAGCAAGACTAATCAAAGCAATAGAAAATCCATATACTACCTTTTTAGGCCATCCAACGGGAAGGTTGTTATTAAAACGAAAAGGATATCCCATCAATCATAAAATGATTATTGATGCCTGTGCAGAAAACGATGTGATTATTGAAATTAATGCAAATCCCTGGCGTTTGGATTTATCATGGGAGTGGGTTTCATATGCCATAGAAAAAGGATTATGGTTGAGCATCAATCCGGACGCACATGAAATAAAAGGTTACAAAGACATGCATTATGGTGTTTGTGTTGGAAGAAAAGGTGGCCTGACCAAAGACAGAACATTTAATACCTTAAGTACAAAAGATGTGGAGTCCTATTTTTCAAAAAAGAAATCAAAGGCCTGATTGATGAAAATTCTAATTGTGAGATTTTCTTCCATTGGAGATATCGTTTTGACAACTCCGGTCATAAGAACTTTGAAAAATCAGTTAAATGCCGAGATTCATTATTGCACCAAGGCCCAATATTCAGATATTCTTTCTGCCAACCCTTATTTAAACGGTATTCACCTTTTAGACGATAAATTCTCTACCCTGGTTAAAAAACTAAAAAAAGAAAATTTTGATATACTCATCGACCTCCACAATAATATCCGAACCAAACGATTAAAATTGGCTTTAGGGATTAAATCCACTTACACTTTTAATAAGGTCAATTTCAAAAAATGGCTTCTGGTTAACTTTAAAGTCAATAAGCTTCCAAATGTTCATATTGTCGATCGATATATGGATACGGTAAAAGCGTTGGGTGTTGAAAACGACAATTTGGGTTTGGAATATTTTATCGATGAAAAAGATGAAATCGAAAAAGAATGGCTACCTGAAAGCCACCGAAAAAAATACGTTGCCTTTGTAATTGGCGCCAAGTTCAATACAAAAAAATTGCCTGTTGAAAGGATGATCGAACTTTGTGACAAGATCAACAAACCCATAGTTCTAATTGGTGGTCCGGAAGATGCATCCAATGCTAAAATTATAGAAGAGTTTTTTGAACGAAAAGAAGAAAATGCCTCCTATGAAGAAGGATTGAAGGAATTGGGTAAAAAAACTGAAGTATTTAACGCTTGTGGTAGGTTTTCCATTAATCAAAGTGCGGATTTAATTAGGAAAGCAAGTCATGTTTTTACACATGACACCGGAATGATGCATATTGCTGCGGCTTTTAAGAAGAATGTTTTCTCCATCTGGGGGAATACAATACCATCTTTTGGTATGTACCCTTATCAAACGAAATTCACTGTGCTTGAAAACAATAAAATTTCGTGCAGACCTTGTTCAAAAATAGGTTATAATAAGTGCCCCAAAGGGCATTTTAAATGCATGAATGATATTGTATTTGACTTTTATATCCCCTGAAATTACAGAAATACTTTTCGCATCATTTTTTCCAGTCTTTTTGAGGTTCTCATATTTTGGCTAAAAATAACTGAATCGTTTTCTACACGAATATAATAGCTGAAAATCGAATTGTAATTCTCCGATCGGCAATTTTGTGGTCCGTATCTCAAATCATTGATTTCATAATAATTCGAATCTTTTTTTGTAATACTCAAATAACCTCTGCTCAAATTAAATAAGGGATACAAATCGATTAATTCCGAGATTTCAATAAAGTAATATTTGTTTTTTGGAATTGTGTAATAATCAAGCTCATCTGTTTGAAATACGCTTATTGCGCTATGCGATACATAGAATGTATCGGGATGTTCAATTACAGCTCTATATTTAAAAGGTTCAAAAAGTACCGGTTGCGTGGCTACCCTAAGAGCCTCATCAAATCTTGCTTCTTCTCTAATTAAAACTTTAAAATATTCCTGGTAAGCTAAAAGCATAGCTAAATAAGTACAAGACAATAACAATGTCCAACGATTGGTTTTAAAGGCCCAGTTTTTATTTTGAAATACGAATAGTAGTGCCAATCCCGAACCGAGGCTAAAAGAGTATATAAGATCAATTACATATATACTTTGTGTGGCAATTCTCGTATCGAGTGGCCAGAAAAGTTGGGTGCCCCAGGTGGTCAAACAATCGAGAAAAGCATGACTGAGCAATACGAGAAAAATACAGATGAAGAGTCGAAAATTGCTGGTGTTTTTTACAATCGGTAAATAGCGGTTAAAGAATATTATTAGAAATGACAATAGCAGAAACGGAAGAACGGCATGCGAAAATGAACGATGCAAGATCAATTCTTCATAATCACTGACATTAAACATCAGAAACATATCCAAATCCGGAATTGCAGCTATAATCGCACCCAAAAAAATCGCCCTTCTTGGATTTTCCGATTTTAAGATTTGCGATGAGACCGCGCCTCCCAATGCCATTTGAGTTAAAATATCCATTTTTGTCTACTGAATCAAAAGTCCAAAATATTGAAAAAAGATCCTTTGGGTGCTGCACTTATAGATTATATCTCCGGAAATAAAAGAGAATTTATAAAAGTCGCCTCCAGTCTCGGAGAAGAAGATAACTTATGGGTCAAACAGTTCTTTAGAACTTATTTGGAAATGCCGGAAGTCGAAAGAATGGCCTTAAAGCATTGCAAAGGAAAAGTATTGGATGTGGGAGCAGGAGCCGGTGCTCATTCCCAATATTTAAAAACCAAAGGCTTAGATGTTTATCCGATTGATATTTCAGAGGGCGCGGTAGAAGTGATGAAAAAAAGGAGCCTTGAAAAAGCGAGAAAGATCAATTTTTTCGATTTGACTTCTGAAAAATACGATACCATTTTAATGTTGATGAATGGGATCGGGATTACCGGAACGATTGATAAGTTAGGATTATTCTTTCAAAAAGTGACTGAATTGCTAAATGATGATGGTATTCTGATTTTTGACTCGTCTGATATCATATACATGTTTGAAGATGAAATTGGCAATTTTGAATTGAATCATGAGAATTATTACGGAGAAGTAAAATACACCATGAGCTATAAAAACATTAAAGGCGACTCTTTTGACTGGCTTTTTATTGACTTCCATACTTTTAAATCTATTGCTGAAAAAAACAATTTTCATACGAAGATTTTATCGAAACAAAACAATAATGCATATACTTGTATGTGTTCCAAAGTGTAATGAATCAAATATAATTGGCAATAAGTAGTACGATTTATTTAAATATTAATCATTTCTTTTTTTAATTGCCTTGTTTGGCATAATTTCGGGGTTTATAATCCTGGAATGAATATTGCCTGGAGTAATAGAATCAAATATTATATAGTATGAAAAAATTAGTATTTATCCTTCTTGGCGCCTTCCTAAGTCTAAGCGTAATGAGTCAGGATTTTGAAGGTACCATACAGTTCAAAGTGAAAATTTCCGGAGAGGAATTTGACAGGTACTCCAAAGCATTTCCCGAATCAATTCAATTGAAAATAAAGGGTCACAATATGCGAGGTAAAACTAGCGGCGGTCAGATTACGTCATTGATGAGCGGTTTTATTTTTGATGGCGATCACAAGACAGCATATGTTATTTCAGATGCATTCCAGACAGCATTTAAATTGAAATCTGCAGATTTTGATGAAAATTCCAAGGAGCACGCTACAAAATTTGAAATCACCAATACCGGTGAGAAGGAAACCATCGCGGGTTATGAATGCACCAAATATATTGCAAAAGAACAAGGCAAAAGTACAGTAATCACCATTTGGACAACCGATCAATTCACTATTTCTAAACCTACTAACCTGGCAAATCTCACTGGAAATATATTTCTTGAAGGTGTAGAAGGATTTCCGATGAAGGCCATCACTAGTCAAAATAATACGAATATGCTGGTTGAAGTTGCCGATGTCAGGAAAGAACCTGTCGATGTTTCGGCATTTGAAATTCCAACAGGTTACAGAATCCAGGATTTTGACTTTAGTATGTTTAATGCTATGTTGCCTAATGGTGGTAATTAAGAATAATTAGGAGCGTTTTTATTATCCAAATCAAATTTTGCTCAAGAGATTAATTCATAAACACATTCAAAGAATTACAGGTCATGTTTATGTATGGCCCGTGTTTTTCCTTTTGATCCTGGTCAATAGCAGTTGTCAAAAGGATGATCGTTTTGAAGGGGTAATTAATTTTGATGTAATCATCAATAATGATGAAACAGGTAAAATGAAATCTCTTGCTCCGGAGAAATACCATTTTAAAATCAAAAAAAACAGGATAATATTTACCACTGAAGGTGGCCTTTCATCTACACTCTTTGGAGGAATGATATTCGACGGTCAGAAAGACGAAGGTTACTTGCTGATGAAATCAAGTCAGCTTGCCTATAAAATGGCTAGAGGCAAAGATTCAAAATTGGCAAAAAAAGCTTCTGAAGTCACTTCCGAGATTAAAACAACCAATGAGAAGGATAAGATATTGGGCTATTCGGTGGAAAAATTTATCGTGAAAAGTACAGAAGAAGGTAAAACCACTACCAATGAAGTTTGGGTCACAAAGGAAATTAACATTGACTTCCCTAAAAGTTTGGTAGAAAGTACCCCGGATATGTTTTTTGGAGCCTTTGAAGGATTTCCTCTCAAGGTAATCACCACCTCTCAAACTGGCCGTGAAATTACCCTCATTGCCAGCGAGATAGATGAAACAAGCATTTCATCGAGTGCTTTTGATATTCCGGATAACTATAAGGTGACGGAAGACGATCCGAGTGACATGATCAACATGTTTCGGCAATTTCTCAAGTAGAAATCCCTTTTCTTATTTTATCACTTTCAATGATGTGTACGCCCTCCTTATTCAGTTTGGAGAATTCAATCATGGCTTTAGCAATGTCCCTGGCCTGAACACCTTTGTATTTTGACATTGATTTGGGCAATATCGGGTCTATGATTGAAGTGACTTTTTTTGCTATTTCTTCACCTAATCTGGTTTCTTTTCTTTCGCCGAGTATCAATGCCGGTCGAAATATTCCAATCGTCTTAAATGGCAATTTGGATATAGCCTCTTCCATTTTACCTTTAACTCTGCTGTAGAAAAACATACTCCTTCTATTGGCTCCCATCGAGGATACGATGAACATTCGTTTTGCACCATGTTGCAATCCTATTTCAGCTAATTTCAAGGGGTAATCAAAATCGACTTGTATAAATTTTTTTTTCGAGCCTGCTTTTTTCATGGTTGTACCCAAACAACAATAAATATCGTCCACTTCATTATTAAACTCCATGGAGTCCAAATCCTTAAATGCAACCAGACGTTCTCTTAAAACCGGATGACTCATGCCGCTGGGTCTTCGTACAAAAGTCACAATTCTCTCGTAATCACCTTTTTCTAGTAAAATATCAAGTAGATGAGAACCTACTAATCCTGTTGATCCTGCTATAATTGCTTTTTTAGACATTTAAATATTTTGCAATAAGGCTAATATTTCGTTCTGCAAGGTCATACTTTTATCCTTATTATACCAACTCTGCACATCTTCATAGAATTTTTGCTTTTCGGTCCATGGTTTTAATTTAAATTCCAATACCATTTTTTGAAGAGGTTCAGGCCTCGGTCCCCAGGTAACTATTATATTCAAATTTTCATCCAATTGGATAATTTTAGGAATACTTCTGGTACCATTCGTCAGAAAAATATCGATCAATTCAGGATTTTCATCTCTTAAAACCAATCTCAAATTTAAAAAATCATTGTATTGACTTACTTCATGAAAAGCCGGTAGGTTTTGGGCTGCATCTCCACACCATGGTTCGGTGATCACCAGCCATGTAATCCTTCTATCCAATTTTTTGACTTCTTCCAAAAGTCTACTCTTTATCCTGAATTGCTTATGGATGCGTTTTGAACGTTGAAAATTCAATTTTGTGAAATTGATCATTTCTTCGCTTTGTTCATGCCAATTGGTTTTTTCTTCATATACCAGACTTTCAAAAAAGTTGTGGTATTCAGCATATGACATTGATTTTTGTATGTATTTATTGAGGTTTATCATTATTAAATAATGGCTATCGAACACTAAATGTCAATTCCATTAAATAAAATCCTCAAATCACATTATTGTTTGTAATTTTGCCGACTTTAAATCAAATTTCTGATGATGAACATCATAATTTTTGGCCCACCGGGAGCAGGAAAAGGAACACAAAGTGAGAAACTCATCGAAAAGTATGGCATGGTTCATATTTCGACCGGAGACCTGTTTCGCTGGCACACCAAAAACGATACTGAATTAGGTAAAAAGGTTAAAGAAATAATGAATAGCGGGCAATTGGTACCTGATGAAATCACCATAGCCATGCTTAAAGAAGAAGTCGATAAACATCCGGAAGCCGCCGGCTTTTTATTCGATGGTTTTCCAAGAACGGTTCCTCAGGCAGAAGCCCTGGATGCCTTTATGGATGAACAGGGGTCAAAAATAAATAAAGTCATAGCACTCGACGTCAGTGAAGAAGAGGTTCGCAAAAGAATAGCCAAAAGGAGAACCCTTGAAAATCGCAGCGATGACGGTGAAGATAAACTTCAAAGAAGGATCAACGAATACTTCAATAAAACCATACATGTTCTCCCCTATTACGATAAAAAAGGCAGACTGCACTCTGTAAATGGTGTTGGGGATATTGATGAGATTTTTGGCAATATTGTTTCGCTGTTAGACAAGGAATAAGCATTGTCTTCTCCCAACTTTATAGATTATGTAAAAATCTGTGGCCGTTCAGGTCAGGGGGGAGCCGGTTCAACTCACTTCAGAAAAGAAAAGTTTGTCCCTAAAGGAGGGCCTGATGGAGGCGATGGCGGCCGTGGTGGACATATTATTCTGAGAGGGAATACCCAAATGTGGACTCTACTCCATTTGAAATACCGCAAACATGTCATTGCAGGTAATGGCGGCCATGGCGAAGGAGGAAACAGAACAGGAAAGCAAGGTGAAGATATTATTCTCGAAGTACCGCTTGGAACGGTTGCAAAACATGCCGAATCAGAAAAAGTATTATTTGAAATAACTGAAGAGGGCCAAGAGCAAATACTTGTAGAAGGCGGAATGGGCGGTCTTGGAAATACCAATTTCAAAAGTTCTACCAATCAGGCGCCGCTTTATTCACAACCGGGGCAATCCGGACAGGAAGAATGGTTTGTTCTTGAACTAAAACTATTGGCCGATGTAGGATTGGTCGGATTTCCCAATGCCGGAAAATCAACACTCTTATCGGTAATTTCTGCCGCCAAGCCAAAAATTGCCAATTATGCCTTTACGACCATTACACCAAATGTAGGGGTCGTTGAATACCGTGATTATAAGTCTTTTGTAGTGGCGGATATACCTGGGATTATTGAAGGTGCCGCAGAAGGAAAAGGTCTGGGAACACGGTTTTTAAGACATATCGAAAGAAATTCTGTTCTTCTGTTTATGATTCCTGCAGATAGCATGGATGTCAATGAAGATTATAAGGTTCTATTAGATGAGCTCAAACAATACAATCCGGATCTTCTGGACAAAAAGAGACTTTTGGCTATTACAAAATCCGATTTATTGGATCAGGAATTAATGGAAGAATTAGAGGCCGAAATAAAAGCGGATATTCCGGTTATTTTTATATCATCCGTAACACAATTCAATATTCAAAAATTAAAAGATGAATTGTGGAATATTATCAATTGACTGTCAAAGTGGCACAGATTAGGGATTGGCAAAAATATTGCACCCTCAAGATCATTAGATTTTTTAACAAATATGGCGAAGAATAAAAAAAAGAAAGAGTTAGAACACGAAGAGGTCATTCAAAAGGAAAAACACGAGCTATTTGAAGACAATACCAATGAGGAGGATTTTGCCGTTCACGAGGAGGAAATCGAAAAAGAAGACATCCCAAAGGAAGAAAAGCTTCAGAAAGAACTCGATGAGTATAAAGACAAATATTTGAGGCTTTACTCGGAATTTGAAAATTTCCGAAGACGCACCAATAAAGAAAAATACGAAGTGATCAGCAATGCAAATGAAAGGTTACTCGTTGATATTCTTCCGATAGTCGATGATTTTGAACGGGCGGAACAATCTTTTAAGGAAGCCAAAGATCTTAAAGCCATAAAAGAAGGAGTCGATCTTATATATAATAAATTTTTAAAAACGCTTGAGAGCAAGGGTGTCAAAAAAATGAAATCCAAAGGAGAGGTTTTGGATACAGAAAAGCACGAGGCCATTACTCAGATACCTGTCGAAGAAAAAAAGAAAAAAGGCAAGATCGTCGATGTGATAGAGGAAGGATATACGCTCAATGATAAAGTGATACGATACGCCAAAGTGGTAATTGGCCAATAAAGAACAAGCAATGGCAAAAAGAGATTTTTACGAGATATTAGGTGTAGACCGGAAAGCCACAAAGGATGAAATTAAAAAGGCTTATAGAAAAATAGCCATTAAATATCACCCTGATAAAAACCCCGGAAATGAAGAAGCAGAGGCAAAATTTAAAGAAGCTGCCGAGGCTTATGAAATATTGAGCAACGACGAAAAGAGATCTCGTTACGATCAATTCGGACATGCCGGAATGGGCGCCGGAGGCGGTGGATTCAGCGGCGGAGGCATGAGCATGGAGGACATCTTTTCTCAATTCGGAGATATTTTCGGAGGTGGTGGAAGCCCATTTGACAGCTTTTTTGGAGGTGGAAGATCCGGTGGCGGAAGACGCAGAAAAGGAAGTAATCTCAGAATTAAATTAAAACTAAATCTCAAGGAGATTGCTCATGGGGTTGAAAAGAAACTGAAAGTCAAGCGAATGCTTGTAGCCGATGGCGTTTCTTTTAAAAACTGTCCGAGTTGTAATGGAAGCGGCCAGGTAAAAAAAGTGGTAAATACCATGTTGGGGCAAATGGTTTCAGCGAGCACCTGTCCTAGCTGTCAGGGTTCGGGAAAGATAATTGACAAACGACCCAATGGAGTAGACGCTTCGGGTTTAAAAAGTGCCGAAGAGGTGGTTTCAATTAAAATACCGGCCGGTGTAGTGGATGGTATGCAACTTTCCATGAGCGGTAAAGGCAATGAACCTCCCGGTGGAGGTATTCCCGGTGATCTTTTGATCTTAATTGAAGAAGAAGAAGATAAAAACTTAAAACGAGATGGTACAAATGTCATTTACGATTTATACTTGAATTTCCCTGATGCCGCATTGGGAACCTCCGTTGAAGTACCTACAATTGACGGAAAAGTAAAAGTGAATGTACAGGCGGGAACCCAATCGGGTAAAATACTGCGATTGAGAGGAAAGGGGATTCCGGATATAAACGGATATGGCCAGGGCGATCAATTGATCCATGTGAATGTATGGACACCAAAGGACCTCAGTCCGGAAGAAAAAGAGATGTTGAATACTTTAAAGCATTCTCCCAATTTCCAACCTGCCCCCGGCAGGGATGAAAAAGGCTTCTTCCATAAGATGAAGGACTTTTTCCAATAATTATTTTAATGAGGCGCTATAGGCGCCTTTTTTATTGAGGTTGACAGACACATGATCCTGAATGGTTGTGGCCAGGCTGAGACCTGTAAAGTCTACCTGCACCGGAAAGCTTTTATGATCTCTGTTGATCAAAACTGCAACCTGAACACTGGAGGGTTTATAACTTAAAAATGGCTGTATGGTATGCATGATGGTTCTGCCGGAGTTTAAGACATCATCCACTATGACTAAAGCATTCTTTTCTATGTTTTTTTTGTATTTCTCCAACCCGGGTTTATACGCCGAAGGATTCTTTTTATCAATTGCAGCCGGAATCAAAGTATAATTTATAGGAAATATTTTTTCCAATTCCTTGTGAAGCGCTTTGGCAAAAGCCAGGCCCTGCCCTTCTATTCCCACAATTGTGATTTGTATGGCATTGTAATTATCCTCATAGATTTCATAAGCCATTCGCTTGATTTTCTGATTGATCTGATCATTGTTGAGAATAAATTTTTCAGACATAGGGACAGGTTTCTGCTAATTTAGAAATCTATTTTTTAACCAAAACGATTTCCTTATTGAATTCATCTACAATAGTTTGAAAATATTCTTTAATCGTGGAATATTCATTTGGTTCATATATACTTTTTTTGAAAGCATATAATCCATTAACAATCAACTGTGACCCTTCTTGCTTATAATCCAAATTAATCTTGACCAAATTATTATCAATACTTACTGCTTGGGGTAATTCATAGGGTTTATAATTATCCGGAATTATAATTGTAGATTCCAATTGATCTTCCCTTGTCAAGGCAAAATCAATCGGATAATCTCTGGTCTTTAGTTTTAATGGGTTTTCCAAATAAGGAAAATCCAAAAAGGGCTTTATAATCAAATCATCTTCAATACTTTCAATTTCAGAATTACCTTGTGCTGCGACGACATATGGCATTTCCAATTTGTCGAAATTTATACTCTTTATTTTATCCGATTCAAAGCCATTCTTCTTTAAAAAATCTTTCAATTCATCCGTATCATCTTTGTAATTATCTCTTTTGTAAAAAGCAGCATACTCCAAAGCCTGTATTGTGACATTTCCAGAACATTTAAGACTATCAGGGTTGATAGTTAAATTTAAAACAATCTTATTCTGACTGTTCGCATTTATTTCCAGATCAACCCAGTCATCGGAATTTGCAGAAACCACCAATCCTCTTGAATTCATACAATTGACAGGAATTCGATTGTAACTTATGAGTTTTTCACTGGCATCAGCCAGATACTTAAACTCCTCTTCCATGACAAATACGATAACATGATTAAAAAAACTCATGTATGGATAATTGAATTTTATTTTCCCATGTCCTCTGGTACTTAAAATTACCGGACGAGATTTTAGGCCTGCCTCGCGCAATAAGGAGACGGTAAATAGATTGATATCGGCAGAAGAACCCTTTCTAATTTTATAAAAGTTCTTAGCCTTCTGGGTTGAAGAATAGGAATAATTTCCATTCCAGGTATAGTTCATTTTTACATATTCAATTATCTGACGGGCTTTTTCTTTTTTATCAGAGCTGAGCTCACCAATATCTTTTGCAAGTATTTTTTTTGCTATTGATCGCGCATCCTTAAGGTATGAGCCATATCTTTCACTTTGAATTAAATCATTGCACAACTTTGGCCAGGTACTCATTACTTCCTTTTTCGTAGTTTTAGAAGCCTGATACTTTGAAAGTTGAAAATCCATTTTCATGAGATAATCGTCTTTAGTTGTAATAAATGATTCCTCTTTAAAAGCGGGGATATTTGACATTCCATATACATTTATCACATCATAAAAATCTACACCGTAATACTTGCTGCTTCTTTTTGTATCGGCCTGATAACTGGTGTGATAGTCAAATTTATCCAAACCCTGGGCGATAAAATTGTATTCATAAAAAGGAATCATGTCAATTCGATACTGACTGTATAATGTCGGAATATCTGTTTGAAACTCCCAGTCGTACAAATTAAACTTATAAGGAGATTCAAGTGTGTAAGTATATTCAACGATACTTCCAACTTTTACATCCGGACATGCCGCTTTATAGCGACTGAAATTATCATTGATTTTCTCTTTGTAAATTGATTCCTGATTGAGTTCTGTTTTTTGAATTGAACCTTTTTCATCCCTATTGTAAACATGGGCTGTTAGATATCGAAATTTCTCGCCTTCCCCCTTAGCCTCATATACTCCAATACTTAAGTTAGCTCTTTCAATACCGGATTGCTTCAGAATTTTTATTCTCTTCTTTCTGGTAAATTCAATATTGTAACCATATACCGTGAAACTTCCTTTCTCTTCTGTTATGTCGATAAACTTTGAATGGGCAACATCATAAAGGACAATCGCTTCTGCATCAGAGTCATCTTCAAATACTTCAAGATCCCAATCTTCTTTGTTGATTTGACCCCAAACACGTGAATGTTGGGCACTAATGTTAGCAGTTATAAATAAAAAAAGAAATGATAGAAACAGGAGTCGCATGGTATTAATTATTGGTTAATATAATTTTAAAATCCTTGTCGAAATCTTTGGAACTTTCAATCCATGAATAAAAATCAGAGTATTTTATTTTTGGGTATTTCCCTCTGTTTATCTGAAGTAATTTGATATGTACTATTTCACTCCCCGATTGCTTGGTATTACACTTATACCTGCCGAATTCGGATTTGATAAACTTGTCTTCCGGTAACTTAATATCCGTGTAATTCAAACTTGAAATATCATAAATGAATGTGTCAATTTTGAAAATTGGATATTCTATTTCCAGATGATGTTCTCGTTCTTCAGGACTTTCCATTTTTGGGAACCCAATACTTTCAGGGTAAATGACCGTTTTATTGGCAAAATTCTTAAAGGCATCCTTCTGATTTATCTCTGCTTCTATTTTTATTGACCTGGCATCTCTATTGTATTTGTTAATTGAAAATTTTTCAATCTCCGCTTTATCAAATTTTAAGACTCTCAATATTCGTTTTTTATTATCCTCTTCTGAAATATTTGAATGGGCATAATTATAATAACCAAAAACTGCCCCTCTGACATTATAAGTCAGGTCTACTTTGGCTTCTTTATTATTTCGAAGTTTAAATTGTAAAGTGGAACTGCAAAGTACATCGGAGGTATCCATAGAAGGGGTCCTAACCAAATGACTATTTCCGGAGTCAATTAATAAGGCCCAACGTCCTTGAGTAAATGGACCTAAATAATTAAAAGGGTTGATTTGGCTTGTGTTTTCCAGCCAAATTGTATCTCCATTTACCGGTACACAAAGAATAACATGATTAAAAAATTGCCCGGGCATACTGGTATCCAATTCTTCATGAGGGTCACCGGCAATAATATCAACAGTATATGATTTGATACCTGCTTCTTTTAAAAGCGCTTGCATATATATACTAAGTGCTTTGCAATCACCGTATTTATTTTCACAAACATATTTGGCCGGATATGGCTTCATGCCCCCTGTTCCAAGCGGAATATTAATATAGCGGGTATTGTCCTGAAGGTAATGATACAGCACCCGAATTTTATCAATGGTATTGTCGATAGTATCTGTTAAAAGTTTGACCTGATAACTGTCAGAAAATGTAAGCTCATCAAGGTTTTTATTCAAATCATATATCCAATCTCCAAATTCCTTCCAGGTTCGTTGAGAGCCGCTGACATCATAAACAAACTCTTCCGGAATTATGCTTATATGCGCTGCATAATCATAAAAATCCGGTGCATATTTTTCGTCTTTGTATGAAAGGGGTTCGATTGATTTCCAGGTGTAAAAAATCTGACCGGAGCCATTCTCTATTAATGTATCAAAATTGCCCTGGACTTTAATATTAACTTTATAGTCGAATGGCAGACTTAACTTTAACTGATAATTTTGATGTACAATTTCATCGTCAATGTAGGGATACCAATTTGAAACAGTGTAATATTCCTTCGTTTGCCTCTCGTATACGTATTTGATCTGATAGGGGAAACTGTTATAGTGAAGATCGAATTTTATCATTTCCGAGTCTTCATAAAATGAGCCGGAATTATAATCAGAGCTTTTTTTATAATCTGATTTTTTTAATTCTTTCATAACATTTCCCTGCATGTCCAGAATTTGAGCTGATTTGATTTTAAGTTTATCATCAGATTTATAGCTAAAAGCCAATTGTGAATAATCAAGGCCGGATTCATTGTTGATTTGAATTTGAATTTCGTTTAAAACCGTTTTTCCTGAATTTGAAATCTCGATGCTTGTATTGTAGAAAATAACCTCTGCCGGTGGTTCTGCCTGAGTCATGAGGTTAATAAATAGTGAATTAAACAGAAAAAGTAAAAGCTTCAATACCTGGTTAAAATAGATTAGAAAATTTTCACTGTAATATGATAAATACTTATTTAAATTAAAAAAATGGATCTGCTAAAAAAACAAGGATTAATTGTATCGCATTGAATTTCAAAAAATAAAATTATCAGTAATCACGGGATTTTTTTCAGGAATGGATCAGGAATGATGATTGAGAAAATTGTGTGAAAATGAAAATGGAATTAAAACAGTTATGAGTGTCAGCTGCTGTCTAGATTCGAGTAATGGGTTAAGAAGGTATAGTATTATTTCTCTTTCAAAATTCATAAAAAATTGCGAAACTCGAATCTCATATCTCGAATCTCGCACCTGACCGTCCAGGAACCAGATTTTGCTAAAATCAAAGGGGATCAGAAAAAAAATATTAAGGTATGATTAAGTAAAAAAACCGTTCTTGCTTAACGCAAAAACGGTTCGGGACAAGTACTCCGTAGGGGAATCGAACCCCTGTTACCAGGATGAAAACCTGGCGTCCTAACCCCTAGACGAACGGAGCGTTTGTTTTTGGGACTGCAAATATAAATTTAGACTTCGTTTAGACAAAAAAAATCGTCAATTTTATTTTTTGAATTGTAATCCTTGTCAATTTTTTTCTGCAATTGTATTATGATATCGAACATTGTACATTTGCGGCTTAGAAATAAACACCAAATACCATGAGCAAAATTAGAGTGGCCATCAACGGATTTGGCCGAATAGGAAGACTGACATTTAAGAATTTACTTGAAAGTGGAAAAACGGAAATTGTCGCTATCAATGACCTTACCGATCACGCAACTTTGGCGCATCTTTTAAAATACGATTCAGTGCACGGCAGATTTAACGGGACAGTTAAAACATGGGCCGAAGGCATTGAAGTCAATGGAAAACAAATTAAGATTCTTTCTGAAAAGGATCCTGCTCAATTGCCATGGAAAGAATATAATATTGATGTGGTTCTTGAATCTACCGGTCGCTTTGTGGATGAAGCAGGAGCCGGAAGCCATATTAAGGCTGGCGCCAAAAAAGTAGTTATTTCTGCCCCGGCAAAAGGGAACATACCAACGGTTGTTTTAGGTGTAAATGATTCTACTTTGACAGGTTCTGAAACCATTATGTCGAATGCTTCATGTACAACCAACTGTCTTGCACCAATGGCCAAGGCTATCGATGATGCTTTTGGAATGGAGCAGGGATTTATCAGTACCATCCACGCCTATACAGCGGATCAGAGAATTCAGGATGCTCCGCACAAAGATTTAAGACGTGCAAGAGCTGCTGCACTTTCAATTATCCCAACCTCAACCGGTGCCGCAAAAGCCGTAGGTTTAGTTCTGCCTCATCTCAAAGGAAAACTCGACGGGATTGCTTTGCGTGTTCCAACGCCTGATGGTTCATTAACCGACCTTACCTGTATGGTGAGCAAGGAAACAACTGCAGAAGAAGTTAATGCCGTATTAAAGTCTGCAGCCAATGGAGCCATGAAAGGAATCATCGAATACACTGAAGATCCAATAGTCTCGGTAGATATTATCGGCAATCCTCATTCCTGTATTTTTGATTCTCAATTAACTGCAGTACAAGGTAAAATGGTCAAAGTGGTCGGCTGGTACGATAACGAAGCGGGATATTCCGCAAGAACTGCTGACTTGATTGAGAAAGTAGGATAAACAGTAACCAGTCAACAATACGGAGTAAGGAATGAGTCCTTAAATCTTATTGAATTTCAATAGAAGCGGGTAGTTTATACTATCCGCTTTTTTTTACACCAGACCCTCCTGGCCTTCTGAAATCTCAAGGTTATGATAAACCTTTTGGACATCGTCGTCATCTTCCATGGCATCGATTAATTTGATGACCGAACTCACTTCCTCATCGCTCAATTCCACAGTTGTGCTTGGAATACGTTGAAGCTCTCCATTTTCAATTTCAACATTTAATCCGTCCAGACTTTTCTGCATTTGTCCAAAATCTTCCATGGCACAAGTGACTATGGCCATGTTTTCATTAAAATCAACATCTTCAGCACCGGCGTCGATTAATTCCAGGGTCAATTCATCTTCATCAAAATTTTCAGGAAGATTTAAAGTGAATACACCTTTTCTTTCAAATAGATAATCTACCGAACCATTGGTTCCGAGATTTCCGCCATACTTATTAAATATGGATCGCACATTTTGTACAGTTCTGTTATTGTTATCCGTTGTGCATTCCACCATTACGGCTACCCCGTTTGGCGCATATCCTTCATAGGTAGTTTCAATATAATCCTCAGAATCCACTCCTGAGGCTTTTTTAATTGCCCTTTCAATATTGTCTTTGGGCATGTTTGCGGCCTTGGCATTTTGAACGGCCAAACGCAATCTTGGATTGGCATCCGGATCATCACCACCTGTTCTGGTGGCCACGTGTATTTCTTTTATAAGTTTTGTAAATATTTTCCCTCTTTTGGCGTCCTTAGCACCTTTGGCTCGTTTTATCGTTGCCCATTTACTATGTCCTGACATAAAATATTTGGATTAAGTCACAAATTTATGATTAATTCAGAATTAGAATTAAATACTTCTATGTTGAATATCAAGAGTTATTCAATGTTTTTAAATTAAAAAGCCTCCCCTATTGTGAAATAAAAATTGTTGGTGTTTTTACCAAAACCGTAGTCAAATCGCACTGATATTTTCTCTTTTTTATTAAATCTATAGCGAAGGCCTCCGCCGTATGAAAAACGCGGATCTTCATTGATATCTCTTATGCTTTCAGATACAGCTCCTATACCGGCAAAGGCAGCCATGCCAAAACCCTTATAGAAAATCCACCTAAACTCGGATTGAATCGCGATATAGCGATTGGATTGGTAGGCCCCTTCATAATAACCGCGCATGATTCTCTTTCCACCCAGCTGCGCCAATCTTAAAAAAGGTGCTTCCTGAAATACATTTCTCGTATAGGCCTGTGTGGCAATGACCATATCTTCCTTTAATCTAAAATATTTTCTGGCGTCAATTTCCAGATCGTAAAATTCAAAATCACCTCCAAAAGCCGGATCGTAGTAAATTGAATTGAATTGAAAATAATAGCCTTTCTCAGGAAAAAAGATATTCTCTCTGCGGTCAATTAAAAAAGAAGCGCCAACACCGAATATCACTCCACCATTTTTGCCGAGCACCTCCGAATTTTGAAGCAAACCATTTTCTTCGATCTTTGGGACCTGGTAATCTTCATAGTTGAATCTTGGCCCTAGAAATATTCCTTTCCCTAATCTTCTTAACACATCCAATTCGAGATTGACCGTAGTGTAAGTATAGCTTTCAAGGGAGTCAAGATTGATATTATTCCCAATCCCGTAATAATCATAGGGAAACTCTCTCAGGTTGACTTTTCCGTCGAGTACGTATTTATTTTTAACAAGTGAAATCATAAACGGTACATCAAACACGAACTGACCTCTTGTTGTCATCACCAGGGCAGCGCGAATGCTGGAAGGCCTTTGAACTGAATCGCGACTCAAACGAAATGAATAAAAACTTACCAAGCCACCCCCAAACTCGGTTTCGGGTGTATAAAAAATAACAGGGGTTACAATAAAACCCTTGCTGAACAATGTCTTTATGAAATTTTTGGGATGGGGTATTGAATCTGCATCATTGATTACATCAGGAAGCGATTGCGCTTTGCTTTGAGTTATAAATATCAAACTGATGGCAAATGCTATAAAACAGAATTTTCTCAATATAAATTGTGCAATTTCATTCAAAATTAAATGAATAAGCCATTTTATACTGATTTGATCAATTAATTGAATTAAAAATTTTGCTTTGGCCAATCTTTCAAAGTTATTTTATGTTTAAATAGAACAATTGGAACTTACTTCGAACAAATATCAGATTACTTCCAAAAGATATCTGGAGATCAGAAATTTTACCAAAGACTTGTGCAAGCCATTAAGAACTGAGGATTATGTTGCTCAGCCGGTGGTTGATGTTTCCCCGCCAAAATGGCATTTGGCACATAGCACCTGGTTTTTTGAAAAATTTATACTTTCAGAATATTCAGCGGATTATAAAATATTTCACAAGGATTTTAATTTTCTATTTAACAGCTATTACAATACGGCCGGAGATAGAATGATTCGACCTTCCCGTGGCACCATGACCCGACCAAGTGTTGAAGAAATCCTTAATTATCGTAGCCATGTGGATAATCACATGGTAAAACTGATTGATGCGGGAATCGAGAATGAAGAGCTGGTTCATTTTATTGAAGTCGGACTCAATCATGAACAGCAGCATCAGGAGCTTCTTGTTTGTGATATAAAATATATATTAAATCAGGCCCCACTTTACCCGGCTTACAAGGAGGCTTATCAAAAATCCAATTTAAAATCAAGACCCATCTCCTATTACAGATTTGATGAGGGAGTATATGAAATTGGTTTTAATGGAGATGAATTTGCCTTCGATAATGAAAGAAACAAACACAAGGTATTTCTTCAAGCCTTTAGTATTGCTGACCGTCTTGTCAATAATGCCGAGTTCATGGAATTTATTCTTGAAGGTGCTTATAAAAATCCTGAATTATGGCTTTCTGATGGCTGGGATTGGATTCAAAACAATAATATAACAGCACCGCTATATTGGTTTCAGGAAGGTGGTGAGTGGTTGTATTTTACATTGTATGGCAAACAGGAAATCGATTGGTACGCACCCATGACTCATGTTAGCTTTTATGAAGCGGATGCATTTGCCCGCTGGAAAGGACAAAGATTGCCAAATGAAGCCGAATGGGAAATAGCCTGCATGGATTACGGGGATATAGATAAGGGAAATTTTGTTGAAAGCAATGAATTCAAGCCGATGGCCGATGGGAATAATCAGTTTTACGGAGATTGCTGGGAATGGTGTAACAGTGCATATTTGGCCTATCCGGGTTATAAACAAGCCAAAGGGGCGCTTGGAGAATACAATGGTAAATTTATGATCAATCAAATGGTTTTAAGAGGCGGTTCCTGCGCAACTTCTAAAAGCCACATTCGTCCAACTTACAGAAATTTCTTTCAACCCAATTTGCAATGGCAATTCTCAGGAATCCGACTTGCAAAAGATATTTAAACGCTTATCGCTAATTCTAAGGAAAAATCAACCCAATTTGCTCAGGAAGTTCATTCCGGCTTATCTGATCATCCAAAAAGACTGCCCTCCAAATATTTTTACAATGAAAAGGGAGATAAATTATTTCAGGCTATAATGGCGAGTCCGGAATATTATCTGACCAGATCCGAATTCGAGATTTTTAATTCCCAAAGTGAAAAAATTGCCGGTATTTTCTCAGATCAGAATAAAACCTTTGAGCTCATTGAACTCGGTGCCGGGGATGGGACGAAAACAAAGGTGCTTCTTCAAAACTTTGTAAAGAAAGATCTTGATTTTACTTATATGCCAATAGATATTTCAAAACATGTTATTGCATATTTAGAAAAACACGTAAAGAAAGATATTCCAAACATTCGAATTAAAGGAATAGTGGGTGATTATTTTGAGAAACTGCATGACTTGCAGATAAATGATAAAAATCGAAAAGTTGTCTTATTTCTAGGATCTAATATTGGCAATTTTAGAAAGGGTAAGGATGTTGAATTTTTACGACTAATAGCCAAAAACCTCAATAAAGGAGATCTTCTGATGATAGGATTTGATTTGGTCAAAGATCCAAATATCATTCGAAGAGCCTATAACGATTCCCAGGGTGCCACCAGAGAATTTAATTTGAATTTATTAGATAGAATAAACGAAGAACTGGATGCAAATTTTCAAAGAGAAAATTTCTTGCATTACCCGACCTATGATCCCGTTGAAAAACAGGCCAGAAGCTATATTGTGAGTAAAAAAGATCAGGAGGTGTTTATAGGAGCAACCGACAGAACCTATTCTTTTAAAGCCTGGGAATTCATACACACAGAAATATCTCAAAAATATAGTAAGGAAGACATTGAACATTTGGCCAATGCTTCGGGATTCAAACACAAAGAGTTTTTATTCGATTGCAAGCATTATTACACGGATGCTATTTGGGAGAAATAGGAAATGGAGGATGGAAGACGGAAGTCTTCATAAATTTCCTATTCCTGATCTAAGTCAATAATTGGCCTAAAATTTTTACATTACTTTAGTATTAGCAATCAACCAATAAATTATTGTGAATGAAAACCTTGAACATTTTTTTTATTCTCAACCTAATATTTTGCACATCCGGTTTCTCACAGGATGCCAAAGAAATTATTAGAAGAGTTGATGAAAAAATCCGTGGAAACAGCTCAAAGGCCAACATGACCATAGAAATTGTAAGGCCAAAATGGACCAGGGAAATGACGCTCACCTCTTGGTCCAAAGGCGATGATTATTCAATTACTTTGATCAATTCTCCGGCAAGGGATAAAGGAACGGTTTTTTTAAAACGCGATAAGGAGATTTGGAACTGGGTTCCGTCGATCGACCGAAATATTAAACTCCCGCCCTCCATGATGATGCAATCCTGGATGGGTACCGATTTTACCAATGATGATTTGGTTAAGCAATCCTCGATCGTTACAGATTATGAACACCGTTATTTAAAGGATTCCACTATTGAAGGTTTCACTTGTTATGTCATAGAATTAATTCCAAAACCGGATGCTCCTGTGGTTTGGGGCAGGATCAAAATCTGGGTAGACAAAATAGAATACATGCAGATGAGGACTGAGTATTATGATGAGGATGAATACCTTGTCAATATCATGACGGGCTCATTGGTTAAGATTTTTGACGGCAAAAAACTCCCGTCCCGTATGGAAATGATTCCTGTGGAAAAGAAAGGCCAAAAAACGGTGATTATCTACAATGACCTCGAATTTGATATTGATATATCCGACAACTTTTTCACTACCCAAAATATGAAGAGGTTGTAAAAATGATGCTCTATTTAAAACTGGCCTGGAGAAATATCTGGCGTAATAAACGCAGAACTGCCATTACCCTGGCATCTATCTTTTTTGCTGTCATTCTATCAAGCCTGATGATGAGTATGAAGGAAGGAACTTATGATAATATGATCAAGACTACAGCAGGAGATTTTACCGGTTTTGTTCAGGTGCACAGCAAAGATTACTGGGATGAAAAAACAATAGATTACAGCTTTAAACCTGGAGATTCCTTGCTAAACATTTTGAAGCATTATTCCGACAATGACATTTTCCTTCCACGTCTTGAAAGTTTTGCTCTAAGCGCAACCAGGGAAATGACCAAAGGGGTAATGGTTATAGGAATTGATCCCGATTTGGAAAAGCAATACTCCCAACTGGATCAAAGACTCAGTTCAGGCGATTATTTTAACAATAAAGATCGGTCTATTCTGATTGGAAATGGCCTTGCGGATTATCTGGAATTAGAACCAAATGACACACTCATACTTCTTGGACAGGGTTTTCAAGGTGTAAGTGCTGCAGGAAAATACCCGGTAAAAGGCATCGTGAAATTCGGATCTCCGGAATTGAGCAAGCAATTGGTGTTTCTTCCTTTAAACGAAGCCCAACGATTATTTGGTGCAGATAACTTAATAAACAATCTGGTGATAAAAACTGAAACTGCTTCACGAGGCGTAGAGTTGGCTCAGGTTTTAAAATCAGAGATTTCCGAGGATTATGAGATTATGCATTGGAAGGAGCTTTTCCCGGACCTGGTTGATATGATAAAGACCGATCGTGTTGAAGGCTATGTCTTTATGTTTATCCTCTACATGGTTATTTCTTTTGGAATTTTTGGTACAATGCTGATGATGATGGCTGAAAGAAGACATGAATTTGGGGTTTTAATTGCAGTCGGTATGAAACGCGTGAAGTTAGCCACAGTTGTATTTATTGAAGTATTTATAATTTCTGTAATCGGTTCCATTATTGGAATTATCGGAGCATTTCCGGTATGTTACTACTTTGTGATTTTCCCAATTCGCTACGGAGAGGATGTGGCAAAAATGGCCGAGGAATACGGAATGGAACCGGTCCTTTATGCAAGTATGGACCCCGCTATTTTTATACAGCAGGCCATTGTAATTGCAATCGTGGCAATTATTATTGGTATTTATCCTTTTGTTAAACTACTTGGCACTAAAGCAATTGATGAAATGAACAGCTGATATGATTTTCAATATTGCATGGCGAAATATATGGAGAAGTAAAGTTCGAAGTTTTGTTGTAATAACTGCAATCGGACTGGGACTATGGGCTGGAATATTTGCCTCAGCTTTCGTAGAAGGAATGATGATTTCCAAAGTGAATTCTGTCATTGAAATGGAAATGTCTCACTTCCAATTTCATGTGGAAGGTTTTCGCGATGATATGAAAGCCGAACAGATCATTCACAATACCGTGGAAATTCAAAATGACCTGTCAGAAGATGCGAATGTAATTCAGTCCTCGGCAAGAGTTATTGCATTGGCAATGCTGGGTACGGCCAACAAAAACGGTTCGGTAAAAGTATCTGGAGTCGATCCTGAAAAGGAAGCCATTGTCACTAAACTGGATCAGAAAATTAAAGAAGGCGCTTATTTCGAAGGCATTAAAAGGAATCCGATTATAATCAGCCGGGAAATTGCAGAAACATTTAAGGTCAACCTGAGGTCAAAGATGGTGCTCACCTTTCAGGATATAAACGGAGAAATAGTAGCAGGGGCTTTTCGAGTGGCCGGTATTTACAAATCAAATAACGGGCAATACGATAAATTGAATGTCTTTGTGAAAATTAATGACATGCGAAGGCTGATGAACATGACTGAGGAGGAATGCCATGAAATTGCGGTCAAAGTCAATGATCATGACCTGGCCGAAACGTTAGCTTCAAAATATCAAAAAAAATATTTCAATCTGGAGGTGCTTCCATGGCTCGATATTGCATCCGGAATGCGCTATATGGTAGAAGCGATGGATGTATATCTTTTTGTCCTCGTCGGTATCATTTTGCTGGCATTGCTATTTAGTATTATCAACACCATGTATATGGCTGTTTTGGAAAGAACCAGGGAAATAGGGATGCTGATGTCCATTGGTATGACCAAAGGAAGGATTTTCTCGATGATAATGATTGAAACCGTGATCATGACAATGATTGGCTGTCCGCTTGGGTTGGCTTTGTCATGGCTGAGCATTTCATATTTTGGAAATGTCGGTATCAATGTCAATGCCGCCGTATATGATGATTTTGGCTTTGGAAGTACAATTTATCCCGCCCTCGATGCATCGAGGTATGTTGATGTGGCATTTATGGTTTTGATAATGGCATTGATTGCAGCCGTTTTTCCTGCTAGAAAAGCTTTAAAATTAAAACCGGTAGAAGCAATAAGAAAAATATAATTATGGCAATAATAAGCACTAAAGGCCTGACAAAAATCTATCAGGGAGCAGTCCCCGTTCATGCATTGAAAGGTGTGGATCTGGTTATTGAAGAAGGTGAATTTACAGCAGTTGTAGGCCCTTCTGGTTCAGGTAAAACTACCTTGTTAAACATTATCGGAGGATTGGACCGGCCGACAGAAGGTAGTATTAAAGTTGCTGATACCGAGCTGGGACAAATGTCGGAAAATCAGCTGATTGAATTTAGATTGAGAAATATTGGATTTGTGTTTCAGTCCTATAACCTTATTCCCGTATTGACTGCAAGGGAAAACACAGAATTTATAATGCTTTTGCAAAAAACCCCTAAAGAAGAAAGAGATGAACGCGTCACTTCATTGCTCAAAGAAGTAGGCCTTGAAGACAAAATAAACAAAAAACCTCTTGAGCTTTCCGGAGGCCAACAACAAAGGGTGGCCGTGGCAAGAGCTCTGGCTTCAAAACCAAAGTTTATTCTTGCCGATGAGCCTACCGCCAATCTGGATTCTGAAAGTACGAATAACCTCCTTGACATAATGCATAAACTTAACCGCGAAGAAAATACCACCTTTATTTTCTCAACGCATGATCAAAGGGTTATGGATAAAGCCACAAGAATTATAACGCTGGAAGACGGGCAAATAATCTCAGATGAAAGGCGATAAGCTTTTTATAATTTTCTTTTTATTTCTCAATGGATTATTATTTGCACAATCCGGCAATAGTCCATTTACATTAAGAGGATATGTGAAACAAATGAGCATTCTCAATTTTTTGCCGGGAGACTCACTGATCACTGACAATTTCATACACAATAGGTTGAATCTGCAATACGATCTGAATTCTAAACTAAGCGCAAGGGTCGAAATGCGAAATCGAATTTTTTATGGTGAAACAGTAAGACTCAATCCATTTTATCAGGAGATGATTGATATGGATCCGGGCTATCTCGATCTTTCGTTTATATGGATGGAACATTCCGGTGCCTTTGCGCATAGTATTTTTGACAGAGCCTGGATAGGATATGTCGATGGAAATTTTGAAGCCAAAGCGGGGAGACAAAGAATAAATTGGGGAATGAATGTAGTGTGGAACCCCAATGATATTTTTAACGCTTTTAATTTTGTCGATTTTGATTATGAAGAACGCCCCGGAAATGATGCCATTCGATTACAGAATTATTTTGGTAGCGGAAACAAAATTGAATTGGCTTATGCGCCGGGCAGAACTGAAAATGAGCATATTGCTGCTTTGATGTACAAATTCAATAAGGGTTCCTATGATATTCAGGTTTTAGGAGGTGTTTTTCGCGATGATTATGTGGCCGGCATAGGTTGGGCGGGTAATTTAAAAACAGCCGGATTCAAAGGCGAGGCCAGTTATTTCCTCAACAGAGAAAAAATTTATGACACCGTCGATGTTTTGAGTTTATCGGCAAGTGTTGATTACTCCTTTAAAAATGGAATTTATATGCTCGGATCATTTTTAATCAACAGCAATGGCAGAAGTAGTATCATCGGTTTGGAAAATACCAATAGCCTGGCCGGCAATAATTTTAGCGCAAAAAATCTGATGCTTACAAGGTATTCAGGCTTTTATCAGGTTACTTATCCTGTGACCCCCCTGATTTCACCCGGATTAGCGGCTATTTACGGTTTTGAGGCCGATCTTCTTTTTATCATGCCGAGTATGACCTATTCCATAGCTTCAAATTGGGATCTCGATCTTGTAGGCCAATTGTATTTTGTAAAATTTAAAGGTAAATACCAGAACCTGGTCAATAGCATTTTTACAAGGGTAAAATGGAGTTTTTAAAATCATTTATTGGCTAAAAACAACCGCTCTAAGTCTTTTTACAGTTTTAATAATTTATTCATTTACAGCATATTACTGTGAATATTTGAGCATTTCAATATTTGTCATACTAAGTTTTTGATTAGATTTATTAGATGAAAAATTTAATAATCACCCTCATCCTGGGACTAATTTCCACAACCGCACATTCTCAAATTCTAATCGGCGACTCTTCTGAAATCGATCAGATTCTTAAAAATTCAGTTTTGTTCTCCGAATATGTAATCAATGAGGATTTAAAAAATTTAGCAAATTCTTATACCGAGGATGGTAAAATATTTCCCAATAACAAGGATATTATTGAAGGCCGGGATGCGATCATTAATTATTGGAAAATGCCCGAGGATACAAAAATTGTTCATCATAAAGTGATGCCTCTGGAAATTAGAATCTATGATGATGAAGCCAGAGATCACGGTTATTATGAAGGCAAAACCAAAGGAAAGGATGGCGAAATCAGCTTTTGGAAAGGAAAGTATGTGATTGTTTGGAAAAAAGTAAATGGGGAATGGAAAATCTACCTTGACATCTGGAACCGGATTGCTCAAAATAACTCAGATTGATCATGCTTAATGAGATAATTTCAACCGCCCTTCAGCTGGCTGTATTTACATTAATACCCTATATCGGATACAGGTTTTTTTATAAGAATAAAAGCGGTTTCCTCAATTATATCGGATTGATAAAAAGTCCGATCAAGCCATTGATTTATGCGCTTGCTTTTTCAATTCCCCTGATGGTGCTATTGCTCCTTTTAATTCACAACTCACCGGAACTAACGGATGCCATGAACAATCCCAAAAGTATGACCGGGAAATTTAAAGCCATGGGGATTGGGGTGAATACTTTTATTTTAATTGCAATGGCAGCAATATTTAAAACCGCATTGGCAGAGGAAATACTGTTTCGAGGTTTTATTGCAAAAAGATTTATTTCGATGCTTGGTTTTCACAAAGGAAATTTGCTCCAGGCCGTTCTTTTTGGTGTGATTCACAGTCTTTTATTTCTTACAATAACTCAAAATATTCTTTTTCTGCTCTTAATTTTTATTTTCCCCTTTACAGTGGCAATGGTCATCACCTGGTTGAATGAAAAACAAGCCAATGGATCGATTTTACCCGGTTGGTTGGCGCATGCAAGTGGTAATTTGCTTTCTTATTTGTTTTACACTTTGTTTTAAAATGGGTTTCACATGATTGAGAACTATTTGATAAATATCAAAACACAATTCAAATACTATAAGTCCCTCGCCGAAAAAACATTTGATCAAATGATCGAGGAAGATTTATTTAAACAATACAATGAAGAAAGCAATTCCATAGCCATTATAGTCAATCACCTCCGGGGTAATATGCTTTCCCGCTGGACGGATTTTTTAAACTCGGATGGAGAAAAAACATGGCGGCAGCGCGATCTGGAATTTGAGTCGGTGATTAAAAACAAAGAAGAATTAAATCAAAGATGGGAAGAAGGCTGGCATTGTCTATTTAATGCTCTGGACAGCATTAACGTAGATAATTTTAACACCAAAATATATATTCGAAATCAGGAACACAGCATAGTCGATGCCATCAACAGACAATTGGCACATTATGCCTATCACGTCGGACAAATTGTATTTATCGGCAAAATGTATTCGAACAACTGGAAAAGTTTGAGCATTCCCAGAGGAAAATCATCTGACTTTAATAAGAAGAAATTTGATAAAGGAAGACATAAGGGGCACTTTCCCGATGATATTAAATAATTGAAAGAAATAATTATCCATTGGAAATCATGAAAAAATCGCAAAAAATAAAGGTCTTCGATTTTGCAGTATTTCAGGCTATACTCTTTTCTCAAATTGGTTTGTTCGCCGGTATCATTTATTCATTTGGAGGATTTATTATAGACAGCCTTGTAACATTTGATTTTATAAGTACTGATGAAACAACCGGCTTAAGCATTGGAACGATTTTGGCGTTTGGCGCTATAATTGGGATGCCGGCCATTGCCTTTATCATAGGATTTGTAACAGGCTTAATTGAATCAATTGTTTTTAATATTTTTCTATCGCGAATACATGGCTTCAAAACCGGTATTGAGGAATGATAGAAAAAGCCGCAAACCATCAATAAATGTGCTCCTACTTATTTCAGCTTTTGAATTGAATATCATTAAATTGCCGCAATGAGTGAAAAAAAGAAAAATGTCACATTTGGATGGGCATTTAAAAGAATAATATGGCCGAGAAGAAAAACCATAGGCATAGGATTGGTTCTTATCGTAATCAGTCGATTGGCATCCTTAGTACTTCCGGGAGCCAGCAAATATCTTATCGATGATGTAATTGTTAATAAGGATATCCCCATGTTGAAAATCCTGCTATTGGTGGTAATTTCAGCGATCATTGTTCAGGCAGTCACCTCTTTTCTCCTAACAAGAATTTTAAGCGTTGAAGCCCAATACCTGATTTCCGAGCTGAGGGTACGTGTACAAAAAAAGGTGCTCTCCCTCCCCATTCGATATTTTGACGATCATAAATCCGGGGAATTGGTTTCCAGAATAATGACCGATGTGGAAGGAGTTCGCAATTTGGTTGGTACTGGGCTAGTGCAATTGGTCGGTGGTACACTGACGGCTATAATTTCGCTTTTTCTTCTGATCAATATCAGTGCGGCCATGACCTTTTTTGTCTTGGTTCCTGTAGGGATTTTTGCATTTATTGCGCTCAAAGCCTTTGGAAGAATCCGACCGATTTTTAGAGATCGCGGTAAGCTCAACGCAGAAGTGACCGGCCGTTTGACTGAAACTTTAAATGGTGTAAGAGTCATCAAAGGATTTAATGCTGAAAAGCAGGAAAACTCCATATTTGAAGATGGCGCCAGACGCTTGTTTGAAAATGTAAAAGCCAGTTTAACAGCCACAGCTTTTGTAACCAGCTCATCGACTTTTTTGCTCGGATTGGCCAGTACAGGAATCATGGGAATTGGCGGATATTTTATTATTCAGGGCGATATGACTTTCGGTGATTTTCTTGCATTTACCCTTTATCTGGGTTTTATGATCGCTCCTATTGTGCAAATGAGCAATATAGGCTCACAGCTGACCGAAGCATTTGCCGGACTCGACAGAACGGAGGAGATCATGCAAATGAACCCGGAACAAGTCGATAAAAATAGGCCGATAAAATTGCAATCGCTGAAAGGAGATATCATTTTTGAGAATGTGTCCTTCAGCTATATTGAGAATAAAGAAGTCATTAAAAACATCAGCTTTGAGGCACCGGAAGGATCCGTAACAGCACTTGTTGGCAGTTCAGGTTCAGGTAAAACCACCATTGCCGGTTTAGCTGCTACTTTTTTAAACCCGGAGAGCGGAATAATCACAATTGATGGCCGGGATTTGTCAAAAGTTGACCTGGAATCTTACAGAAAGCATCTGGGAGTCGTATTACAGGATGACTTTTTATTTGAGGGTACGATACGTGAAAATATTCTATTCCCAAGGCCCGATGCCAATGTAGAGGAGCTGGAAGAAGCCGTGCAAGGGGCTTATGTAAATGAATTTACCGATCGTTTTGAAGATGGACTGGATACAGTAATTGGTGAGCGCGGCGTAAAACTTTCGGGAGGGCAAAGACAAAGAATATCCATCGCAAGAGCATTACTGGCCAAACCCAAAATTATAATTCTCGATGAAGCCACTTCCAATCTGGATACGGAAAGCGAGACCTTTATTCAGAAAAGTTTGGAAAGACTAATGAAAAACAGAACAACATTTGTCATCGCCCATCGACTGAGCACTATAAGAAAAGCCGACCAGATACTGATAATAGAAGATGGAGAAATAATCGAAAGAGGAACCCACGATCAACTGATTGCGAAGGAGGGTCGATACTATGAACTATTTACTTATCAGAGTAGAATTTAAATAATTAATTCTTAAAAGTTGACAATTGATATTATAGGGGCAGGAATTGCCGGTTTAACAAGCGCTATAGCTCTTAATCAAAATGGCTTTAAAGTCAATGTTTTTGAACAGGCAGATAGAATAAAACCATTGGGTGCAGGAATAATCCTTGCAAATAATGCCATGCAGGTTTTTGATAAGCTAGGTCTTAAAAATCAGATAGAACAAGCTGGCAATGTCATTTCATTTATAAAAATCACGGATTCCCAATTAAAGCCAATTTCAATTGTTGATCTTAATCATTTCGAGCAAAAATACAAGGTAAAGAACATTGCCATTCATCGCGGCATTTTACAGGAGATATTGTTAAATAACATTCCGGTCGAAAGCCTTAAAACCGGGTATGAGCTTATCGACGTCAAACAAAACGATACCCTCAAGCTGCGTTTTAACAATAAGAAAGAGCATAATTCTGAATTATTGCTGGCAGCTGATGGAATAAATTCTATCGTTCGAAATCAACTCTTTTCTGAAAATACGATTCGTTGGACTAATCAAATATGTTGGCGGGGAATTGCTGAGTTTAATTTATCCAAAAAATTCAAAAACGAGCTAAATGAAGCCTGGGGAAAAGGCGATAGGATTGGATTTGTTCAGATTCAAGACAATAAAGTCTATTGGTATGCACTTAAAACATTTAAACAAAATCCGGATGAATACGCCAAAGAGCAGCTGGCCTTATATTTTGTAAAATATCATCCCTTAGTCAAAACACTCATTGAAAATACCCCGACAGAAAGCATTCACAAATCTATTATATCCGATTTAAAACCTGTTAAAAAATGGTTTAAAAACAATGTTTGTCTAATCGGGGATGCTGCCCATGCTACAAGTCCCAATATGGGTCAGGGAGCCTGCCAGGGTGTTGAGGATGCCTTTGTTTTAGCCAATTGTCTTAAACATAATCAAAGTGAAAAAGCCTTTTTCGAATACCAGAAAATCAGACAAGCCAAAGCACATTTTATTGTCAATATCAGCCGGACCATGGGTAAAATGGCGCATTTTGAAAACGAAATGGCGATTTGGTGCAGAAATTTATTTTTAAAGACCAGCCCGGAATTTTTAAAAAGGAAACAATCGGAAAAAATTTTCGAAATCAAATCCATTTGACCATAAATGCGATTATCGCAGCTTTTCGAAGTGGAGGAATTGATAAACGGTAGGAGACCGGGATAATTAAAGGCTATATTTAATGGCCATCTTCTATTAATTGGAGGATCTGTTTTTAAGCCAAATTCAAAAATCATGATTAAAATCAAAAAAAATTCAGCCCTGATCTTTCTCTGTTTTTATTGCTCAATGATTCAGGCTCAGGAGCCATGGAATTCGGATCATAAAGAAATAATAAAGACTATAGAAAATTTCTCAGAAAGTACTTCTGTAAATGGAAAAGGGGCAAATGCTTATGCTTCATTTCTAAGTGAAGATTTCACCCGCTGGACCATTGGCAGTGATGTAATCAATAATAAAGTCATGTGGGTAGAAGGCATTAGAGATTGGTTTGATGAAGGATGGCGAGTTTCTGACAGATCTCAACAATTCATTGAAATAAATATCGCAAATGGTCTGGGCCATGTTCGAAGAATTGTAACTGAAACCTATCTGGGGCCGGATGGCAGTACTTCAAGTTCAAAAGCAGCTCTGGTGGAAACCTGGAAAAAAGAAAATGAACAATGGCTGCTTTACAGAACCAATGTGCAGCCCATCAAAGCCGAATAAGTTTTTGTAAAAAATCAATAATTTAAAGCAGGTTTTAATCACAGATAAAAATGACTGCGAATGAAATTTTAAAAGAGCTGGCATCTTATGGAGATGAACAAACAAAGAACACCTTGATGAAGCATGGGGCTAAAGAGCCCTTCTTTGGCGTCAAAGTTCAGGATCTCAAGAAAATATTAAAAAAGACCAAAAAGAATCATGATTTATCGCTTGAACTCTATGCAAGCGGAAACTCAGATGCCATGTACCTGGCCGGATTAATGGCCGATGAAAATCAAATCAGTAAAGATCAATTGGAAGATTGGGTGGCAAAGGCTTATTGGTATTATCTGAGCGAATACACTGTCCCCTGGGTGGCAGCGGAAACTAAATATGGTTTTGAATTGGGATTAAAATGGATCAATTCCGAAAAAGAAAATATCGCCGCGGCCGGTTGGAGTACCCTGGCCTATTATTCGGCGGTCAATGAAGATGAAAATCTGGATATAGAGTGCTATGTTGAATTATTGGAAAGAGTAGAAAAAGAAATTCACAATGCTCAAAACAGGGAAAAATATGCCATGAATGGCTTTGTTATTTCCGTAGGAACTTATGTTTCAGCCCTCACTGAAAAGTCAAAAGAAGTGGCGGCAGCAATTGGCAAAGTTGAGGTTGAACTCGGAGGTACTGCTTGCAAAGTCCCCCTTGCCAGCGCCTATATTGATAAAGTAATTGAAAAAGGAAGAGTTGGCAAAAAACGCAAAACGGCCCGTTGTTAAGCCATGGCTATTATCAAAACCAAAAGGCTGGAATTAATTCCTTTTGAAAGATCAGATAAAGCATTATTTCACCGAATAAATACGGATCCTTTCATTCGAAAGTATTTATGGGATGACGAAATAATTGCAGAAGAAAAAGCCGCAGAAATAATTGATTTAAATGAAGAACATTTTAAAAGAGACCATTACGGTTTATGGAAAATCAGAGCAAAAGAAAATAATAACATCATTGGCTATGCAGGATTATGGCATTTTTTTGATGAAGATCAGCCACAATTGATGTACGCACTTTTAAAGGATTTCACCAAGAAAGGATTTGCAAAAGAAGCCTCGGAAGCCATCATAGATTATGCATTTAATAAGCTGGGTTTTAAATACATCATCGCAGCTACAGATTCTATTCACAGAGAATCACAAAATGTTGCCTTAAGTTTGGGCATGACAATGGTAGAAGAAAGATTGGAAAATGAAAAACCCACCTTGTTTTTCAGATTAAATAATGCAACTCATTTAGATCAATGAACCTTTATTTTCTATTTGCAGGAATTCTCTGTTTTCCATTGGGCATTGCGCATTCAATATTAGGTGAAGTCCTAATTTTCAAAGAAAAGAGACAAAAGGGGCAAATCGTACCGAATATCGTAAACGAAGGACTTAAAGAAAGGCATTTGCGAATCATCTGGGCGACATGGCATATGTGCTCAGTCTTTGGATTTAGCCTGGGAGTAATTCTAATTTATATTGCGCTTAACATCCATCTATTTAGTCCCGCCATAACCCAAATTTTTGTTTCAGTAATAAGTTTAGCCATGTTTCTGGGAGGATTTTTTGTTTTAGGAGCGACTAAAGCCAAACATCCGGGCTGGATCGTTTTTTTGATAATTGGGATTTTGTTATTGCTCGGTTTATAGTTGTTAAATGCCCGGGCATTTGCCTTGGATTAAGTTGAGTTTAAATTAGAAACGCTTTAAACGTTTTAAAAATCCATACGCTCCTTTTGCCCCTAATAAATCAAAAAACCAAAAATGAAAATATCCTTTGCTCCTTTTTATTAAATTTATCTGGAATTAAACGTTTGTAGACGTTTGTAATCGATTTATGCACTTTATACAGACGTTGTGGGTAATGCAATGAAAATCTACATATTCACAGTAAGCATTCTGACACTTTTCAGTTGTTCACAGAACGACAAGAAAACAAGAGACTATTATGTAGAATCTCAACCGACCTTCTTTGACCTAAAACATGGAGATTGGACAACCAATGATTGGATTCGTAAGCCTGAAAACCTTAAAATAATTCATGAGACTTTCAAAAAGTTTGGATACATGGACTTAATTGGAAGTCGACTTAATGACAACCCTTTAATACTTCAAGGAATTTATATTAAAAACAAGCCATACAATCTAATTGACAGCCTGATAATAGCTTTTGATAACAAAGACCTTGATGTCAAATATTATCGAGAGTTTTGGTTGCGAAGACAAAAGGAAAAAAATGACACTGTGGTTTATGAAATATTAAAAGACATTAAATCCACGTACATGACTTTCCTTACTCCCGAAGCTATTTCTGATAGGGCAGATATGGAATTTGTGAATGACACACTACTTCAGCTACTCGAAATTGAATATCCTGATCAGCCTTTAACTAAAGATTTGGCAATTGAACATTTTAAAACACTCAATGAATTAGGTTTTCATCAATCGGCTTACAATCTCTTGTTTGAACGGTCTGAATATTCAGGAATTGATTGGAATAAAGAACAACTAAAAGAGAAATTAAGGACAACTGAAGACTATGTATATCCATGGTTTGAAGACAATGAAAAATAATAGCACATACCCACAACAACACATATAGCTTATGGTGGGTGAACGGCTGCCAGCAAGGTTTTCGCTCCGTAGCCAAGTTCGTTCACGGTAGGCAGGTAAGTTCTTCGAAACCGCCACAAGCCATATGCAAACCGTTGTGGGTAATTTAACCAAGAGCCTGAGCAATTAACTTAATATGATAATTTAGAAATGATATTTTCAATCATAATTCCAGCATATAATGAAAGTAAATATCTTGAATCTACTTTGAAGAATCTTACTAAGGTTTTTTCGGATATAGAATTGAAGCAATCGGACTGGGAAGTAATTGTTTGTGACAATAATTCAACAGACAATACACGGGCAATTGCAGAGGATAATGGAGCAAAAGTAGTATTTGAACCGGATAATCAAATTTCTAAAGCAAGAAATAAAGGAGCAGAAGTTGCTGAGGGCGACTGGTTGATTTTTGTAGATGCCGATTCATACCCTAATAAGGGATTAATAAAGGAATTATTGTTAGTGATTGATAGTAATAAATATATTGGATGTGGTACAACAATTGAAGTTATTGATGGTACATTATTCAACAAGCTTAGATTAGAGAGAATGAATCCATTTTATAGGTTGTTCAAGCTTTCAGGTGGAGCTTTTATTTTATGTAAAAAGGATGCATTTATAGAAATTAATGGCTTTAGTTCAAATCTATATGCATATGAGGAAATTGATTTTGTTATCAGACTAAAAAAATATGGAAAGAAAAAGAACAAGAAATTTTCTGTTTTAAGTACTTATCCAGTATTGACTTCAGGTAGAAAAGGTGAGTATAACTTAAGGTCCATGCTAAGACTATTTGTTTCTGGATTTATTGCTCCAATATTACTTTTGCTTAATTATATTTTGCCCAAAAGATTTGTTAAATTAATTGGAAATAAAATGCTTACTTACTGGTATTCTGACAGAAAATGAGAAATAAATAAATTAAAAACTACCCACAACATTTTGTATAAGTAATGGCAGGCGATGTGTTTAATTTTAAGGTTTTTAGCCCACTCAAACAGCGTAGCGGTTTGACAGGAAACTACCACGCAATCTGCCACTACTCATACAATTCACCGTTAAAATGAACACCTATCGGGAAGTTGAGGATTTCTTATAATTGAATACTCTTCCAATTGTAATGAAATTCAAATGACAGCCGTAATTTTTGACATAGATGGCACAATTTGCGATAGCACAAAAGTGGATGACAAATGTTTTATATCAGCATTCAAAAAGGTCTTTGGTATTGATATTTCGAATTCCGATTGGTCTGAATTTCACAACGTAACAGACTGGGGATTAAATGAAGAGATAATTCTTAAAGAGCAGTCTAGATATCCCACAGAGCAAGAATATTATAATATGATTTCAGAATTTACCCGATTGTTAAAACACGAGGCTATTAATGGTAAAGATCAATTTAAGGAAATAGATGGCGCTTTGGAATTTATCGAATTGCTCAAGGATGATTTGGGAATTGCTGTAGGAATTGCCACCGGTAGCTGGAAGAATTCGGCGCTTATAAAATTAGAGGCCATTGGCATCGATATAAATGAATATGCATTCTCAAACTGTTCTCATTTTAAAAAAAGAGAAGATATTTTAAGCGATGCCATCCGTCAATTAAATGAAAACCATATAAATTCCATTGAACGAATCATTTATTTTGGAGATGGTTTATGGGATTTCAAAACCTGTAAGAATTTAGGAATAGATTTTATTGGGATTGATCACCATCAGAACGGGAAATTGAAAACTGCGGGGGCTAGAATCGTTTTTCCCGATTTCAAAAAGAGTGAAATTATAATAGATCATTTAATCTAAAAATATAGAAAGAATGTGGAGGAGGAAAGGGTAATTTTTGAAAAAGGAATACAATTTTAATAGCCAAGAACTAAATTCAAAACTAAAAAAATAAGACTTTGGATTTCCATGCATTTGAATATCTTAGAATGATTAAAAAGATAAAATCAGAAAGCTGAATAATGGACGAATTTTCCATTTCAAATTGCAGGGAATCAGATCTAGATGAGCTATTGAAAATGGCAATAAAGCTTTTTAAGGACAGCAATGAACTGGAATTAAAAGGCTTGCTTACCGGATCGCTTAATTCCAAAGATCAAAAAATATGGATTGCCAAAGATCAAAAATCTAATTATGCCGGATTTGCTGTATTTTCAATTCGCAAAGACTATGTAGAAGGTGCAAAAGGCAGTCCGACAGGTTACCTTGAAGGGATTTTTGTTGAAGATAATTTCAGAAAAAAGGGAATAGCCAAGGCTTTAATGGAGCGTGGCGAATCCTGGTGCAAGGAAATGGCTTGCAGTCAAATAGGATCGGATACATGGCTCAGTGATACGGAATCCCGTCAATTTCACAAGAAGGTGGGCTTTTGGGAAGAAGATGAATTGGTGCATTTTTTAAAGGATTTATAGCAAATTCATCAGATCTGATAATACTTACGTACTAATTTTCAATTCTCATTTTTAAGCGCCCTGTGCATTTCCGAGTCATGGGGTACTGAACATTTAAATTGTGCATTTGATTTTTAGGTTCCCCCCTTGCTATTATTACCATTCTAATTATTTGTAGATTTTGAATTCCAAACAGGCATGAATCAAAATAATAAGATGAACTGGAAGAAATACGGTTTTGAAATATTGATTTAAAAGTCATACAATGAATAATAATGAAATCATCGATTGGTTGCTGCAGGGAGATGTCTCGATTCAGTATCAGGTACATCGCGATTTACTCGGAAATGTAAGAAAGGATCTTCAAAATAGAATCGCAAATGAAGGTTGGGGAGAAAAATTCTTAAATAAACGCAATCCCAAAGGCTATTGGGGAGAAGCATTTTACCAACCAAAATGGATCTCCAGCCATTATACACTGCTGGATTTGCGTAATCTAAATCTTGCTGCCAATAATAAAATTGCGAGAGAAAGCATAGCCAGTGTAATGGATCAGGGAAAAGCACAAGATGGAGGAATTCCATTGGGTCCATCAACGAGCACCCACAGCGATGTTTGTGTAAATGCCATGTTTTTAAACTATGCTTCCTATTTTAAAATGGATGAAATCAAATTGCAGTCAATTGTTGATAGCATTTTGAATGAGAAAATGCCCGACGGAGGTTTTAATTGCATTTCAACAAGAAGTGGTGCCAGACATAGCTCATTGCATACCACAATATCAGTTCTTGAAGGATTCTATGAGTTTCTAAAATCAGGATTTAACTATCGCAAAACAGAAATACTTGAAGCCAAAACAAGTGCTGAAGCATTTATTTTGTTACATCAATTTTATCTATCCGATCATAGTGGAAAAATTATTAAAAAAGACTTTTTAAAATTAGCATATCCAAGCCGATGGAAATACGATATACTTCGGGCCCTTGACTATTTTCAATATTCAGATCACAAGTGGGATAATAATATGGCAAAAGCCCTGGACCAATTGTTAATAAAAAGAAACAAAAACCGCACATGGAATATGCAGGCTGCTCATCCGGGAAAAGTGCATTTTGTAATGGAAAAGGCCGGGAAACCAAGCAGATGGAATACGCTTCGAGCATTGCGAGTCTTAAAAAAATACAAACAAGGGGTATAGCAAATTATATCTCGCCGCATAGCATAGGATTTATATTTTAGATTTAAATTCGATTTTTCAAATGCTATGAAGAATCTTCTGTTACTATTTTTCTTAATCTTTTTTACCGGAAAGGTATTCGCCCAAAAATGATTATTACCCCTAATAAAAGGCAAGACCTGGATATACCAATACAGCGATGATTTTATTTCAGCATCGGGAAGCCAGTCCAGAATTAAAATTCTGGAAGAACAGGAAATTATTGAAGGTAAGAGCTATTATGTGTTGCAAACTTCAATAGGAGATGAAAACCAATTTGATGTTATACAAACGTCCTATTTAAGAAATGGTGAAAATGGCTTGGTATATGGTTTAGCCAATGCCAAAATGGCTAAAGAACACATCCTTATTGCAGCGCATCCTTTGGAAATAGGCAAATCCTGGACGGCAGAAGCCGATGGCCAAAAAAGCAGCTCGGTTATTCGTTCAACAGATGAAAAATTGATTACACCTGAAAAAACGTTTAACCATTGCCTTGTGATAGAGACAGAAATGGGCGATGCCAGAATCAGGTCCTATTTTCAGAAAGGTGTGGGATTGGTAGCTTCCACCCTGATGCTTCCCGAGGGGGAAAAGCTGATGCAATACTTAGTAAAACAATAATTGATATGGAAGAACAAATTCAAAAATTCCTTTTTGACCCAACTGTAGGGAAAATTTCAACAATTTTTTTAGGTATAGCAGTTATATGGATTATTGTAAAAGCACTTCAAAAACAGTTATTCTCAAAAATAAAAGACATAGATAACCGATACAGGGCAAATAAATTCGGTGGATTTATTGGTTATTTTTTAACAATAGTATTAATAACAATCGTCTTTAGCGATAAACTAGGAGGGCTGACGGTTGCTATAGGCGTAGCAGGTGCAGGTATCGCATTCGCACTTCAAGAGGTGATTGCTTCATTTGCCGGATGGCTTGCAATACTCTTTGGTGGATTCTACAAATCCGGAGATAGGGTTCAACTCGGTGGGATAAAAGGTGATGTCATGGACATTGGGGTATTGAGGACAACAATCATGGAAACCGGACAGTGGGTTGACGGAGATTTGTACAATGGAAGAATTGTCATGATTGCTAATAGCTTTGTATTTAAAGAGCCTGTTTTTAACTATTCAGGAGGGTTCCCATTTCTTTGGGATGAAATAAAGATTCCTGTTCAATTTGGCAGCAATTACGATAAAGCCACCGAATTATTTGAAAAAGTAGGCAAGGAAGTTGGAGGTGAACTTTCTACTATGTCAAAAGAAAGATGGATGGAGTTACAGCAAAAATATCGTTTAGAGGAAGCGCAGACTGAACCAATGGTCTCCTTAATTGCTAATGATAATTGGGTTGAATTTACTTTGCGTTATGTAGTAGAATATAAAAAACGCAGAATCACCAAAACAAGACTATTTACAACTATTTTAAAGCATGTTGAAACAGAAGGAAGTGAAATTAAATTGGCATCAGCCACATTCCATCTTGTGGAAGCCCCGAATTTTAATGTGACTTTGAAGAAATAACGTCACAAAAATTCATTAGATAAAATATATCTCCAATAAAATCAAAACGTCTATTTTTTTTTGTTTTTAAATAAAATTATATATTTACTTTGTATTTCAAAGTACTTTCTATGAAAGAAGAAAAATATAAAAAAGATCTCGAAGACATTAAGGAGATTATGAACCGCTCCTCCAGGTTTGTTTCACTAAGTGGAATGTCCGGGATTTCAGCGGGTGTAATTGCCTTAATTGGTGCTTATGCAGCCCATAAAATGGTATATTCTCAGCAATTGGGAATAAAACTGCTGGAAGGCCTTGTCCCGATTCGAAATGTGGAATCGCTTGTACTTATTGCGCTGGCCACTCTAATTGCAGCTATATCAGCGGCTGTCTTTTTCACGGTAAGAAAAACAAAATCTCAAAATCAAAAAGTCTGGGATTACCAAACTCAAAGGCTAATTGTTAATTTGTTTATTCCATTGCTGACAGGTGGTATTCTTTGTTTAATGCTACTCTTTAAAGGCTTTTTAGCCTTACTTGCTCCATTAACATTGATCTTTTATGGCCTGGCCCTGGTCAATGCCAGTAAATTCACATTGCATGAAATCCGCAGTCTGGGTTTAATCCAGATAATTCTCGGACTTATTGCAATTAACTTTATTGGTCATGGTCTTTTGTTTTGGTCCCTGGGTTTTGGGCTAATGCATATTTTATATGGAATTATAATGCAGGTCCGCTATAAGTAATGAAAGATATACTTAAAGACTTAAATAAGGCATTTGAGAATAAGATTCGATTGGGAATTATGTCTGCACTGGTAGTCAATGATTATATGGATTTCAATTCGCTAAAGGAATTACTGGATGTAACTGATGGAAACCTGGCGAGTCATTTGAAAAATCTGGAAAATGCGGATTTTATTAAAGTCAGGAAAGAATTTCTCGACAGAAAACCAAATACAAAATATTATGCCACTAAATCGGGTATAGACACATTTAAAAAACATATCAATGCCATTGAACAATTATTAAAATAAATTACAAATTATGAGAATCAATAGAATAAAAATCGTTTTGGGAATTGTAGCCTTTTTGCTTCTTATCCCGCTGGTCGCCATGCAATTGAGCGATGAAGTCAACTGGTCAATTAATGATTTTATCGTTATGGCTTTACTGCTTTCCGGATTCGGAATATTAGCAGATTTGATATTGCGAAAAGTGAGAAAAATATCCTTGCGTATAATAGCCTTCATTGCCATTTTTGCTGTATTTGTATTGGTTTGGGCCGAATTGGCCGTAGGAATTTTCGGATCGCCTTTTGCCGGAAATTGAAACAATAAACACTATTTTTTTCAACAATCGCTTTGTATTTCAAAGTACTTTTATTCATTAAAATGAAAAATGAACAATCCATCTTTGACAAAATCAACAACTGGATAAAAAATTCGGTCATGTTGAAATTGGTGACGATCACCATACTTATGTTATTGCTCCTAATTCCACTTTCCATGATATTTGATATAATTCGGGAAAGAGAAAACCTTAATCGGGAGGTAGCTGAAGATATTAATTCCAAATGGGCCAATTCTCAAAAAATATCCGGACCAATCCTGACTATTCCCTTGATTTATCAATATCAAAATGAAGATAAAATTGAATCCATTACACGATATTGGAATATTTTACCCGAAGAACTCAATATCACCGGGAACGTAGAACCCAAATTGCTTCGAAGGGGAATTTATGAAGTAGCGGTTTATTCTTCCGAATTAACCATTGAAGGCTATTTCGAAATTCCTGAGCAAATAGACCGAACCGGTTTAAAAGACATACTCTATAAGCAGGCCTTTTTAACGATTGGAATATCTGACCTGAGAGGCATAAAAAACAAAATTGACTTTGACTGGAATGGTAAAATTCTAAATGTAAATTCAGGATCGAAAATCAATTCTATTATCCCTTCTGGAATTAATATTCAAAACTTAAATATTTCAGAAAAATCCAAAGCTAAAATCCATTATGCTATAAAACTCAGTCTTCAGGGAAGTACAAATATCTCTTTTGCACCTCTGGGAAGCACTAGCATAGTAAAATTAAAATCAAGTTGGAAATCGCCGAGTTTTAAAGGCACCTTCCTGCCGGATGAGAGAATCCTGGATGAAAATGGCTTTGAAGCTATTTGGAGGGTACTAAAACTAAATAGAAACTTTCCCCAATCCTGGATTGACAATAGTTATTTAGCTGAAATAAATACCTCCGCCTTTGGCGTGGACCTGATTATTCCGGCTGATGATTATCAAAAATCGAATAGGTCGGCTAAATACGGTATCATGACCATCGCCCTGACTTTTTTGATTTTCTTTCTTGTGGAAATTGTAAACAAAAGAAAAATTCACCCTTTTCAGTACGCCTTGGTCGGACTATCATTGTGCCTGTTTTATATTTTGCTTGTTTCGCTTTCCGAACATTTGCATTTTAATACGGCTTATATTTTGTCCACAGCAGCCATTGTATCGATGATCAGTTTGTATTCCCTGAGTGTTTTTAAAGCCAAAAAATCGAGCTATCTCTTAGTCCTGGCTCTGACTGGGATTTATACATTTCTGTTTATCACCTTACAAATTGCGGATTATGCATTGTTGTTTGGCAGTATAGGCTTGACACTAATTCTTGCTTTGACCATGTATTTTACAAGAAATATCGACTGGTATAAATTAAATATTGAGGATTAAAATGCTTTAAATAAAAAAAGCTCTATCAAGATTGATAGAGCTTTTTTTCATTAGATTAAATGGAGTTTACTTCGAATCATCAAACAATTCTTCCATTTTGGCTTGCAATGACTCAAAATCCTTTTCCAAAACAGTATAGGCCTCGTCAAAATCTTTTTTGACATTACCCCAATTATCATTATTTACACTTTTGGCCTCTTTCATTGATCCCTCGAGTTTTTCTTTACTTAGGATCAATTCCTCTTTGGTCTCCTCTAAGGCTTTTGTAGCTGTTCCTTCGCTCATATCCAGACGTTTTTTTAGATCATCCAAAGCGTCGTCTATTTTGATTTGCAATACCTTCATTTCTTCCAGGGTCTCTTCTTTTGCCTGATTAAGCGATTTTTTCATTTCACTTTTCTCCTGAGCGAAGATTTTTCCTGAAAATCCTAATATTAGTATTGAAAAAAATACTGAGCTAAATAATGTTTTTATTAAATCACTTTTTGTCGTTTTCATAATATTGTTTTTACGTACATAAAGAAAAACACATGCCAGGCGCGGAAAAGATTTCTATGCAATGTTATAGATATCTCTATGTGTAAAATAAAGTGCACTGGGGAATTTTATCTACAAAAAGTTCACTGAATGTAAACGAAGATTATCTACTGCCCGATTTGCTGTGCCTTTTGCTGAAATTGATTGGCCAGGGCTTCATTGCCTTGTTGTCTGTATATATTGGCCAATGTCAGATAACCCTGACGGAATGCCGGTTGAACCTCTACTGATTTATTCAAAAACTGAATACCCAAAGCAGCATTTCCCTGATTTAAATGGGCAATGGCAGAGTAATAATAACCTTGCACCTGCTCGGGATGATATTCAATCATTCGTTGATACACTTTTAAGGCCGCATTGTATTTTCTCTGTTCCATAAATATCCTGCCCATTTTCTCCAATGCCTGCATATTTCCTTTGTGCAACTGAAGACATTCATTATAAGCTTTTAGTGCTTCGTCAGTATTTCCTAAAGAAGCATAAGCATCTCCCAGATATTGCCAAACTACTTCATTTTTAGAATCGGTTTTTAAATAAGATCGAAAATCTTCAATTGCTTTTTGTGCATTTCCATTTTTCAATGCCTGATAAGCCTTGAAATCCAAATCGATTTTCTTTTTAAATACGGTGGTCAGTACTACTCCTTTTTCTTCGACATTGTGCAACACAAGTTCTTCAGGTGGCCAGTTATTTTCAATTAGTGACTTATCGGTAAAACGCGAAATAAATATCCCATATTCGTAATCTTTACTTATTCGGTCTTCATAACGCAAATACCTTGATCGTAAATTTGGAGATACCAGCTTTAAATATTCCCTGACTTCTTTGTAACAATTTGAAGCAATTATCACCGTATCACTACGTTCGGCGAGCTTTTCATTTTCTACCAGCCAGTCTACGCCCTGTTTCAGAGAATTCATGTAATAGTCGGTTTCGTATTCTCCAAATGCATTTTCCAGACCACCAAAAGCTTCATTGAAGTAGACAATCTGATTGGGATGCGATGCTATCATCCATTTTAGTGGAAGCGCCAAACCTATAACAAAAACTGCTGCTGAAGCATAAGAAACCGCTTTTTTAGGCATACTGACCAGTTCATTCCATGCCAATGCTGCCAGGACAACAATGGGAGGCCAAACAAATAGAAAATGTCGCCAACCATCGTACACCGTTGAATCCTGATAAATCGCATAAAAGATTGGAAATACAATGGCGAAAGCTACCATGAACAGTTCCATTGCGCTGTACTTTTTAAAAAGTCTAAAAGAAAGTAGCACAAAAAGCCCCAGGCCAATTAAAATGACCAATGGATTGGCTATGGCCATCCAGTGTATTTCATAAGACCATGGTAATTGATCGGATTTAATCTGTAATCCCTTATACAATACTGTAACGATTGTATCGTAATTGGTCATTTTACTCAGTGCCTCAAAAGGATTGGTCAATGGCGATTGCAAAGCGTAAGGCCAGGAAATAATTCCTAGAAAATAAGAGAAAAAAGCCATGATCAGGCCGTATTTGAATATTCGACCAAAATCCTTGGACCAGTCGAATTGCTTTTTTCGGTTCAGCAATATCATTTGAATAAGGGAGAATAACCCGATGTATCCGAAAAGTAATAATCCACCAATACGAATATTCAAGGCCAATGCAATGCCAAGGGAAACAAAGAACATGTCCCTGAAAGCCGGTTTTGGCAATCTTTTAACAAAACGTATGATATAGTAAAGCGTGAAAATACTGGCTGCCGCAAATGGAATATCCTTGGGATTATTCATTGAATGGGCAAACAAACGCGGGGTCAGGATAACCATTAGAAGTGCAAATACTGCTGTTCGCCAACTTCCGGTAATTTCTCTGGCTACCAATCCGGTAAACACAAAAGCCAGAACACCAAAAAGTGCATTTAGAAAATGTCGAACTCTCCAGATATTTTCCGCATCGATAGCATTGTAAATAATGGCTGATAGCAATTCAAAGCCGCCGCTGTAATATTTTATCTTCTCATATCCCTGAGATCTTTCTTCTTCGCTTAGGACAGCATCGTCGCCAAGGAAATAGTAATTGTATATCTTTTGTCCATAATCATTTTGTATCCATTCATCACCTGAAATGCCATAATCCTTGCTCAAATATGGCATAAGAAACAAGATAAATATGGAAAGCACAACAAAGACAAAACGGTAAATCGCTTCGGTTCTGAATTTATCATAAGTCGGGAATTTGGCAGTCTCTATATATCCGAAGGCCGTTTTAGAAAAATTCTTTACAGGAACAATGAAAGCCCAATATATAAACAAGCCAATGGCGATATGCCAGGTTTGAAGAAACATTTTTATCGAATCCCTGACTACGCTCACCTTGCTTTCATCAACGGCTTTCCACACTACTGGAAGTTCTTTTATCGGTATTCCCAATAAATGTGCACGCCTTAGGATTTCCACATCGTGCGCCCAGCCTTTTATTCTCATTTCCTCAAAAAGCAATTTGCCGATTTCCGAAGGGTACAATTTAAATCCGCATTGCGTGTCTTTGATATGCAATCCGGTAAATAACCTGATGATCGCATTGTAAACGATACCTACAAATTTTCTTAATGGTTTTTCCTTGAGTTGCGATTTCGGATGTGGCCTCGACCCTATCCAGATTTCATTTTCCTGGTATTTGCCGCCTTCTGACTTTTTCCAATCCTCAATCGTCATGGGATCGGTAGCCATATCAAAATCAACCGTCAAAATGAATCTTCCCGCAGCATCAGCTACACCTTTTTTTAATGCGCCTCCTTTTCCTGAGTTTCCGGGAAGGCTGATGATTCGAATCTGCTCTGAGCTTTCTAGTTCCTTGAAATGCTCATGTTTTTTTATTAATTCCTCTCCTCCATCCTTACTCCCATCATTTACGAGAATAACTTCGTATTTGTGATTGTATTTTTTAGAAAAATTGATCAAGCCTTCAAAAAGAAGGGGCACACGCGACTTCTCATTGTAAAAAGGAATGATCAGTGATAATTCGTATGGGAATTCTTTTTCGCTCAAAATGACTATTTATCTAAATCGGAATCTTTAGGATAACCAATGTACACCCAATCTCCCCAAACTTTGGTACAAGTATGTTTTTCAATTCCTACTGTATGTTCAAGAACTTCCTTAAAGGGAAAGAAATTGATATGTTGATCAAGCGTATAATAAAAATACCTCTGCTTGGGTACGACGATCACCACTTGTCTTTTGGCCACCCTTTTTAATTCTCTGATTGATTTGGGTAAATCCATCACATGTTCAAGGGTATGATGGCAGGTTACAATATCAAATGCATTGTCTTCAAAAGGCAAATGTTCAAGATTTCCTTCATGAAAGGGACAATCCACATGTTTCAGATTATTTTTTATATCACAAGCCGCAATCTCGTATTTGCTTCTGTCTATTCTGCTCAACCAGTAACCATTTCCACAGCCGATATCGATTATCGTTTTTGCTTCGGGATCAAGGTTTTCTAACATGAACTTAATACTGGGCTCATTAAGGTCTGTCACCCTGTCTCTGGCCAGTGAAACCTGCGTTTTGTACAGCTCTTCGTAATCTTCTTCAGTAAAGCTGTAAACCTTTGATTTAAAGTTCATTGCCATATCCAAACCTTGTCCTTTAAACCAGATATAAAAGAATGGATACATAAAGTATTTATTATCTCTGATAGCTGGAGGCAAGAGTTCGTCCATCACAAAACGTATTGCATTTGTCAGTTTTCGATTCATTCGGGTTTCTTTCGAAGCGTGAAATTATAGATATCGGATAAAAAATAATAATTAAACCAAAATTGAGACCTAAGAGAACATAGAACTTCGATGTGTTATTATATGATTACGCAAATCGTTATTCAAAAAAGTATTTTGAAATAAATTCTATCCGATTTGTATTATTCATTTCTTTGACTTGTTTTGAACAGCGAATTCTATGTCTGACATTTTAATCATATCGGGAACCAACAGAAATAACTCCTATTCAATTCAATTGGCGGAGTATTATCAATCTATTTTGGAAGAAAAAGGAGTAAAAGCTGAAATTCTTGATCTGTCAAGTTTACCCGAAGATTTTTTGTTTTCTGCCTTATATGAAAATTCAGGTAAGAACGAAAATTTCAATCAGTTTCAGGAAAGGGTGGATTCATTTAACAAATTTGTTTTCATTGTTGCCGAGTACAATGGTTCTTTTCCGGGCGTATTAAAAGCATTTATAGATGGACTGGAGTACCCTAATAGTCTGAAAAATAAAAAGGCGGCGCTTGTCGGCCTTTCTGCTGGAGATCAGGGAGGCGCTTTGGCACTTTCACATTTATCCGATATTCTAAGTTATATGGGGACAAATGTTTTAGCATTTCGTCCACGGCTTTCATCCCTTGAAAAAAATTTTAGAGAAGGGAAATTTATAAATAGGTTGTACGAGCAAATTTTAAAGGAACAAGCAAATTCATTAATAACATTTTAAGATGGCGAGAATCAATGACGAAAAGCTGGAAAAAGCAATAGATTATATTGAAGAACTCAGCGATGCCAAATACGAAAAGCTTCTAGACACATTTGAGAAGGAACAGCCTGATCTTTATTCCTTTTTAAATGAGAAACTGGAAGATCTGGATGATGAAGATCAGAGAAATGATGTGATCACCATTATGATGATCATTTATTATGTTATTTCAACTGAAAATCCCAATATGTTCATGGTTTCAAATAAAATCATTGATAAATGTGAAACAAGACAACAGGAAATATTGGATGAAATAGATCAGGTGGCCAGAACAAGTGAATTGCTTGACGATGAAGACTTATCCCTTGCATATATACCAAATAAGTATTTGCACAATTTTGTCACCGCCACGCTTGATCCGGGAGAAGATGACAGCCCCTTTGATGAAGAATCATCTGACAAAGCCTATCATATCGTTAAAGTTTGTGTAGATTGCCTGGCTGAGGTAATTTAATTACAAAAAAAAACTGCTTCCAAGAGAAGCAGTCTTTTATCCAAGCACATTAAATCAAATCTTAGCAGAGCATTAATCTACATTGTCATGTAAGAACTTGTTGTCTCCAAGAAGTTCATTATCATCGTTTAGATTATATCTCGAAATTTTCCTTTCAGAAGATTCGGGTACAGGTTTAAACTCTACCTTTTTCCTTTGATAGGCGGGTTTTTCGAGACGCTCTTTAAACTCATCGGGTTCTAAACCATTCTGGCCATTGAGTGATTTATTTTCCAGCTTTTTGCGTCTTTCCAATGCCTGTCTGATCAAACGATCCTTTGAAACAGACTCCGCATAAGGTGCCCCGGGTTTCTCTTGTTCGACTTCTTCGGGACTTCGTCTTCGAATAGTTGGCTCTTCATCAAAGGGAATTGATCCTTGCTGAATATCCCATTCATGAGTTCTCCTCGCCGGATTCGATGCGGGTGTATCATTTTCCAAACCCTCATCATCGGTATAAATTGTGGAATTATTTTCTTCCTCTTCTTTCGGTTCTTCATCTTCGGCATTTATTTCCTTTCCGGAATCCATGTCGATGACTTTCCTTTTTTCCTCAAAATCGTAAGATCCGGATTGTTTGGAATTTTCATCAAAACCCGTCGCAATCACGGTTACACAGATATTTTCCCCCAGAGTAGAATCCAGTCCTTGTCCGAAAATAACCTCAGCTTCATCACCGGCTTTTTCTTCGATATAATCGGTGATTTCACTTAATTCATCCATGGTTAGTTCGGCTTCTTCACCAAAGCGGATGGAAAGAAGTATTTTCTTAGCCCCATGTATTTCGGTTTGGTTTAGAAGAGGAGAGGAAAGGGCTTCTTCAGCAGCTCGTCGCGCCCTGCTTTCGCCTCCTGTAATGCTGGAGCCCATCACTGCAGCGCCAGAATTTTGCATCACCGTTTTTACATCTTCAAAATCCACGTTGATATCGGAAGTAACTGTAATGATTTCAGCAATGCTTTTTGCTGCATTGGTCAAAACATTATCCGCTTGTCCAAATGCATCCCGAATGGATAAATTACCCGATATTTCACGCAATTTGTCATTTAGAATCACCAGAACCGTATCGCAATGTTTTTTTATCAATGAAATACCTTCTTCGGCAAATAGTTTCTTCTTTTTGCCTTCAAAACCAAAGGGTTTAGTCACAATACCAACGGTCAGGATTCCCAGATCTCTGCAAACTTCTGCAATAATAGGAGCTGCACCTGTACCGGTACCTCCGCCCATTCCTGCCGTAATGAAAACCATTTTGGTACCATTACTAAGAAGTTCGCGAATCTCTTCTTTGCTTTCCTGTGCAGCCAATCTTCCCTTTTCCGGATTGGCCCCTGCCCCGAGACCTTCAGTCAGGTGCATCCCAATCTGAATTTTACTCGGTACAGGACTGCTTTTTAATGCCTGCATGTCTGTATTGCATACAATAAATTCTACGTCTTTTATCCCCTGGTTGTACATGTGACTCACCGCATTACTACCCCCACCACCAACGCCAATGACCTTGATAATGGATTTGTGCTGCTTGGGAATATCAAATGAAAAATGATCAGCCATAATTGAAATTTTTAGGTGCTTGATTAATAGCGAACGTCCTCATCGAGGTCATCCGTGAGAATTTTTTTAGTCTTCTCCATAATTTTCTTGAAAATACCACCATCGGTAAATGCAGGTCTATCTTTTTGCCTGTTCTCTGCCAATTGGTGCGATTTATCTCTCATATCCAACGCTTTGAAACCGGCCAGAACCAGTCCGACACCGGTGGCATGCATTGGGCTTTTTACAGATTCGATCTTACTCTTTCCTAAATGCTCATTAGGATATCCGATACGACAATCCATACCGGTCATGTATTCAAACAATTGATTGATATTCTGAAGTTGTGAACCGCCACCAGTGATGACAATTCCACCGGCCAGTCTTTGATCGTAACCGGAACAAATAATTTCAGAATGGACCAATTCGGTTATTTCCTCCATTCTGGCCTGAATAATTCCCGCCAGATTTTTAATGGATATTTCCTTTGGTGGCCTGTTTCTCAAACCGGGAATGGATATAATCTCCAGATCATTGGCTTCATCGGTTAAAGCCTTTCCAAAACGGGTTTTTAATAATTCGGCTTGATTTTGCATGACCATACAGCCGTGTTTAATATCCTGCGTGATAATATTTCCACCAAAAGGAATCACAGCAGTATGTCTGATAATATTCTCGTGGAAGATGGCGATGTCTGTGGTACCGCCACCTATATCCACGAGAGCTACACCTGCTTCTTTTTCTTCTTCGCTCAAAACCGACATGCTGGAAGCTATGGGTTCGAGGATTAAGTTTTCTATATCGAGGCCTGCTCGTTTTACACATTTATTAATATTATTTATGGCATTAGTCTGTGCTGTGATAACATGAAAATCGGCTTCTAACCTAGCTCCGGTCATACCTACCGGGTCTACGATATCTTCCTCATAATCTACTGTGTAGGTTTGAGGCATTACGTGAATAATTTCACTACCGGGAGGAATCACGGTTTTGTACATATCCTGAGTCAAAGATTTTACATCCTGAACCGTGATTTCCGTTTCTACATCCTTACGTGTCATACCGCCATGATGGATTGAAGAACGAATATGCTGACCGGCAATGCCGACATTAACTACCCGAATATCAATTCCCGCCTGCTCTTCAGCCTGTTCAATTGCGCTTTTGATGGCGTGAACTGTTCTGTCGATATTGGTAACCATGCCGCGGATAACACCCTCCGAAACAGACTTACCCATACCGAGAATTTCGAGTTTTCCATATTCATTTTGCCGCCCAACTATCGCGACGATTTTTGTTGTTCCTATATCCAGACCAACTACGATTTTATCTTCCATTTGTGCCATAATTGTAATCTTTATTCACAGACTATTTGATTCTTAAATTTTAAACTAACTCTATCATAGGTGTTCCAACCTTTGTAAGGCAGAATATCACTGTAGAAAATATTGAGCTTTTCAATTTTCGCTTCAAAATCATTGAGCTCTCCAAATTCTATGTATTGTTTGGTCACCTGTGGGTAAAGTATTATTTCCTTGTCTTTTTCAATTTCTATTTCAGCAATTTGTGCCTGCAAAAAAGGGTCTGCATCAACCGTTTCAATAAAGCGGATGAGTTGCTTTCCAAATTCGCTTTTGAGACTGTCTTCGTTTATAATATAATCCACTCCCTGCCCGCGCAATAGCATTACTCTGGATGAATACCTTTGACTCAATGGCATTAGACTATGATCTTCACATAGGTAAGCTTGTGCTCCTCGTTTTGGAATTATTCGTGCCAATGGTTTTTTCATCCATGCCTTTACATTAATCACCCCCTTCATATCTATAAAAATTTCGGTCTTGCGTAGATATGGATTTCTGTTTAGTCGAGTCTCCAGTTTTTTTAAGTCCACCAGCCCGATTTCCTGACCCACAACCCATTCACTTCCATCGAGTGTCATTAGATTAAAAATGTCCACATCATCGAGGAAAAAATTATCATCTTCATCCAGAATGGTGATTTTGACATCATCAACCAATCGAGTATTGTGCTTTTTACCAACAAAACTGATGAGAACCACCATTGATAAAAAGGTCAATATCAAATTCACAGGCTTTTGAAAAAGTTGATTCAAACTGCGCTTAAGTCCGTCGATATTTAATTTAATCTTAGCCATTCAATACCGTCTTTATTTTTGGTACTAATTGATCAATGTCTCCGGCACCTACAGTTAGTAATATCCCATCGTTTAATTTTTCCACTTCTTTTAAAGCCTCATCTTTTGTAAGCACGTCCTTTTCATCCGTATGAATTTCTTCGAGAAGCATGGCTGAGTCAACACCTTCGATTGGTTTTTCCCGCGCCGGATATATAGGAAGTAGAATTACCCTATCCGCAAGACTTAAACTTTCACTAAAACCTTTGGCAAAATCCCTGGTGCGGGTATAAAGATGAGGTTGGAAAATGGCCGTAATCTTTTTCCCCGGATAAATTCTTCGAACAGATTTCAATAAGGCCGATATTTCTGTAGGATGATGCGCATAATCATCGATATAAATAATCTGCTCGCTTTTAACAATCAAATCAAAACGCCTGCTAACCCCTTTATAGCTCGCGATTCCTTTTCTGATCTCTTCATCGCTTAAACTGAAATTTTTACATACTGAAATCGCAGCCAATGCATTTTCAACATTGTGAAATCCGGGAATGTATAATTCGAGGTTTTCGATTTTTCCCTTATCATCCACATAGGTAAAGCTGAATTGATCCGGACTTACAAAGAGATCTTCTGCGTGAATAGTAGCGTTTTCCAGATTGTAATCTGAAATTGATATTCCCTTGAGATCCTTAAAGTCATTGACGAATTTTGATTGCACATAAAGCTTTCCATTGCCTCTGATTCTCGAAGCAAACTCTCTAAACGACTCCTTTAATGAATCTTCTTTTCCATAAATATCAAGGTGATCCGCTTCAACAGAAGTTATAATGGCCAGGTCAGGATGCAGGTGAAGGAAAGAGCGATCAAACTCATCGGCTTCTGCTACTACCCAATGTGTTTCCGCCTGTGCATTTCCCAGAATGACATTGCTTTGGTAATTTTTCATCAATCCTCCGACGAAAGCAGTGACATTTCTTCCTGAATTTTTTAGTAAATGGGCAATCATTGAAGAAACTGAGGTTTTGCCATGCGTTCCGGCTACGGCTATGCATGGAAAGGCCGAAGAAATCAATCCCAGTATTTCTGCACGTTTTCTCAGCTTGATTCCTTTTTCCTCAAACCACAACTTTTCACTATGATCTGAAGGAATGGCAGGAGTTATAATTACCAGTGAATTTTCAGTGTCTTTTTTTACCGTATCGGGAATCTTATCTATGTTTTCATCAAAATGCACTGATATGCCTTTTTGCTCAAGATTTTCGGTGATTCTGGTGGGTGTTTTGTCGTATCCGCTTACATTTTTACCCGCCGATTTGAACCAAAGTGCCAATGCGCTCATACCAATTCCACCGATTCCCAGAAAATAGACGCTATGTATATTATCAAACTTCATACAGCGAGAATTTTATCGACTTCTTTTAAAATCAAATCGGTCGCATTGTTGATACCCAGTTCCCTAATACTTTGAGAAAGTCTCAATGATAAATCGGGGTCATTTTTAATTTTTAGAATATTTTCACCCAGTTTTTCTTTAGCCTCACTATTCTTTACCATTAGAGCAGCATCCTTTTCAACCAAAGCCATAGCATTTTTGGTTTGATGATCTTCAGCAGCGCTCGGCAATGGCACAAAAACCACAGGTTTACCGACAAGACACAATTCTGAAATAGATATTGCTCCAGCCCTTGCAACAATAATATCTGCTGCCTGGTAAGCTTTTTCCATATCCAGAATAAATTCAAATGCTTTTATCCTATTGGATAAATTTCGCTCTTCGATAAGTTTCTGAGCTCTTGGGAAAAAGGTTCTGCCGCACTGCCAGACTATTTGAAAATTAGCTGATAGTAAATCATCCAGATTAGCGTAAATGGCTTCATTGATAGCCAGTGCACCCTGGCTACCACCAAATACAAATAATACCGGAAAGGAAGCATCCAGCTCAAAGTGCGACAGACCTTCTTCGTGATAATCTTTAAAAAATGCAATATCTTTTCTTACAGGATTTCCGGTTTTTACCACCTTTCCTGATGGGAAAAACTGATCCATATTATCATAGGCTACACATATTTTTTCCACTTTTCCAGAAAGTATGCGATTGGTTATGCCTGCGTATGAATTTTGTTCCTGTATAATGCTTTTTACGCCCAGTAGCGACGCCATGTAGATGGCCGGGCCACTGGCAAATCCACCAAATCCTAGGGCCATATTTGGCTTAAATTTTCGAATAACTTTCATCGCCTGAATTAGACTACCTATCAATTTAAAAGGCCAGATTAGTAGTTTAAAACTTGCTTTTCTCGCTATTCCCGAAATATTAAGTCCTACAATTTCATAACCTGCTGCAGGTACTTTTTCCATTTCCATGCGGTCTTTTGCTCCGATGAATAGAAATTCTGAATTGGGATATTTTTCCTTTAGTGCATCGGCAACAGAAATAGCAGGGAAGATATGGCCCCCTGTGCCCCCGGCACTAAATAAAAAGCGATATGGTCCGGAATTATTCTGCATTGACGCGTTTGACATTTTTATTTTCAAAAACTGCAGTATCACCTCTGCTTACACTCAGTATGACTCCTATTGAAAGTCCGGTAAATAATAAAGAGGTGCCTCCCATGCTTACCAGGGGCAATGGAAGACCGGTTACAGGAATTAAACCCACCGCAACGGCCATATTTATCAATGCCTGTAAGGCAAGAGAGAAACTCAGGCCTGTACTTAATAATCCTTCGAATGCCCTACTGGAATTAGCTGCAGTCACCATCCCTCTGTATAATAGTGTGAGAAATAGAATCACAATCAAGAAACCACCGAGAATACCGTATTCCTCGATGACAATGGCATAAATGAAATCCGAATATGGATGTGGTAAAAAATTTCTTTGATCGCTTCGACCGGGCCCTTTTCCAACAATTCCTCCGGTTGCAATTGCGATATAAGATTGTTCCGCCTGATAGGATACTTCCTCGGGATCCAGATAGTTTTCAATTCTGCTCACCACTGTTTTGCCCCTTTGTCCAAAGGCAAATGCAAGTGAGCCAACCAGGGTACCGATCAAAACGAGCATGGCCAGGTATTTAATTGGTACCCTACCTATAAACATGATCAGAAGACAAGTCAGAAAAAGCAATACTGCCGAAGAAAAATCGGTTAGAGCTATTAAACCACATATGGACCCACACCATAATAGCATTGGTATGAAATAGGATTTAATATCCTCAATATTATTTTGACGTTTTGAAAGCATTCCGGCCAGATGAATGATCAAAGCGAGTTTGGCCAGGTCAGATGGCTGAATGGTTGTATTTATAAATGGAATTTGAATCCATCTTGAGGCTTCATTGAGATTCACACCGAACTGCCATGTGTAAAGCAAAAGCGGAATTGAAGCTATCAATGCAAACAGCGATAGTTTTTTATAATACCTGTAATCGAGTTTATGCGCCAACCACATAGCCCCAAAGCACAAAACAACAAGGAAGGTATGGCGGAAAAGGTAATATTCTGTGTTGCCTCCCATACTTCTGTAGGCCAGAGTTCCTGTAGCGCTGTATACCGTAAGTATGGACATCAAGGCAAGAATAATCGTCACAAACCAGATCACCGGATCGCCCTTGACATTTTTATCAACCCATATTTTTAATCCTTCTTTCATTTTGCGCTCAATTCTTTTTTTCTTAGTTCATGAACCGCTTTTTTAAACTGATCCCCCCTGTCTATATAATTTTTGAAAAGATCAAAGCTTGCACAGGCCGGCGATAACAATACAGTATCACCGTTTTTAGCCATTTTATAAGCCCTTTTCACTACTTTATTTACATTGTCAAATTCTTCGATTTTGTCAATTTTGGATTTAAATGCCGTTTTCAATTTTGAATTTTTAAGACCAAGGCAAAGTAGCGCCTTGACTTTTTCAGTAAAGGGCTTTAATACCTTATAATCATTGCCTTTGTCTACCCCACCGGCAATCCATATTATCGGAGCTGAAAGTCCTTCAAGCGCATAAAAAGTAGAGTCTACATTGGTTGCTTTTGAGTCATTAATAAATTTAATACCATCAATAACCGCCACTTCCTCCAGTCGGTGTTCTGCGTTTTTAAATGATTTTAATCCCCTTTCTATGACTTCCCAATTCAATCCGCAAAGACGAGCGGCAATAAATGCGGCCATGGTATTATAGACATTGTGCTTTCCAATCAATGGCGATTCACGCAGATCCAAATGATAACCTCCATGACAATCAAATCCGATTTTCTTTTCATTTACTATAAAAGCAGCTTTGTTATCTTCTTTCAGACTTATCGGCCAGTTGAAAAATTGTTGGCCTTCCTTGTAATTTGACTTGATTATATCATCATCAAAATTGTAAATGAAATGACTTGCGCGATCCAGGTTTTTAATGAGTCTGAATTTTGAGTTGATATAGTTTTGCAATACGCCATCGTAGCGATCGAGATGATCCGGTGTAATGTTCAACAAGACGGCGATATTTGGTTTAAAATCCACAACTCCATCAAGTTGAAAACTGCTTATCTCAAGGACATAAATGTCAAACACTTCTGTGGCCACTTGTCTTGCGAAACTTATTCCAACATTGCCGGCCAATCCGACATTGAGACCTGCTTCTTTTAAAAGGTGATAAGTGAGTAGTGTTGTAGTTGTCTTGCCATTTGTTCCTGTGATTGCTATAATTTCTCCATTGTAATGCCTGCTGGCAAATTCGGGCTCTGAGATAATTTCTATTCCTTTTTCTTTGGCCTTTTGTACAATTGCCACATTTTCAGGAATACCCGGGCTTTTTACTATAATCTCACTTTCAAGAATTTGAAAATCAGAATGTTGATTTTCCTCAAAATCCAATTCCAATTCCAAAAGCTCATTTTTGTATTCTTTAGAAATGCTTCCTTTATCCGATACGAAAACATTATAGCCCAGTTTTTTGGCTAAAATTGCTGAACCAATTCCGCTTTCACCTGCGCCCAATATGGTAATTCTCTTCGTCATTATCTGAGCTTAAGGGTTGCGAGTGTTAAAATTGCCAACAGAATTCCTGCTATCCAGAATCGCGATACGATTTTGGATTCATGCATTTCCATTTTCTGATAATGATGGTGCAGAGGCGCCATTTTAAATATTCTGCGTCCTTCTCCGTATTTATTTCTGGTGTATTTGAAATAAAAGACCTGAATAATCACTGATAAATTTTCTACAAGGAAAATTCCGCATAGAATTGGAATCAATAATTCTTTTCTAATTACAAGAGCGAGGGTTGCTATTATTCCTCCAAGCGCCAGACTTCCCGTATCTCCCATAAATACCTGGGCGGGATGTGAGTTGTACCAAAGAAATCCAACACAAGCTCCAACAAAAGCAGCACAAAATACTACCAGTTCACCACTGTGAGGAATAAACATAATATCCAGGTAATCAGCGAATATGGCATTACCCGAAACATAGGCCAAAATGGCCAAAGTCAAGCCAATAATGGCAGAAGTTCCCGCTGCCAATCCGTCCAGTCCATCAGTGATATTGGCGCCATTGGAAACGGCGGTAATTACAACAATCACTAAGGGAATATAAATCAAACATGCCCAATCTGCACTGAAGCCCAGAATATTGCAATAATTTAATTGGTTATGCTTTACAAATGGAATGGTCGTGATACTCGATTTGATATCTCTGTAATCTGTAGATTCAGAAAAAGACACCACTTCACCGATGTCATTGATATATTCTCGAACCACTACCGAATCGTTGTAAAACATTACAAGTGCTACGATTAACCCGAGGGTGACCTGTCCAATGACCTTGAATTTTCCGGAAAGGCCTTCTTTGTTTTTTTGGAAAACTTTGATGTAATCATCTATAAATCCAATCATCCCCATAAATACCGTTGAAAGCAATAAAAGCAGGATGTAGATATTGTCGAGCTTGGCAAAGAGAATGGAAGGTAAAACGATGGCCATGATGATAATTATTCCACCCATGGTTGGTGTACCTTTCTTTTCAATCTGACCTTCCAAACCCAGATCACGTATGGATTCTCCTACTTGTTTTCTTCTCAATACACCTATAAGGCTCTTACCAAAAAACATCGCGATCAGCAATGAACCCATAGCAGCCATAAAGGCTCTGAAGGAGATAAACTGGAAGAGACCGGCTCCCGGAAGGTTAAAATTTTGCTCGATATAGTCAAATAGATGATAAAGCACTAGTTTCTGCTTTTATTCAATTCAAAAATTTGTTTTAAGCTTTCCCTGTCATCGAAATGATTTCGAATACCCTTTATTTCCTGATAGGTTTCATGCCCTTTACCGGCCACCAAAATGATATCGCCTTTTTCTGCGAGGCTGTATGCTGTTTTAATGGCTTCAAATCGATCGACTTGTTTTAATGTTTTTCTAAGATCAGTCGGGCTCACACCTTTTTCCATTTCATTGATGATGAGCATAGGGTCTTCATCACGTGGATTATCAGAAGTAAAAATTACCTTATCGGATAATTTACAGGCGATATTGGCCATAATTGGCCGTTTCCCCTTGTCGCGATTGCCACCGCAGCCAATCACTGTAATCACCATTTCATTTCCGTTTCGAACCTTTTTAATGGTATTTAACACATTTTCCAGGGCATCCGGTGTATGCGCATAATCTACGATTGCAAAAATTCCTTCCTCGGAAATCAATCGTTCAAAACGACCCTCTACATTATTCAGACTTGATAAGTTTTCAAGAATATCTTCGGGTTGTTCTTCAAGAAGTACAGCAATGGCGTAAATACAAAGTAAATTATAGGCATTGAAGTCACCGATAAGTCCAAACCATACCACCTGTCCGTCAATATCCAATTCTAATCCCTGGAATGTATTGGACAGAATTTTGGCTTTGAAATCAGCCATCCTTTGAAGACTGAAAGTTTTGACATCCGCTCTGGAATTCTGAACCATTACCATTCCGCGTTTATCATCTTTATTGATCAGTGCAACGCTTTTTGTTGAGAGATTGTCAAATAAAATTTTCTTGGCTTCTATGTAGGCATCGAAAGTCTTGTGATAATCGAGGTGATCTCTTGAAATATTTGTAAAAACAGCTATATCGATATCCAGGCCAAAAGTTCTATCCTGTACGAGTGCATGAGAACTCGCTTCCATAAAACAATGTGTGCAGCCTTTTTTAACCATTTCAGCCATTAATTCATTTATTCTAATGACATCCGGCGTGGTATGGGTCGCCTCTATTTCTTCTTCATTAATTAGAATTTTGATCGTGGATAGTAAGCCCGCATTGTATCCGAGACTCCTGAATAATTGATAGGATAATGAAGCACAGGTAGTTTTTCCGTTGGTGCCGGTAACAGCAACCAGCTTTAGTTTTGAAGAAGGCTTTCCAAAATAATTCGAGGCTACAATTGCCAGTGCTTTGGAAGCTGAATTAACCTGGATATATGTGGTATTTTCCGAGAGTTTTTCAGGCATATCCTCGCAAAGAATTGCAATGGCTCCATTGGCGATAGCTTTTTGGATAAAATCATGTCCATCACTTTGTGTTCCTTTTAAAGCGGCAAAAAGAAATCCTTTTTTAACCTTTCTGGAATCTAGCGTAAGACCGTCAATCCCGACAGATGTATCTCCTGATATTCCAACAAGGGAAACTTTGTACAATATGTCTTTTAAACTTGCTTTCAACCTAGTTTCAATTCAATTACACTTCCATCAATTGCTTTTTTTCCTGCTTTTATACTTTGGCTTTTTACCCTGCCTTTTCCCTCAAATCGAACTCGCATACCACGGTTTTCCAATAGATAAATGGCATCGCGGAGAGTCATGCCATACACATCCGGTACAAGTCCCTCAATTATCTTTCTCTCCTTCCATTTAATGGAGTTTTGAACTGCTTTTGCCTGTACCCATTCCTGATCTGTGGATCCGTGATTTGAAACACCCAATCTGTTGAGCAAAAACTGCAAATCAGCCTGGTAGCCCGCTTGAATTACCGGGAAATACCCGGGTGTCAAATTGTTTTCTTCTTCCATCTCTTCGTGCATTTGAATGTCCAGAGAATATATCTTATCGGCAATTTCTTTAAATACCGGAGCAGCCACATCAGTTGCATACCTTCTAAATCCTTTTGGATTATCTATGATGACAATACAGCTATATTTGGGGTTTTCTGCAGGAAAATAACCTGCGAATGAGGTATAATACTGTTTCACATATTTTCCGTCTTTCAATTTCTGTGCTGTCCCCGTTTTTCCGGCAATTTTGTAGTCTGCATGTTTAATGTTTTTGGCTGTTCCATTTTCTACCACGCCTTCGAGTAGTGTGCGCAATTTTTTTAGCGTTTCATCAGAGCAAATTTTCTTTCGGATGGTTTTTGAAGAATAGTTTTCAATGACCCTGTCTGCCCTTAAAGCCTGTTTTACGATTATAGGCTGAATCAATTTGCCATCGTTAGCTACGGCATTGTAAAAAGCCAGTGTGTGAATGGGTGCCAGCTCCAGTTCATAACCAATTGACATCCAGGGAAGAGAAATTCCCGACCAGCTTTGATCTTCGGGAGTTTTTATTCTCGGTACGCCCTCACCTATGATTTGAAATCCGAGTGGTTTGGATAAACCAAACTGATGGAGATAATCTATAAAGCGTTGTGGATCATTCATGAAATGATCATAAACTAATCTCGAAATTCCAATATTAGACGATTTCTCAAATGCCTCTCTTACTGTGAGTTTCCCATAACCGCCTTCTTTTGCATCGGTCATTGGTTTGGCATTGTCAAAAAATGAATAAATACCATTTCCGGTTTCAATGCTATCGCTTATGGATAATGCACCTTCTTCGAGAAGGGCCATCATGGAAGCGAGCTTAATGGTTGAGCCGGGTTCGGTCAATCCCTGATTTCCCACAGCAAAATTGTAGGTCTCCCCGTATCGGCCACTTTTAAGTTTTTGAAGATTGGCCATGGCTTTGATTTCCCCTGTTTTTACCTCCATCAGGATGACACAGCCCTTATCGGCGCCGTGTTGTTCTAAATGATACATTAAACTGGCTTCAGCCACATCCTGGATATTGATATCTATGGTAGTTTTGATGTCCAAACCGTGTTTTACTTTAATATCATTCCCGTCAAAAACAGGTTTCCAACTCCCTCCCGACATTTTTCTGAAAAGAGCCTCACCGTTTTGGCCGGCCAGTAATTTGTTAAAACTGTATTCCAGTCCGGCACCTTTATTATTTTCATTGATGTATCCGATGGTTCTTTCACCCAAATAATCAAAAGGTTTAAAGCGCTGATCTACTTTTTGGAATATGGCCCCGCCTTTGAGCCTTCCATTTCGGAAAACAGGCCATTTCGACATCATTTTTTTATCCTGATAATTGATCAGTTTTCTGCTGAGCAAAAGGTATTGACGGTTTTTCAGTCGCGCATTGGTGATTCTTTTTTTGTAGTCGAGCGCTGTTCCACCTTTGAAATAATTGGCGAGTAAGATGGAAAGCGAATCTATTTTTTGATTGAAGATTTCAACTTCAATTACAGTTGGGTCTATGGCAACTTTATAAAAAGGCAAAGAAGTAGCAAGCAGGCTGCCATTGTCCGAATAAATGTTTCCTCTGGTAGCCTTGATGGTTTTGTATTGCACCGCATTTTTGGCAGAGATCTTTTTCCACTTTTGACCGTCCTTAATCTGTATGTGCAGAATTCTGAACATGATCGCAAATGCAAAAAGTGCTACCATTATAAAGGCAACACGAGCTCTTAGCAATATGGATTTTTTAATATTCACTCTTTACCCAGCTGTATTTTAAATGGGGGTTGCTGACTTTCTTTTAGTCCCAGCTTTTTTACCCTGCGAGCCACTTCCGACTGTTTACTGCTGTACATGTAATCGGCTTTGAGGGTGGTATAGTCGGTTCTCAGGTCATCCACTTCCTGTTTCAAGTGGTCGTATTCGCGGATCATTCGTTCTGCACTATGGGTGATGCCTATGTAGAAAAGACCCATGCCGATCATAAAAGCTGCAATGGGGACAACATTTACCGTTATGCCATTACTTATAAATGACTCTCTTCCAATCCACTTTTCAAGCATCTGAAAAATGCTGATGGAATTTGTACGACTTGAATTTTTGAAAGTATTCGTAGCCATAATTATCTTTTTTTAGCGATTCTCAGTTTTGCGCTTCGCGCTCTGGGATTCATTTCTATTTCTTTATCACCCGGTATTATTGGTCTTCTGTTGACCTCATCCATGGGTTTCAGCACATTGCCATAAAGATCTTTCTCATCTTCGCCCTCAAATTTTCCTTTGCGGAAAAAATTCTTAACCAATCGATCTTCCAGCGAGTGATAGGACATTACAACCATACGGCCACCGGAAACCAATACTTCTTCGGATTGGATCAATAATTCTTTTAAACTGTCTATTTCAGAATTCACTTCCATTCGCAAGGCCTGAAAAACCTGAGCGCGGTATTTATTTTGTTTTTTTATCGGACATATCGGGTCGATAATTGATAATAAGTCCGAAACTGTTTTAATTTCTTTTTCACCACGGGCATCAACAATGGCTTTTGCAATTCTATGCGCATTATTGAGTTCACCATATTCTCTTAGGATTCTCCTTAAATCGTTGAACTCATAGCTGTTAAGAATTTCAGCCGCGGAATTGCCGGCCTTTGCATCCATTCGCATATCCAGTTCTGCTTCAGGAAACCGAAATGAAAATCCCCGGTCTGCTACATCAAATTGATGGCTTGATACGCCGAGGTCGGCTAGGATGCCATCTACTTCTTTCACTTTATAAAGTCTTAGGTATTTTTTAAGATGCTGAAAATTGGCGTCCACGAAAGTGAAACGAGTATCCTCGATTTCAGAAGCATTCTTTTTAGCATCAGAATCCTGATCAAAACCATAGAGTCTACCCCCATCCATTTCTTCAAGAATGGCTTTGCTATGACCACCACCACCGAAAGTTACGTCTACAAAGGTGCCGCCGCCGCCGCACTGCAGTCCTTCGACACATTCACGGAGCATGACTGGCTGATGATATTCCATTATTTCAGACTTTCAGAGTTTTTATCGGGATCTTCGGCAAATATTTCCTGTGCCATACGTGCAAATTCCTCGGGGTCGTCGTTGAGGAAGCGGTCGTATACTTTAGGATTCCATATTTCCACACGGTCGCCCATACCGACGATTATTGCTTGTTTTTCAAGCTGTGCATAGGCCATCATGGTTTTTGGAATAAGAAAGCGCCCATTGGAGTCCAATTCCATATCGGTAGAACCACTGAGCATTTTCCTTTGAAAGTTTCTGTTAGCTGCATCAAATTGATTCAGCCCCTGTAGTTTTTCGAGTATTTTAAAGAATTCTGATTGTGGGCGAAGCACCAGGCAAGGTTCAAAACCGCGCGACAGCACAATGTTAGTGCCGGATTCCTGAGGAAGATTGGCTTTCACCTTTGCGGGGAGAACCACTCTGCCTTTGGCATCGATCTTTACTTCATATTCACTTGCAAAATAAACCATAGTGCTTGGTAATCAGGCATATGGACATTTAGTCCAATGTCACTATGACAAAAATAGATATAAATATGGTTTTTACAACCACTTTTTACCACTTTTCCCCACTTTTTTACAAAAATCTCCATTTGGGCTTGAAATCCAAGGATTTTTTAAGTTGGAACTAAAAAATGCTTCCGTCATTCCAAGACTCCTGTAAGGCGTTCTTGGAATCTCGGATCTTTGGAGACTCCAACCCAGTATTTAATACAGGGTGGAGTGACGAGTTCTTTTGTGAGAGTATTGATGATTTGCTGCAGTATAGCCACAACCGCTTCCGTCATTCCAAGACTCCTTTAGGGAGTTCTTGGAATCTCAGTTTCTTTATAGGAGACTCCAAGAACTCGCGTCTTGGAGTGACGGGTTCTTTTGATAGAGTACAGCTAAATTTTAATAAGTCGACCACAACCGTTTACGTCATTCCAAGATACCTGAAGGGTATTCATGGAATCTCAATTACTTTATTGGAGTGACGGGTTCTATTAGTGTATCACTTCTAATTCAGGTCATCCAATTCCATCCAGCGCATCATTTTTTCGTCCAATAAATCCATGATTTCAGCAATGCGCTCGGATATTTTGGTGATCTTTTCATAATCCTCTATTCCTGACGATAACCTGGTTTCCAGGTCCGCTTTTTCCACTTCCAGATTTTCAATTTCTTTCTCCAAAGCCTCAAATTCAATCTGCTCCTTATAACTGCGTTTCTTTTTTGATTTCTCAGAATCCTTAGCTTTTACGCCGGCATTTTCTACTTTTTTTTCTGCTTTGGCCTTTTCTTCATTTTCCTTTCTCTCGAGTAAATCTTCTCGGTAATCGCTATAGGTACCATTAAAGTCTCTGACTTTGCCTTCTCCCTCAAATACAAATAAATGATCGACCAGCTTATCCATAAAGTACCTGTCGTGAGAAACCATCAAAAGACAACCCTTAAAATTGAGAAGAAATTCTTCAAGCCTGTTCAATGTTAAAATATCCAGATCATTGGTGGGCTCATCGAGAATCAAAAAGTTTGGATTTTTAATTATTACGGTAAGCAAATACAAACGTCTTTTTTCTCCCCCACTTAATTTGCTGACAGGCGTCTGCTGTTGTTTTGGTGGAAAATGAAACATATTCAGGAATTGCGAAGCGGACACTTTGCTTCCATCTGCCATTTCTATGACTTCAGCAATTTTGGTGATGATGTCAATCATCTTATCTTCTTCTTTAAAGCGGATGCCTCTCTGGGTATAATAGCCGATGCTGAGTGTCTGTCCCGGAATGATTTTTCCGGACTCTGCCTCCAGCTCTCCTGCTATCAAATTGAGAAATGTACTTTTCCCTACTCCATTTGGCCCGACCACACCAATCCTTTCTCCTTTTTTGAAGGTGTAGGTGAAGTCATTCAGTATCTGTAGATCATCAAATGCTTTGGAGACTTTTTTCAATTCCAGAATTTTGCCTCCCAGTCTTTGCATTTTGGCTTCGAGATTGAAGTCCACTTCTTTCTTACCGGATTTGGCTTTGTTTTTTGTCGCCTCAAATGCATAGATTCTGTATTTGGCCTTGGTACCACGTGCTTTTGGCATTCTACGGATCCAGTCCAGTTCCTTTTTCATCAGTTGTTTGGCTTTAGCCACTTCTGCAGCCTGCGCTTCTTCTCTCGATGCCTTCTTTTCCAGGTAATAGGAATAATTACCCTTGTGGATATAGACTTTTTGATCTTCGAGCTCCAAAATCTGATTGCAAACCCTGTCGAGGAAATAGCGGTCGTGAGTAACCATCAAGAGGGTAATGTGCGATGCCGATAAATACTCTTCCAGCCATTCGATCATTTCTATATCCAAATGGTTGGTCGGTTCATCCAGAACTATCAGATCGGGATTATCAAGTAAAAGCATAGCGAGAGCCAATCTTTTCTTTTGCCCTCCTGATAATGCAGAAATTTCCATTTCAAGATCATCCAATCCAAATAGATTGATCAGTGATTTTAATTGTCGATCGTAATCCCAGGCATTTTTTTCCTCCATTTCATGGGATAAATTCTCAAACTCTTTTTGTTCTTCGGGACTTGGGTCTTCAGCCTGTTTTTCGGCTGCTTTGTGATAGGCCTCGATGAGTCTCAACGTATCAGAATGAGCAGATTTTATAAATTCAGACAATTTCAGATGTCCTTTGAATTCCGGATCCTGATTGAGAAAGGATACCTTTAAATTCTGACGATAGGCCACTTCCCCGCTATCGGCGCTCTCTTTTCCGGCTAAAATTTTTAACAAGGTTGATTTCCCTGCACCATTGGGGGCGATCAGTGCCATTTTATCGCCTTTGCTCAAGCCCATACTCACATTCTCAAAAAGAATGCGCTCGCCAAAACTTTTTGAAATACGATCAACCGACAAATAATTCATGGGGCGAAAATAATCAGGCTAAGTGATTATTTATTAAAATAAAAATTGTCTGTTCACGAATTTAAAGTTTAAATCAATTTCAAAATCTTTCTGCATTTTTGAACTATGCTCAAATCACAGAAAGAAAGAATCATAAGTAAAATTCTGGAAAGAGACCGAAGTATTTTTATAAGTGAACTTCAAAAAAACAAAGATCAACTTCTTGATAAATTAAAAGATGCATCAATTCTTGTCATAGGTGGAGCGGGCACAATAGGATCTCACTATGTATTGGAATTGCTCCGCTATCCGGTTCAAAAAATATGCATCGTGGATCGCGATGAAAATTCATTGACCAAGCTTTCAAGACAGATCAAAGCAAAAAACAGGTATGACACCAAATTGGATTTTGTATCTCTGGATTTTGGCAGTCCGATATTTAAAAAATTTTATGAGGAAAATAAGGCCTTTGATTACATCGCAAACTTTGCTGCTCTAAAACACGTGCGTACCGAAAGTGATTTAAACAGCACGCTTTCTATTCTTGAAAACAATGTCCAAAATCAGATTAGGCTTTTGGAATTGTTAATGAATAAGCCACCAAAAAATTACTTTTCCGTATCGACCGACAAGGCAAATAAACCCGTTAGCATAATGGGTGCAAGTAAAAAGTTGATGGAAAATATTCTCTCTTCTTATCAGGATAAAGTGCATATCAGCAGTGCGAGATTCCCAAATGTGCTTTTTTCAAATGGAAGTCTTTTGGAAGGCTATGAACATTTGTATAATCAGCAAAAACCTCTTCCATGCCCCTTAAATATCAAACGCTATTTTATTTCCGGTTATGAAGCCGCTCATATTTGTATTGCAGCTCAATTTCTAAGCCAAAGTGGTGAGTTATTAGTGCCAAAATTTGAGCAACATCGTCACCTTTTAAGTTTTGAACATACGGTTAAAATATTCCTCGAAGTACTGGGCTTTAAAGCCAAATATTTTCGCGATCTGGATGAAGCCATGAATTATCATATTGAAGATGAATTTTATCCTGTATACTTAAGTAATACGAACACAAGCGGAGAAAAAGAAGAGGAAAGTTTTTATTCTGACGAAGAAGAACTCATCAACAATAAATTTAATATGCTGGGCATTGTTAAAATGCAAAAAAACAATCTGGATACTGAGAACTTATCATTGGATATTCACCGGATTATGAAGGAGGCAAGCAGCAAAGATGAATTGGTAAATTTTCTAAAGGTCCATGTTAAGGATTTTGAACACTCGGAAAAGGGGAAAAGCCTTTACTCTAAATACTAAAATTGAATTTTAACATTTCTAATTCCAAAGCGTTTCTGATACATGACTGAAAGCTATGATGTAATTATAATTGGGGCCGGCCCCATTGGTTTGGCATGTGGTATTGAGGCTAAAAAAGCGGGTTTTACGTATTTGATCATCGACAAAGGTTGTCTGGTTAATTCTATTTACAACTATCCGCTTAATATGACCTTCTTTTCAACTTCAGAGCGATTGGAAATTGGTGAAGTGCCTTTTATATCCCATGGTAATAAACCAAATCGTTTTGAAGCATTGGAATATTACAGGAGAGTGGCTTCTTCATGGAATCTCCAACTCAAATTGTATGAAAAAGTGGAAGCTGTGAAAAAATCTTCCTCAGATTTTGAGATTTTCACCAACAGAAATAAATACCATTCCAAATCTATCATACTGGCGACAGGGTTTTACGATTTTCCTTATCTCATGAACGTTCCGGGTGAAGAACTCCCCAAAGTAAAACATTATTACGATGAGCCTCATCCCTATTTTGGCCAAAAAGTAATTGTGGTAGGTGCCGCCAATTCGGCGGTCGATGTTGCGCTGGAGACCTATAGAAAAGGAGCTGAAGTCACGATGGTTATAAGAGAAACAGGACTCCTCGATTCGGTAAAATACTGGGTAAAACCCGATATTGAAAACCGCATCAAAGAAGGTTCAATAAAAGCCTATTTCAATTCTGAAATAACAGAAATCCGGGAATATGAAGCTGATATAATTACACCCGATGGGCCTTTAACATTTGATAATGATTTTGTTCTTGCGATGACCGGTTACCAACCCAATTTCAGTTTGATGGAGGCCATAGGTATAAAATTTCATGATGATGAATTTCATACACCTGTCTACAATGAAAAAACCCAGGAAAGCAATGTGGAAAATGTGTTTTTAGCAGGGGTTGTATGCGGGGGATTAAAAACCAATAAATGGTTTATTGAGAATTCCAGAGAGCATGCAATAAATATTGTATCTAAATTGATAAATAAAATTAAAGAATAGAATTTCTATTATTACATCAATTATAATTACTAATTATCCATGTTTCAAGAGTTTGCATTGCAATGAAATCGTTTTTCCTTATTCTAATTGTTTCCATTCTCGCAATCAATCTTTCATATTCTCAAGTCCGTAAACAACATCTGATTTTAGCAAACAATGATACGATTGTAGCCAAAGTTTTACAAGGTAAAATGGGTGGCAAAATACTTATTGAGCACAATAGAATTCAAAAAGTTTTGGAACCAAATGAGTATATAAGTTTTTTTTATGCGATTGTGGATCTTAATTTGGAAGAATACGGTGATCGTTTTGGAGGAGGAATTGGATTTTTTGGTATTGGTCCTATCGATGCTCACATTAAAGCAGGAATCGGTAATCAGTTCTTTTTTACCTTAAGTGGAGGAGTAAGAACAGCCGCAATCTTGGAATACGAAAGCCGCAATCGTCAAGGTCCATCAAAGATTAAAACTCACATTGCAGTATCTGCTTTTTCCGGATTCACAGCCTATGGAAAAAAACATCCAAACAATAACGACAAAATACTTAGAAGAGGTTTTTTTTCAAGGGTGGGGTTTAGTTTGAATGAAAATTTTGTTGAGTACATATTTCAGACGGGAATGACATGGGAATATTATTCCGATAAAAATAAGAACAGATCATGGTCTCTTGAAATATTTCCCTATTTAGCAATTAGCGATAATCCCACTACCAGGTATTGGATATCTGAAGTTGACAGAATTCAAGGTTTGACTTTGAGAATTGCATATACCAATTACTAGCTATGACCAAATCTTAAAATGGTGGCCTGTGATTGCATATTTTTAATCAGATGGATTATCTTAAATTTATTGCAGAACTTTTGAGTTATTTTAATTTCACATATAATTCCATTGATTTGTATATACCGACACAAATCGGGACCTAAACAATATACGCAATGAAATCGGATATAGAAATTTCGCGGTCGGCGACGCTGAAAAATATTTCAGAAATTGCTAAGGAACTCAAAATTCCTTCAGAGAAAGTAAAACCATTCGGCCATTATAAAGCCAAACTACCTCTGGACTTAATTGACGAGGATAAAGTAAAAAAGTCAAACATGATTCTTGTGACTGCCATGACGCCTACCAAAGCGGGCATAGGAAAGACCACCACTTCTGTAGGATTGACTTTAGGCTTAAATAAGATAGGTAAAAAATCCATCGTAGCTTTAAGAGAACCTTCCCTCGGACCTTGTTTTGGGATGAAGGGCGGTGCTGCAGGTGGGGGCTATGCCCAAGTTTTGCCCATGGAAGAGATTAACCTTCATTTTACGGGTGATTTTCATGCAATTACTTCTGCTCATAATACCATTACGGCCTTACTCGATAATTATCAATTCCAAAATCAGGGCACAGATAAGCAATTAAAGGAGATCGTCTGGAAACGTGTGCTCGATGTTAATGATCGTTCATTGCGTTTTATTGTATCCGGGCTAGGTGGAAATACCAATGGTGTGGCCAATGAGTCCGGTTTTGACATTACACCTGCTTCGGAGATCATGGCAGTTTTTTGTCTTTCCAAAGATTACATTGATCTCAGAAAGAGAATTGATTCGATAATTCTCGGTTACGATGCAAACAGAGAACCATTCAGAGTAAAGGATTTAAAAATTGGCGGTGCAATTGTGGTTTTACTCAAAGAAGCGCTGGAACCCAATCTCGTTCAAACCACAGAAAACACACCGGCCATAATTCACGGAGGACCCTTTGCCAATATCGCGCATGGTTGCAATTCACTGATCGCCACAAAAATGGCCATGTCACTTAGCGATTATGTCATTACAGAAGCCGGTTTTGGTGCGGATTTGGGTGCCGAAAAATTTCTCAATATCAAATGCAGAATGGGAGGAATTTATCCGAAAGCCACGGTGATGGTGGTTACCTCGCAAGCCTTGAAACTACACGGCGAAGTAGACGAAAAGGAAATAAAAAAACCAAATCTCGAAGGGATCAAAAAAGGATTGAGAAATCTTGAAAAACATCTGGATAACCTCAAAAGACTCGGCCAAAAAGTCGTTATTTCCTTTAACCAATATTATTTTGATACGGACGAGGAATTGAACTATATGCGACGATGGGCCAATGAAAAAAGCCATGTACTTGCCATTAATAACAGCTTTGTAGAAGGGGGAAAGGGCGCCGTTGAACTCGCAGAAAAAGTGGTGAATGTTATTGAAAATGATGCATCTAAAGGGGTTGAATTTACTTATAATAATGACGATTCCATTCAGGATAAACTCAATGCTATTGTTCAAAAGGTTTATGGTGGAAAAAGAGCTGTACTTTCTAAAAAAGCATTTCTAAACTCCAAGAGAATAGCCAGGTTGGGATTGCAGCATTTTCCGATCTGCATTGCCAAAACACAATATTCTTTTACGGATGATCCTAAAAATCCGGGACATGATGGGAATTTTGAAATTGAGATTCGCGAACTGATCATCAATGAAGGAGCAGGATTTATTGTAGCCGTTGCCGGAGATATTATGCGTATGCCTGGTCTGCCAAAAGAACCTCAGGCTTTGCACATCGATATGGTAGATGGGCAGATTGAAGGGCTGAGTTGATAAAGTGTGGGGCGTGGAGTGTGAAATTGAAGGTAATTGAAGATTAAAAATCCGTACTCCGTATTCCATATTCCATACTCCGTATTCCGTACTCCGAAATCCGAATTCACTACTCCGTATTCAAAAATAGAACTCCTTTCTATTAGAATTGTTAAAATTTCATGGACGACAAATTAAACAGAGGTATTCAAAATTTCAGAGAGGGCAATTTCAAAGAAGCCGTCTCAGAGCTCAACGAATATATTGCATTCAACGCATTTGAAGTACAGGCACTCTACGCCAGGGGAATAAGTCACAGAAAACTGGATGATCACCAAAAGTCATTGGAAGACCTTGACAGAGCGTGCAATTTACTTCCTACAGATGCTGAACTATTATCGGAGCGGGCAGTGACCAAGGTACATCTGAAACAATTCGATAATGCCATTGAAGACTTTCAAAAAGCACTTGATCTGGATGATAAAAATCCATACCGCTATTCAAGTCTTGCTTTCGTACAAGCCAAAGCCGGATTGGTTTTCGAAGCCATTGAAAACTATGAGAAATGCATTGAGCTTGATCCCGAAGATGCCATTGCTCTGAATAATCTCGGATTGCTGGAAGAACAAATTGGCTATAAGGAGAGCTCAAAAAAGCGTTTTGAAAGAGCCGATTCCATCATGTCAGAAAGCGAAGGTGAAAAATTCCAGAATGTTGAAAAACTCAGGGATGAAGCCATTGAAAAAATAAAATCACAGAGAGCAGACACACAGAAAAAGCCAAATAGCAAGAAGAAGGGATTAATTAAAACCTATTTCAATACCATTGGAGATTTATATTCAAGTGGAGAAGAAAGGAAAAGGTTTTTGAAGTTTTTGTTTCGGGACAAATCCATTTAAGAACAACATTTTTACAGCCATCTAATCCGCTTAAATGCCGACTTTAAATGCGGAAAAGGATTTGTTCGAAGAGTAATTTCGCTAATAAGTTAAAGGGATTTTCCTCTTTCAGAGTAAAAGTTTGTCTGAATGGGTCATGATTTTTTTAGGAAGAGTCTCATTTCATGAATTAATAAGAACAAATAAAGAGTTTCCTCCATAAAGAAGATTGCATCTCTTCATGACAGGCACTTCGCTCTGAAATAGAAACACATTTGAGTCTTTTGTAAATCATATTTCGAGATTCCATAGTAGCCGAAAATTGGAGACTTGATGTTTAGCCAATTTTTCGAGATTCCAAGAACCCATGAAGAACTTTCGGTCTTCAGGGCAAGCAAGTCTTGGAATAACGGAAGAGTTTATGGCCTTGTTTTAATATTAACGGTAAAACCCCAAAAGTTTTCGTTACTCTAATCCCGTATTTCCCCGCATTTCCCCGCATTTATTGCGGGGGCGGGGTTCGGGATTGAAGTCTCAATTTAATTTTTTCAATTATCGAAATGCCTATCTATTTCCTCAGTTCGATTCTCCTCCTCAATTTCCCAGTTGTATTTCTTCCTCGGATCCGACTTTCTGAAAACAATAGCCAGAATAACACCTACAATTGAGCCTGAAATATGGCTTTCAAATGAAACGCCTTCCTTAACAGGAAAGAGTCCAATGATCATGGATCCATACAAGAAAACGACAAGCATTGAAATGGCAAGCCGTCGCTGGTCTCTTCGTATGATTCCCGATATAAAAAGGAAAGCCAATAAGGCATAATTAACACCACTCAAACCGATATGGAAAGACTCCCTTGCAAACAGCCAAACGAACACACCGGGTACAAAAAAGCATAGCATAAATGAATTAATGGCAGCGCGTGGATACATAAAAAACAAGGCAGCAGTTGAAAGTAGAAAAGGTATGGAATTATATATCAGATGCTCCCAATCCCCGTGAATGAACTGGCCGAAAAAGAGCCCTTTTAAACCTGAAAAGCTTCTCGGAAACACACCGTAATCCGAAAAGGATAATCCCATTTTGGATTCAAATAATTTGATCCAAAACATGATCCCAATGAGTATGAGTGGCATGCCCAACCAGCGAAAAAAATAATATCTGCGTCGTGAAAACAATTAAAAATAAATTTCCTGCGCCAATCTATAGGTGTTGGCATGCGCATCCACAATGTCGGAAATTTTTTCTGAATAACCGCCACCCATCGTAACCACAATTGGAATATCATTACTTTTTGCCTGTTCAAAGACATATTTATCTCTTTGCCGACAACCCTCTTTGGACAATCCCAATCTGCCCAGTTTATCCGTCGAAAGGATATCGACTCCACTTTGAAAAAAAATAATTTCCGGCTGAACTGAGTCGATGAGTTTAGGAAGGTTTTCTTTTAGTGCCTTTAAGTATTCCCTGTCGCCGGTACCATCAGCCAATTCAATATCCAGATCCGATTCTTCTTTTTTCATGGGATAATTCTTTTCACCATGAATGCTAAAGGTGAAAACCCGCTCTTCATTTTCAAATATTTTTGCCGTTCCATTGCCCTGGTGAACATCTAAATCAACGACCAGAATTTTCCCCAAGACCTTGGAATTAAGTAAATATTGAGATGCGACGGCTACATCGTTAAGCAAACAAAAACCCTCTCCCCTGTCTCTGTATGCATGATGCGTCCCACCTGCCACATTAAAGGCACAGCCAAATTTCAATGCGTATTTGGCACAATCAAGGGTCCCCTGCGTAATGATCAATTCCCGCCTTACTAATTCTGCACTGAGAGGGAAACCGGTTTTTCTTTGTTCCGATTTGCTGAGTTTCAGTTTTTTTAATTTTTCCCAATAGGAATCGTAATGTACGGCCAAAATATCTTTTTCAGAAAGCAGTTTGGGTATGAAAAAGTTAGAATCCGAAACTGTACCCTCGTATTTTAACTGCTCCGGAATGAGAGAATATTTCTCCATCGGAAATCGATGATTTTTGGGTAAGGGATGATGGTACTCCTCGGACCAGGCAATTTTTAGCATGTCTAATAAACAAGAATTTCTAAACAGCGTTTCTGATTCATTCTATATTTTATAAAATAAGTCCAAAAAAATAGAATTAGCTTCCCAATATGGGAAAATTTGTGTTTCTTTCCCATTATGAAAAACATTGAAGGCTTTAAAATATTTGCGGTTGAGGATGACCCCAGCTTTTCCAAAGTATTGGAGTACACCCTAAAATTAGATCCCGAGCACGAGGTTAGGATGTTTGAAAATGGCAAAGATTTACTCAATGCTCTACCGGAAAAACCCTCATTGATAACCCTGGATTACTCGCTTCCGGATTTTAGCGGGGGCGAACTGCTTCAAAAAATAAACTACTATAACAAGGAAATTCCTGTCATCATCATTTCAGGACAGGAAGATGTTAAAACTGCGGTTGCCTTAATAAAAGAGGGCGCCTTCGATTACATCAGCAAAGAAGAAGACCTTCGTACCAGACTGCTCAATTCCATTAACAAGGCCAAAAAAACCAATGAACTCGAACATGAAATCGAACATTTACGCGAAGAAATAGCGCATAAATACGAGTTTGAAAAAAGCATTATAGGCAAAAGTCCTTCCATGCAGGCCATTTTTAAATTATTGGAAAAGGCTGTTCATACAAACATAACCGTTTCTATCAGCGGAGAAACGGGCACGGGAAAAGAAGTTGTTGCCAAAGCCATTCATTACAATTCGGCATTGCGAAACAAAGCATTTGTAGCTGTAAACATCGCAGCTGTACCCAAAGACCTGATCGAAAGCGAGTTATTCGGTCATGAAAAAGGAGCCTTTACGGGTGCCATTACTCAGAGAAAAGGAAAATTTGAAGAAGCCAATGGTGGGACCATCTTTCTTGACGAGATCGGCGAAATGGATATCAATCTCCAGGCAAAAATGCTCAGGGTGTTACAGGAAAGAGAAATAACTCGGGTTGGCGGAAGCAAAACAATAAAGCTAAATGTCAGAATATTGGTTGCCACGCATCGGAATCTGGCCGAGGAAATTAAAAAAGGAAATTTTAGGGAAGACCTTTATTATCGCTTGCTCGGTTTACCGATTACCCTGCCAACCTTGCGCGAAAGAGGTTCCGACATTCTGATACTGGCCAAACATTTTCTTAACTCATTTGCCAAAGAAAATAACATGGGCTCAATTAATATTGAAGAAAGTGCAAGAAAGAAATTAATGGCCTATTCATGGCCGGGAAATGTGAGAGAGCTAAAAGCGGTGATAGAATTGGCAGCTGTAATGTCAGATGGAGAAAAACTTAAATCAGAAGATATTACATTTACAAGTATTGATAAAAGTGAAAACTTCCTATTGGAAGAACAGAGCTTAAGAGATTACACGTTTAATATTATTCGCCATTTTCTAAAAAAATACGATGATAATGTATTGTTGGTTGCTAAAAAATTAAACATTGGTAAATCAACATTGTATCGCTATTTAAAAGAAATGGAAGAAGAACAAAACTAATATTATGGCAATAACCGATTTAGCCTATTTGCACCAATACAGTTCAAACGACAAGGATTTTGTTCAGGAGATGGTAGAGCTCTTTCTGAGTTCAACACCTTCTTTCTTAGAGGAAATGAAAAGCTCCTTTGAAAATAAGGACTATAACATGGTTGCCAGAATATCTCATAAAATGAAACCCTCCATGACATTCATGGGAATTAAAAATGGTAAAGAAATTACCATTGCATTGGAAGATTATGCCAATGAAGGCACAGATATCGCTAAAATCGAAGAGAAAATTACTGAGTTGGATCAGTTATGTCAGCTGGCTTTTTCTGAGCTCAAAGTTGCTCTGAATGAGTTGAAATCCTGATTTATTTCCATTTGATATTACATCCGGCACTTGGAAACTGATCCATTGGCGGAGTCTTGCCATTGAGTAGCTGCTCCAAAGCATTTCTCAAATCTTTGCCATCCACCGGTTTATCATTGCCCGGTCTTGCTTCATCCAATCTGCCGCGATAAAAGCATTTATCATTAGCATCAAATAAATATAAATCAGGGGTACATGCGGCATAATAAGCTTTGGCCACCTGCTGTGTTTCATCAAAGAGATAGGGAAATGCAAATCGATGCACTTCAGCAAATTGCTTCATTTTCTCCGGCGAATCTTCAGGGTATTTTTCGATATCATTGGAAGATATCGCGATGGTTTTTATTCCCCTTTTTTCGTACACTTTTGAAATTTTTACCAATTCATTAATCACATGAATAACATAAGGGCAATGATTACAGATAAAATATACAAGTGTACCCTTATCTCCTTTTAAACTTTCAAATGTGTATTTTTTTTGATCCAGGGTATTTATGATTTCAAATTCAGGAGCCCCTGTTTTCAAAGGCATCATGTTAGAATCGGTAAGTGACATAAGTAATTATTATTAGTTTAAATATTATTTACTTCCAGACTGATATTTTCATCTCCTTCGCGATAAGGTAAATAAGTAAATATAAATTGAAACATCTCATCTGTGGTTTTCATGCTATGATCCGGCTCCCTGATTTCTCGTGGAGGAAAAAAGGGATTAAAAGGATTATCCGCTGTATTGTCGAACAATCCCTCGGCAACTAAGGTAGCCCCAGCCGGAATTTTTATCATTTTAGGAAATTTGTAATAAAACTGCCAGCGAAAATCCCAACTATCAATTTTTACTAGCGGAATGGTATCTTTTTTTAATGTTACTGCATAGGCTTTAAACTTTCGACCAAGCAAATGCATGTGGGGATTCACCATAAGAAGTGAAATATCCTGCGGCACCTGATATTTTGTATAAAAAGTCATTATGGTATCCGGTGGTATGATCAGTTCGGGTTCTACAGGAGATATTCCCAGCGTGCCCATTTGCGTTTCATGCGGAATTCTTTCGGGTTTTTTTCTGGAAAAAAAGATATTGATCTTTGATTTATCCCATTGATCCACCGCCGTTGGCCCATAATGCATGTCCTGCATAAAAAATGCGGCTTTTTTACTGACTTTAAAACCTCCGATCTCCTCCGGATAGGCTACAGGAGAAACACCGGGTAAATAATTGCAAACCAAGGTGCGTATCTCAGGCATGGTCCCATCATCGTTAAGAAGACCCATCACTTTATAGGCATTGCGTGTTCCCAGCGAGTCGGGAAAAACGATTTTTTCACCTGCAAAATGATCTGATTTTTTGTGTGAAGTATAATTAATCAGATGGCCATTCATGTGATGAGCCAGTTGTCTGTTGCCCGGCACAAATTCCATTAATCTCACAAAAGTGTCTTTTTCAAGCTCAAAAGGTATTTTAATAAAAACGAAATGATCCACATTGATGCCTTTTATTAAAAATGAATCCTCCATTTCAATAACGAGATCGGGTTCACCCAATTGACTGCCTGTCGGAAATGTTGGTGGTTCGGGAATTGCAGTACTGTCTCCAATTGGCATTCCATTGTCTATCCAGTTGACTAGGGTTTGAATTTCCTCTTCCTCCAGATATTTCTCACCCAGAAAATGTCTGTAGTTTGGATCAGCAGGCCAGGGTGGCATATAGCGTGTTTCGACTACAAACTGAATGGTCTCTGATCTTTTTTTAATATCCTTATAGGTAATCAATGAAAAAGGACCTGCTTCCCCCGGCCTATGACAAGGCATGCAATTATTATAAAAAAAAGGGGCAATATGTTCGCTGAAAGTTGGGTTTTCAATGACTTGAGCTATTTTTTCAACCTTTTCCTGATCAGCCCCTCTCTTATCTTTTCCAATTTCTGAACAGGAAAGAAAAAACAAACAGATGATTAGAAAAGAAGGGTAATTTTTCATTGAATAAAGCATCCCACAGCGCTGGTAGATTTAATTTTAATCTCGCGATTCTCAAGCGTCGCCACAATGGCATCTTCAAGATATCTTTCTGTAATTACGGTTCTTTTTTGGCCTAGTGAAATAGCCCAGTTATCAATAGCTCCGGAATAGCGCACATTGCCATTCTGATCCAATAAAAAAGCCTCCGGCGTTATTTCTGCACCAAGGGCATTACTTAGCTCAAAGTCAGGATCGAAATAAGTATTAAATTCCAATCCAAAACGAATTAGGTATTTCCTTACTTGTTCGCTATTGTATTCTTTTCCCGGCACGATGCCAACGAATTCTATCTGAGGAAAATTATTCTTCAATTCCCTCATGGCTACGGCATAATTTTGACAAAGAGGACATTCAGGGGATAAAAAATAATAAACTCTTACTTTGTTGTTCGCGATGTCCTGCCAGGCTTCTTCACCTGAAATAATTGGTAAATCAAGGTCATTCGGAACTTTGTTATATTCCTTGTTGCAGGAAAATACTGCGATCAGCACGCAAATGGATAAAAGCCTATTCATAAGAAATATGCAAGAGGATTAATCTTTAATAGGCCAACAAATCAGACAAAATCAGGTTCCTTTTTAAATATTTTCAAAGCTTCATTATAACCCAATTCTACCAGTTCATCGACTTTCTTAAAATCAAAAATACCATATTTCTGAGCTTCAATAATATTTATGGGGTATCTGCATTTATTCAGTGCGTGTTTTGTGTTTTGCCATGCTACAATATCAATCGTTCGATCCACCAATTTTGCAAAGGAATCCGGCGTTTTACCGGATCCATCGCCCATGATGTTTACACCAATTATATCATATTCAAAATCCTCAAGGGGTTTAATTGGCAGATTATCTGTCAAGCCTCCGTCAGCGTATAATTCATTTTTGATTTTCACCGGAGAAAAGATCATTGGAATAGAACAGGAAGCCACTACGGCATTGTGAATATTTCCATTGTGAATATATTCCACATCGCCAGTTCTTAGATTGGATACCGCGACATAAAATGGCGTTTTAAGATTTTCAAATTCCTCGACATCGATAAATTTCTTGAAAATCGTAGTTAGGTTCTCCATGCTCACCAAGCCGATTTTTGAAAGCGACATTTTAAAAGCCGAGTAAAACTTATGCTTTTTGGCGATGTCTGCCATTTCGTGACTTTTAAGCCCGGCAGCAAGCATATAGCCTACTATTGATCCGGCACTGGTTCCGGACACCGCCTTCACATTCATTTCAAATTCCTCAATGGCTTTTATGACACCAATATGTGCCAATCCCCTTGCCCCTCCTCCACTCAGGCAAAGCGATACAGATTTTCCGGTCATACAAAATCGAAATAATTAAAACGTGAATTTATATTATTTGAGGAAATCAGGGCAACTTAAAGTTTTTTTCTTTGGTTTAACCCTGCTTTTTCCGGGTGGGAATTGAAATTCATACACTAAGCTGAGCTCATGTGCTCCACCGGTACCGGCTCTGAGCTTAGATACTGTAAGATCATAGCTGTATCCAATTTTTAAAGTATAAACCCGAAAACCCATAAAGAGCGCGAGTGCATCGTGATTTCCCTCTGTTCGGTCATATCTTTTTAAAGGTAGGCCTCGGTACATCAAACCGAATGCTGTGTTCTGGTATTGTAAATAGCCTCCAAAATCGAGTTGATCAAATCTTCCCTGGCTCTTGTAATGAAAAACCGGCACCATTTTTACCTGCTGCTGATTCTTCCACATTCTTCTGGTTAGCGGAATTTCCAATCCACCGTGAATACTAAAATAAGGCGGCACAGTACTGGGCTCTTCTCCGTAGAGCGACTGATCGGGTTCATTCAGGTTTCTTCCTGTTATTCCAACCCAGAACTTTTTTGAGTAAAGTAATGCGCCTGTGCTAAATGAGAAATAATTGATCCCATTATTTATGGCATCGTCGCTGGTACTTGAAAAAATCTTTCCCCTTGAGTCCAGCTGATCGCCGAAGGTCAGCTTGGAAAAATCAAAATTCAATGAGTGCAAAGAAAGTTGTGAACCTACCCTAATTCCCCATTTTCTGGATAAATTCAATTTGTAAGCATAGGCAAAACCCAATTCATTATTGGAAAGACCTGCTGTACCCGCCTTATCTGTTGAAAAAATAAATGCAGCGCCGCTATTTACGTGCGACAAATTCTTGTCCAATGTAAATGCCGTCGAAACATAATTAGCGGGAATTCCCGGCCATTGATTTCTATAGGTACTTTGAAATCTAAAATCTTCGGTGGCCCCGGCAAAAGCCGGATTTAGACTTACAGTTGATGAAAAGAATTGGGTGAATTGAGGATCCTGTGCCTTAATCTCAAACACTAAAAACAAGCCTATAATTCCTATTGCAATTTTCGCTTTCATCATTTTACCTTAATAATGTTACATCCCCAATTTCCACTCTTTTTTGCCCATCGATAAAATCTAGAGCAATGCGATAGACATACACATCTTGCTTGCACAGTTTTCCACGATAGTAACCATCCCAGCCTATATCCAATCGCTTGCTCTCAAATATCAATTCCCCCCAGCGGTTAAATATTTGCATGTGCATTCCGGTAGCACCATCGGTGACCGGAAAAAATACATCATTAACTCCTGAAGAATTTATTTGTCCCCCATTGGAGAAATTGGGATTGGGTGTAAATGCATTTGGGATACTCGCTGCCCCCCCTTCTTTAGCCCTGATGCTGAGAAAAGCGGTGTCTTTACATTGAAATTCATTTTCTGCTATCAATGAAATAAGATATTCTCCCAATTGATTGTACTCCTTTTCCGGATTTTCTACGATAGAAATGCTTCCATCGCCGAAATCCCACAAATAATTGATAGCCCCTTTGGAGTAATTTCTAAAGGCAATGGTTTTTCGAGGAATAAAAATTACAGAATCACCCGGTTTGCTCAGCGAAAATCTTGCCTCGGGGTTTTCAAAGACCACAGCAATTGAATCGTATTCTACACTTATGGAATCCAATTCATTCATCGCCGTTAATTTTACCTGATAGATTCCCGGACTTACATAAGTGTGCACCGGGTTTTCAGCATTGGATTTAATACCATCTCCAAAATCCCATTCGTAGCTTTTTGCATAATCCGAAAAATTCTGAAAATCAACCTTCAGGGGTGCACAGCCCACACCATAGGCATCAAAATCAGGTATAGGAGCGACGGGTTTGATAAGTACGATTACTTCAGCACTATCAAAACAGCTTCTGTTTTGGGCAATCATAGTAATCAGGTATTGGCCATGTTCCTGATAGGTATAGTCCACAGGATTTCCCGGGATCTGTGGAGAGCCATCTCCAAAATTCCAATAAAATTCATTTGCCTTTTGCGATTCCTGAAATAATTGAAAGGTCTTATCGGGAAGGTTTTTAATTGGATTGTCTACAGAAAACTGAGCAATGGGTTTGACCAATACATTTATGTCACTGTATATGGTATCCGCACAGCCTTCGGAAGATTGCCCAATAAGTCTGGCAGAGAAAATTGAGTCATTATCAGAATCATTTACAAACACCTGACGACTGAGTACGCCGGCATCGCTGTTTCCATTTTCAAATTCCCAGAAATAGTTGCTCGCATTGCCAAGAGCAGTGAATTCTATTTCCAATGGACTACAACCTTCAATGGTATCCACCCCAATATTGATATTTGGCTGTGGTAAAATTGTTATTGTTTTTGTAGCAGTATCATTACAGCCATAATTGGCAAAAGCTATCAGCTCGACTAAATAGTTTACCGGATTCCCAGTGGTATTGACATAGGTATTGCTCACATTTGAAGCTGACGAAATATTAATATTTCCGTCTCCGAAGTCCCATTTATATGAAATTGCTTTGCTTGTATCGGATAGATTAAAAAAATTAATTGTTGCCGGAGTACAAATGGGCGTATTTACCGTAGTGAAATGTGCATTGGCACTTGGGTAAATGTCTATGGTTTTAACTGTGGTATCCTTGCATTGATAGGTATTGGTACTGATTAAGCGCACATTAAAAGATGTATCCAGATTCGTAGTAAATACCTGATTCGTATTTTGCCCGATTCCATTATTGCCATTCCCGAAATTCCACTCATAAAGAATTGCGCCTGATTCCGCATTAAAATCTACTGACAGGGGTGAACAGCCGTTCAACGGCGTGCCGACAAAGTCGTAGCTTGTTACAGGATTTACACTAATGGACTGTATAAATGTATCGGCACACATTCCACCGGGTGAGAGAATTAAGATGGGCAGAAATATTTTTGGCATCGAATCAGTATTGATATAAGTGGTTTGAATTCCGTTGAATTGATTGTTAATCACCGTACCATTATCCAGATCCCAGATATAATTAAAACTCGAATCAGAGGAACTGTTAAATGAAACATTCAATGGTGTGCAGGCCGGGTTTGGATAAACTGTGTTAAAGTTGGCATTGGGCTGTCGAATTACCAGGAGATCAACCGTATCAGAATCTGTACATCCCTGAAAAGACTGTCCTTGCAAAACAATTTGAAATATGGAATCCACAGAACTTATATAGCTTGAATTACCGGTGAATCCCGTTCCAAAGGAATTATTGCCAAAATCCCAATTGTATATATCGGCGTTTGATATGTTATTATCAACTATAAACTGAGCAAGACTGCCACTGCAAATGCTATCCTGCAGAGCGCTGATGGCCACATCAACCTTCGGATAAACAACAATATTTTTCAATGCTGTATCCGAGCAACCATTCAATTTACTTGCAATAAGCTCAATGGTAAATGTTTGGTTTTGAGATCCATTGTTGACAAAAATGTGATTGACTATTGTATCACTGCTGTTTAGGATTGAGGAACCGTCCCCAAAATCCCAGTAAAATTCATCGCCATCGCTTGAGAGGTTTTGAAATGTACTCAATGCCGGACTACAGCCTGCGGGAATAACAAGCGGCCCTATTTGGGCATTTGCCTGCAATTTTGAGTTCAGCGTATCGTAAACCGTATCCCGGCAATTGAATGATGAGAGACCTGTTAATCTTATGAGATATGAGGAATCGGCATTTGATAAATAGGTATGGCTTGTATTTTGACCAACAGAATTCGATCCATCTCCAAAATCCCAGGAGTAAGCACTTGCCACTCCGATGGCGTTAAAAGCAACCATCTGAGGGCCGCAAAAACTATCGGGCGTAAAATTGAAGCTGAGTTTCAATTCGGGTTTTATTAATACATCCTTGACCAGCGTGTCTCTGCAACCGGATGAAGATTCAGCAATTAGCTGAACCGGAAAAACGAGTGTAAATGAAGAATCATTGTTATAAGTATGATTGACCTGATTTCCTGTGCCTTGAGTGCCATCTCCAAAATCCCAGTAAAGGTTTTGAGCATTTACAGAACTGTCGTAAAATTCAACTTGAACCGGCGCGCAAACGGATGTATTGACGGATGAATTAAAGTCAGCTTTTGCACCACCCAGAACGGTTAAAGATTTTTGAATTGTATCGCGACAACCGAATGCATTTAAAGTACGCAAAGTGACATTAAATGCCGTATCAACGGTGCTAGTGTAGGTCATTTGGGTAAATTGTCCAATGCCCGGTTGGCCATTACCAAAATCCCAGTTATAAGAAACAGCCCCCGGTTCTGCACTAAAGGTGGCATTAAGCGGAGAACATGATATCGAAGGGCTGAATGTAAAATCAAAGTAGGGGTTCGGACCAATCGAAATGGTATCCCTATGACTATCTACACAGCCTTTTGAAGAGCTTGCACTTAACAATACAGGGAATTCCAGAATGGTCAGTGAGTCATTGGTAAATAAATGCGATGGATTAAAGACATTACTTGTGCTGCCATCACCAAAATCCCAAAAAACGTTGTTTACATTTCCACTCAGTATGGTGTTGAATTGTATCGAATCGGGATTACAAAGGTCAATCGACGTATGTGTAAATGAAGCCATGACCTCGGGGAATAGGGTAACGTCAATTGCTGATGAATCCTTACAGCCAAAAGTGGTTTCCGCTATCAGACTAATACTGTATATGCTATCCTGAACAGCATTGTTCTGTAATAAAATGAGAGTATCCTTTGAGCCTGAATAGACAGTATTATCGACGTACCAGAAATATTGCAGACTAGGCGTGCCCATGCTATCGCTTTGATTATTCGTAGTAAAAAGATAAGGAGAGCAAGCCTCAATTGAATCCAATGTAAAAATCGACTGTGGGACAGGTTCCACGATTATGCTGACCGTATCTATTCCGGTACATTCATTGGTATTGATGGAAAGGACAATATCAAAGGTATCCGCATTTAGGTAAATATGATTGGGGTTTTGCAATGCTGAATTGGTGCCATCCCCGAAATCCCAGTTCCAGCTCAATATGGAATCGCCCAGAGAATAAATGCTTTGATCTATAAATTGAGTATTTATACCCTGACAAACCGCATTGGGAGAGATATTGACAATTGGCGACATAAAGACATCAACCGTATCGCTGGTTAAATCAATGCATCCTTTGGCTGATTGAACCTGAAGGGTTATTTCATAAGATCCTATGCTGTCAAAAAAAATTGTTCCCGGATTCTGAGCATTTGAATTTTGGCCATTTCCAAAATTCCAGTTCCAAATGCTTACATCAGGACTTGAATTATCCTGAAAATTCACACTTAAAGAGTCACAACCTCTGTCATCACTCAAAAGGAGAGAGGCATCGGGCGCCTTTAAAACAAAAATATTTTTGGTAAAAACATCCAAACAAGAAGCAGAGCCACCCGCGATACTTGAACTAAGACTTACAGTCTGTAAACCCGAAGTATCATAGCTATATGTAGGGTTTGTATTAGTACTAAAATTTCCGTCTCCAAAATTCCATTGAAATGCATTGGCTCCATTGCCCGAAAGGTTTGTAAAATTGATAAGATCGCCCTGACATACGGTATCCGGTGATGAAAAATTTGCCGATGGCGGACTTGTAATTACGATCTGCATTATTTCGGTGGCTATTCCACACTGATTACTGTCAAGCAATTGAATGGTATATGTACCCGGTCCCGGAAAAGCTATGGTTCTTGGAATCGAAACCGGAAAAGGTCCCCAGCCAATCACAGAATCCTGACCCGGCCCGTAGAGGTCAAAAAATGTCCATTGCTCATATCTTTGTTTGGTGTTGCCCAGTGCAGGTGTAGCACAATTTAAATCTGAAACATTTGTAAATGTGACTACCGTATCCGGATAACAAAGCAACGTTTGCGATGCATTTATAATGGCTGAGTCAATGTCCCATATCTGTATTGGCCTTAAAATATTCTGAGATGGATTTCCCGCCGTACAGAAATTTTCGGCGGTTAATGTCACTTCGGTTTCGCAATCCACTGTCCCTTTTAAATAAGTATGGGCAAGAGTGTCTCCATGATTTGCAGGACCATAAAATTCTATTGGGCTTCCATCGCCCCAATCCCAGGTATAAGTGGTATTTGGTGAGTTATGGACACTCTGGTTTGTAAAAAACAGGGTGGCAGGCGCACATGATTTAGTGACACCGCCAAATCCGGTTTTAACCGAAGCAATCACTGCTTCTTCCATAACCACCAAACCCGATATTGTTCCACAGGCATTGCTGAAGGTCACATTAAATGTATCTACGGTCGCGGCATATGTATGAGAAATAAATGCAGTACTCAATAATCCATTGCCACTGCTGGAATTACCATCGCCCCAGTCAATGGTAAAGGCACCGGTGATGTCTCCGGTCATTTGAAAATTGACCGTAAATGGCCCGGATCCACATCCTATCCATACAGGGTTTTGCGATGGTGTGATGACCGTACCGAAACTCCCAAGGACATCCGGACACTGTGCCATTGATTGGAAAGGCAACAATGAAATTAGACTAATAAATAATATGCACCTAATGCAATTTTTCATGGTAAGGCTTAATAGAGCGTCTGAAAATTTACGCATCTTTAAGCCCTGTGTTTTGCTTTAAAGGCATATTTGACGAAAATCATTATTCGCCGCTAAGGGTTTTCAGCCATATTGCATCATGGTTTTCTGCTAAAATTTTAAAAAAATTCTATTTATAGATTTTTATAAATATTTTCTGAAGTCCCAAATTTTGATTCAATTTTTAAAAATGAAATGGCAATTCAATGAAATAATTACTGAATAACTGTAATTCATCTTAAGTTTGAATAATGAGTTTAAAATCTATTCTGAACTTAGCTATTGTAATGGCCTTTTACTCCTGCCAGGAAAACAACTCCGGACCCTCCGGCAACTGGCGGGCAGAACTCTACCTTCAAAATGATACCCTTCCTTTTAATTTTATAATTGAGGATTCTGCTGAATTAAAGTTGTGGTTGATCAATGGTAATGAAAAAATATTAGTAGAAGACGTACTCATTGAAAAGGATTCAATAAAAGCCCAAATGCATATTTTCGATACGGAATTGAGAGCCAAAATTATCGGCAATTCAATGAAGGGTGTTTTCGAAAAAAAGTATGCTCAAGGCTATGTGCTTTCTTTTTCTGCTCAAAAAGGGATTAAATACCGCTTTAGTGAAGATCCAAAAACCAATTTGGATATAAGCGGTAAATGGGCCGTTCAATTTGAATCCGAAGCAGAAGATTCAACTTTGGCCCTTGGAAAATTTTCACAAAATGGAAGCAAAGTAGAAGGAACTTTTCTCACAATAACCGGTGACTATCGTTTTCTCGATGGTGAAGTTGATGGAAACCAATTAAAATTATCCTGTTTCGATGGTGAACACGCTTTTCTTTTTAAAGCAAGATTGGGGGAAAATGATGAGTTAAGTGGTTATTTCAAATCGGGAATTAGCTGGAATGAAACCTGGACAGCGCAGCGCAATAATTCTGTTGAATTAAAAGATGCTTATCAATTGACCTATTTAAAGGAAGGCTATGACAGCATTTATTTTGCCTTTCCAGATATGAATGGTGATACGGTGAAGTTCCCTAATCCGCAATTGAAAGGCAAGGTTGTGCTTGTGCAAATATTTGGAACATGGTGTCCCAATTGTATGGATGAAACCAAATTTCTCGCGGATTGGTATAAAAAAAATAAAGATAGAGGCCTTGAAATTCTTGCTGTGGCATTCGAAAGAAAAAATGATCTCGACTACGCAGCAGAAAGAGTTCAAAAAGTGAAGGATAAGCTCGGAGCCAATTACACCTTTCTTTTTGGCGGGCCGTCTGACAAACAAGCGGCTTCTGAAGCTTTCCCTATGCTCAATCAGGTCATGTCTTTCCCTACTTTGATTTTTATAGACAGAAATGGGATTGTGCAAAAAATCCATACAGGATTTTCAGGGCCGGGAACCGGTTTGTACTACGAAAAATTTGTGAAAGAATTCGAAATACTCAGCGAAGAATTGCTGGAAGAAAAATAAATATATTCTAATATTGTCGATATAAAATTTAAACCATGAACGCTACGCTTATTCATCTTGCTTTAAATCACCTCCCAATTTTGGGTACATTAACCGGAATTGTGATTCTGGCTTTTGCACTTTGGAAAACAAACTCATCTATGATTAATACCGCCTTGATTATTCTGATTGTTTCTGGCGTTTCTGCCATTCCGGTTAGCAAAAGCGGTGAGGAAGCAGAGCATGTGGTGGAAGAGTATCCGGGTGTTTCACATGATCAGATCCATGAACACGAAGAATTGGCTGAATCCGCTATGCCGGTCAGCTTGGTTATGGGTGTTTTAGCGGCATTCGCCTTGTATTTTCAGATTAAATCACATCCCAGAGCGAGAATTGCCTCTATTTCTGTTTTGGTACTTGCCATTTGTAATTTTGCACTAATGGCCAATGTGGCACATGAAGGCGGGAAAATCAGGCGGCCGGATCTAAGACAAGAAATGCATGACAGCGATCATAGCATTCAACAAGAGGCCGAAGAACATTAATTATTTTTTCCGTTCAATCGTATAGGTGACCAGGGCTTCAATTGAGCTTCTGCTTTCCGAATCGGGGTATTCTTTTAAAAGTGAAAGTGCTTCGTCCTTATACTGATGCATTATTTTTTTTGCATAATCCAAACCACCGCAGTCTTTTACAATTTTGATGACTTCCTGCACCCGTTTGCTGTCGGTAGAATGATTTTTCACCGTGTTGATAATTTTTCTTCTCTGTGAATAATTCACTTTTTGCAGGGTGTAAATCAAAGGCAGGGTTAGTTTCTTTTCTTTGATATCTATGCCACGTGGTTTTCCGATATCATCGGCTCCGTAATCAAATAGATCATCCTTAATTTGAAAGGCCATCCCCACTTTTTCACCAAACTCTCTGGCCTTGAGAACGGTTTCATCACTTGAGTTAGTCGAGGCCGCTCCAACCGCACAACAGGAAGCGATGAGCGATGCCGTTTTCTGTTTAATAATCTCAAAGTAGACCTCTTCAGAAATATTGAGTTTCCTTGCTTTTTCAATTTGAAGCAATTCACCTTCGCTCATTTCCTTAACGGCATCGGAAACGATTTTCAACAATTTAAAATCGCCGTTATCGATGGCCAGAAGTAAACCACGCGATAGCAGGTAATCTCCAACCAATACAGCTATTTTATTTTTCCAAAGCGCATTGATACTAAAAAACCCCCGGCGGTAATTGGAGTCATCAACGACATCATCATGCACCAATGTAGCGGTGTGAAGTAGCTCAATTAAAGCGGCTCCCCTGTAGGTTTCTTCGCGAATACCGCCATTCATTTGCGCCATAAGTAAAACAAACATCGGACGCATTTGCTTTCCCTTTCTGCTAACGATAAAACCCATGATCCGGTCTAAAAGCGCGACTTTGGTTTTCATAGAAGATTGAAACTTTTTTTCAAAAATTTTCATCTCCTCTTTGATTGGCGCTTGTATAGTTTTAATTGAGGTTTTCATTTGGGTATTGCAATATTAAGTTCTCTTGCATTAGCAAGCAAAAAGCCAATTAGATTGCTTTCAAATAATCCATGCTATATCATTTCATTAAGAATTAAGCAAGGTGCGATAAAAAAGTTTTAATACTTTTATTCAATAAAAACTTATAAATGAAAAGGCCTTTTCTCTTTATCCTTTTTTTGTATTTATCAAGTATTGCTTTTGCTCAAAACGCTCTTGTGCGATCGGGCCCCATGCTGGGTTATTCGAGTATGAAAGAAGTTGGTATTTGGATTCAGCTCGAAAAAGAAGCCGATGTTAAAGTCAGATATTGGCCTGCCACAAATGAGAAGGAAAAAAAGGAAACTGCAATGGTAAAAAGCCAAAGTGAAAATTCATTTATTTGTCATCTAATAGCAGTAGTAAATCCGGGAGTAAAATACAATTATGCCATCATTGTAAATAAAAAAGAGATTGCCTTTGACTATCCTCTAGAATTTCAATCGCAATCCTTATGGCAACACCGTTCTGATCCTCCCGATGTTAAATTTGCGCTTGGTAGTTGTGTTTACATTAACGAACCCGAAGTAGACCGGCCTGGCAAGGCTTATGGAGGGAATTATGAGGTGTTTTCTTCAATAAACAATGAAAATCCCGATTTTATGCTTTGGATGGGTGACAACGCTTATCTGCGGGAAGTGGATTGGAACAGCAAAACGGGCATTTATCATCGCTATTCGCACAGCAGGGATGTTTCAGAAATGCAGGCCTTGCTCGCAAGATCACATCATTTTGCCATTTGGGACGATCATGATTATGGTCCCAATAACTCGGATAAATCATTTTGGAATAAAAAAATAACCGAAAAAGCATTCAAAGATTTCTGGATGAATCCCAATTACAATTTAACAGGGAATGGGGGAATAACCGGAACTTTTTTTTGGAACGATTGCCAGTTTTTTATGCTGGATAACCGCTATTTCAGAACTGCCAATGGACGTAAAACCGGAGATAAGGAGATTTTGGGTAATGCGCAAATTGATTGGTTGATCAATGCTTTAAAATCGAGTCCGGCCAGGTTTAAATTTATTGTAATCGGCGGGCAGTTTATCAGCAATGCTGCAGTTCATGAAAACCATATAAATCTCGCTCCCGAAGAAAGACAGGAAATCATAAACCTTATCAGTGAAGAAAATATAAAGGGTGTCATTTTCCTTAGTGGTGATCGCCACCATTCCGAATTATCAAAACTGGATAGAAAAGATCAATATCCAATTTACGACTGGACTGTAAGCCCTTTAACGGCCACAGCCTACGAAATCGAGGATGAAGGAAATACACTGCTAATACCCGGTAGCAGTTTTGGCGAACGATGTTTTGGAACAATAGAAGTAACCGGCGCTTACAAAGAAAGATTGCTCAAACTGAAGTTATTTAATAAAGATGGTGAAGAACTCTGGAATTTTGAAATTAAAGCAGAGGACCTCAATTAAGACCAGAGTCTATAGCTTTCCAACTTAATTTTTTCACCAAAAAAAAGTTTAGTGGATCGCTCAAAGGAAGCCGTGTAATCCGAAACATAAAAAGAATCCTCATCGGCAGGTGATTCATTTAATAATGATTTTGATTCAAGTAAATTTTTTAAGGATAAGGCTACGGGATCTGCAGAATTGACCACCTTGACTTTGGATTGATAGAATTCATTTATTTCATTTTGGATCAAAGGATAATGCGTACATGCCAATAGCAGAGCATCAATATCCTTGAGCTCAGGCATGGATAGATAATTGGAAATGATATCGTGGCTGATATTGTTAAAAACAAAACCCTCTTCAATCATTGGAACGAGCAATGGTGTGGCCAATGCCTGAAGTTTGAGGCCATTCATTTTTTCGGAAATTTTTTCCTGATAAACACCGGAGGCCACGGTTTGTCTTGTTCCAATCAATCCAATATTTTGATCCTTTAAATGTTCTGCAGCATAATTTACCATGGGATCTATGACATTGATTACCAATGCTTTTGAAGCTACGTATTCTTTAATCAAGTCATAAGCGGCAACAGATGCCGAGTTACAAGCGATAAGGATGACCTTGCAACCTTTTTGTAGCAAAAGATCACATATTTTGACAGAAAATGCCTGTATAGCTGCGGTTGATTTGTCCCCATATGGTAGATGTTCTGTATCACCAAAATAAATCAATTGCTCATTGGGAAGCACATCCTTTACTGTTCTGGCTACGGTTAGTCCACCAATTCCACTATCAAAAATTCCAATGGGATCTTCTTTTTTCACGGATTAGTTTGTCAAATTTTTATTCAAAAATCATTAAATTGAAAATATAAACCATTTTTAAATGCTAAATGTCGGAAAGATCAGAGAACATTAAGAAAATTCTCTCGGAAATCGGAGGGAAATTTGAAGACTTATTTAATGAGTTAAAAAAAGATGCCACGGAAGAAGACGGTGAGATCAATCAAGCCTTTCAGTCTCTCAAAAGAAAAATGAAAGAAGTTGAAGACGATGTAGAAGGATTCGTTGACAATAATCAGGAAACCATCGATAAGTTTAAGGGCAATATTAAAAAAGTCGCTGAGGACTTAGAAAGTGCTTTCGACAAGACCTTTGGCCAAAAAAAGGGAGGTTAATCTTTGTGGAGTGCAAGTATTTTTCTGACGTGTTTATCAAAACCCGTAAGGCTTTCAAATTTTCCTATAATTCTCAATTCCTCATCGATTAAATAAGTGATTCTCTTTATCATACCAATTAGCGGCAGAACGGCATCGTATTTTTTAGCCACTTTTGCTTTTTCATCGCTCAGTAGATGAAAGGGTAAATTGAGCTCTTCTCTAAATTTATTGTGAGTGGAAATTTTATCCTTATTAATCCCGAAGACATCAATATCTAATTCTCTGAAACTTTCAAACTCATCCCTGAAAGAACAGGCTTCTTTTGTACATCCATAGGTAAAATCCTTAGGATAGAAATACAGAATTGTGATTTTTCCTTTGCGGTCTGCCAAATTAAAATCTTGTCCCGAAGTGGAGGGAACTGAAAATAGCGGTGCTTTACTTCCTTTTCTTAAGCTCATGCAAAAAAAAACGCCCCGCAGGACGTTTTGTTTGAATTAGAATTGGATTAAGCCAGACACGACTCTGCTACTTTTAATAAATCAACTAATTTTTCAGTGCCAAGTGAATAATAAATATTCTTACCTACTCTTTTTGAATTCAACACACCTTTGGTTTTTAATAATCCCAAATGATGAGATGCCACAGCCTGCTCAAGGCCTAGACGTTGATAAATTTGTGTAACTGATTTGCTCGAACCATCGCTCAAGAGGTCCAATATAGCCAGACGCATCGGATGCGCTATTGCTTTCAAGAATGTGGCTGTCTTTTCCAGTTCTTCTTCGTTGTGATTGTTTTTTACAAGAACTTCCATCGTTTCTAATTTACATTAATGATTAATACCGAATTTTAAGTCAACCTGAGTTAATTTTTTGGTATAGTATTTTAACTTTGGCCTGACCTTCCAAATAGTGAACTAAATAAATAATTAACTATCAACATCTTAACGCCCATCTATATATTTTAGTTTGATTTGGCTAAAAAATATTTGTCTTGCGTAATACATTTCATCTAGATAATCTTAAGACAATCAGCTTAATCCAATTATTCGACCTGTTTTAAAGATAAATAGAACCCCGGTTAAATTGTTTGAATGTCATCTTGAAAAAAATAATTTCAGAAATGAATGCTTTTGTGTTAATTCGAGGCTTTAACAAATGCTATGACTGAAGAAAACCAAAAGAAAAACGGAACGATTGAGAAATTTCTGACTATTGTTGAAAAAACGGGCAATGCCCTTCCTCATCCTGCCACCTTATTCGCATTATTTGCCATTCTTGTCGTCTTTTTATCATGGGTTTTCAGCCTGATGGATATTACTGTTCAGCATCCCGGTACCGGTGAATCCATCCATCCAATTAACCTGATGTCCGAAACAGGTCTGCACAGAATACTAACGGAAATGGTGACTAATTTTACCGGTTTCGCTCCATTAGGAACTGTTCTGGTAGCTATGCTGGGAATTGGTATAGCTGAAAGCAGTGGTTTGATTGGAACGGGATTAAGACTTTTGGTTTTAAAAGCACCGGAAAGATTATTGACCTTTGTCATCGTATTTTCCGGCATACTATCTAATACGGCCAGTGAGGTTGGATATGTTTTGCTTGTACCTCTGGCCGCTATCATCTTTTTAGCTGCCGGAAGACATCCGATTACAGGTATGGCCGCAGCTTTTGCCGGCGTCTCAGGGGGATATAGTGCCAATTTACTTTTGGGTACTATCGATCCATTACTTTCTGATCTTTCACAGGAAGCTGCCCGCATTATCGACCCGGAATACATAATCAACCCCACCTGTAATTACTATTTTATGTTTGTCTCTACCTTTTTTATTGCCGCAGTAGGGACATGGGTTACCGAGAAAATTGTATCGCCGAGATTGGGTGAATACAAAGGTGATGCCCAACCCGAAGAAATTAAAAGATTAAGCAAGGAAGAGAAAAAGGGCTTGAAATGGGCCTTAATAGCTGCTTTAATTCTTACTGCTCTTGTATTATGGGGCCTTTTGCCTGTCGATGGTTTTTTAAGAGACCCGAATAATCCTGATGTTTTGAAATCCCCATTTTTTAAGGGCATAGTAGCGTTTATATTTTTGGCCGCAGGCATTTGTGGTGTGGCCTACGGCATGGGTGCCAAATCCATCAAAAGCGATGAAGATGTAATGAATGGCATGGGGAAATCCATGGAAACACTTGGCCTTTATATTGTGCTTGTATTTTTTGCTGCTCAATTTGTGGCCTATTTTAAATGGACCAATATTGGTTTGATAACAGCTGTGAAAGGGGCCAATGGATTAAAAGCTTTTATAGATCTGGTTGGTATTGAAAATCAACTATTGCAGGCTATTGTAGTTATAGTGCCCTTTATTGTTGTAGCTGCTCTGATTAATCTTGTCATGGGCAGTGCTTCTGCAAAATGGGCTATTATGGCACCGGTTTTTATTCCTATGTATATGTTGCTGGGATTTACACCTGAATTTACGCAAGTGGCCTATAGAATCGGAGACAGTGCCTCAAATATTATTTCTCCAATGATGTCCTACTTTGCGCTCATTGTGGCATTTATGCAGCGTTATGATAAAAATGCTGGGATAGGTACGATCATTTCAACCATGTTGCCCTATACCTTCTTTTTTCTCTTTGTCTGGATTATATTATTGATTATCTGGATTGCGCTCGGCATACCAATTGGCCCGGGTGCAGAATTATTTCTCAGCAATTGAATTTTCTAGCTCATCAATATTTATCAGGGGAAAATGAATCCCTGAGATTTGGAAATTTTATTGCCGATTTCGTAAAAGGAAAGAAATATCTCAATTATGAAAAAGATATACAATTGGGAATTCTTTATCATAGAGAAATCGATTGGTTCACCGATAATCACAGCATTACCCGTGAAAGTACTTCTTTGTTGAGAAATGATTTTGGGAAATACGCCGGAGTCGCTTTAGATGTATATTTCGATCATTTTCTAAGTAAAAACTGGTCTGAATATTCAAAAATTCCATTAAATGAATATACGCGCTCAACCTATGAAATTGTGGGGGCAAACAAGGAAAAGTGCCCGGCACGCGCACTGCATATGCTCAGGTACATGAAAAGAGATGATTGGTTGTTTAATTATCAATATCCCGAAGCAGTGGGACGTTCTCTTAAAGGTATTTCGAGCAGAACAAATTTTGATTCCGGCCTTGAAAAAGGTAAAGAAGTTTTATTAAGGGAATACGAATATTTAAAATCCGCCTTTGAAATATTTATTGCAGATATTATTTCAAATAAGAGTTCAATACTTTTAAATGCTAATTCAAAATATGAAGAAAACCTTTAAAGGTTCTTTCTTCGAATGACACCTGGTAAAAATATTGTCCGGCTGCCACATTTTGAGCTTTCCAGTCAAAATCACTTTCATTCGAATGGAACACTTCCCTTCCCCATCGGTTATAAATGATTATCTCTCTGAATGAGCGTTCAAGGCATAAATTTTCATCAAGAATTGGAAAATAAAATGAATCGTTAATGCCATCTCCATTAGGTGTTATCACATTTGGAAATATAAGCTCCTCAGCAAATTCACCCTGAGGGGTTTCAATAAAAATTTCAAGACTTAGACTGTCTTTTCCGCTTATTCCACAATTTTCTCCACTGGCGGTAAAGTACAATTTGTATTTGTCGATTTCCAGAATATTTGAACATTGCGGCAGCCAGGCAAAATCTCCATTAGCTTCACAGCAGTTTTCCAAATTATAATTAAACTCCATGCCAAGCATCTCCGGATTAAATCCATCTCCCTTAAAAAGAATATCAATTCCCGAAGAATCCACATCACTGACCCGGACCTGAAAATTAATTGGTTCTCCTATTTGGTGTATTTCCGGAATATAGTTTGTGCTAATAACCGGTGGCACATCCTCTGATTCTATAATTCTAAAATTTACATCTATAAAATTCTCTTCTGGAACCGGACAATGATCGTCGACTACATTAAGTCTTATAGTGAAAAAATTCTGCTCCGGACTTTCGCAATTTGGAAAACACATTTCCCATTGGGGAATTGCAGCACTTTGGTTTATACTAATTTCTGGAGCCAATACACTATGACCCAAAAGGTCATAGGATACATAATTTACCTCACCATTTGGTGAATTACTGTCGGGGTCCCTGGTTTCAATTAAATGACATAAATCATTTTGACTTCGAATAAGTACAGTATCGCCGGAAACATAAGGCTGACTTTCGCCATAAGGATAAAAAATAATTTCCGGTCTTTGATTGTCTTCACAATTCCTTATCAAAATGGCCAAATCACGTATTACCTCTCCTATTTTTTCTCCATTTCTAAATTCTTCACATAAAACAGCTACGGTATACAATCCACTTTGTGCCGGGGTAAATGACAAAATTCCAGTTGAAGATAATTGAACTCCGTTGACTGGGGAAACATCAAAATATCCATTGACCAGAGGGTAAGGCCCTGATTGACCTATGATTACATTATCATCGGGCCTTGAAAATCCGGCAATAGGTGTAATCAAAGAATAGATCAAATCATCATTATCAGGATCCATTGCTCCAAAATCAATTTGCACGTCTTCACCTACACAATAATAATCACCGGAAATAGAACTAAACTGTGGAGATGAATTGACTGTGAAGTTTTTTGGTGAAGGAAATTCCAAATAAAACACAAAACCTGTAGTACCTGATCCTGCAATATTGGAGATATTATTTGCCCTACAACATCTTTGCCATGAAAAATAATAACCACCTGTAGAGCTATATAGGTTTTCGTCGATAAAAACGCTTGTTGTATAAGTATAAATTCGAATATTCAAACCATCTGAGCATAAAGTATTGGTCAATTCCGCATTTACATAATTAAGGCTCCTGGTCATATAATAATCCTCAATTTTCTGATTGTCCGTCTTCCGGAAACTGGAAATGATAATGGAGTCCTCCACTACGTCCTGCCCATCCGCTACATCGTAAAAAAGCTTGAGGTTTACTTCATAGCGGGATGCTACAACATGCTTCATCGTCATTTCTCCGCCAATGATATGCGATGCAAATAATTGTACATAGCAAATCACAAAAAAGGCCGTTATAAGATGTGACTTATTTAATAACATGTATAAATCCTTTATAAAAACTCTTGTCAAACTGTATTAAATAAAAATACTGACCGGAATTTAAGTTTTCCGCCTGCCATTTAAATTCCCGGTCATTGGATTTAAAAACCTCTCTCCCCCATCTGTTATAAATAGCAACAAATTCAAAATTCTGAAATTCACAAGACTGCGCTAAGGGTTGAGGAAAATAAAAATATTCATTTAATCCATCCCCGTTTGGTGTGATTACGTTTGTTGGAGGTATAACGTTTTGCTCATAGGGGATATAGTCGTTGATTTTTGCAATGAAAAATAAACTATCAGTATTATTGGATGCACAGCTGTTATCCTTTACATATATGCTGTATTCATAGGCTTCTTCCCTGTAGTCTGAGCATTTCGCAAGAAATGAAAAATTACCTTCAATATCGTTGCCGAAATTATCTTGCCTTATTGTCGGGATCAAAGCCCCTTCTTTTAATTTAAAACTAAAACTTAAGGAATCATTTAAATCACTGTCATATCCACCCAACCACATATTGAAGGGATTTCCAACTGGCCATTCTGTGTTTTTATATTCCGATTCAATAATAGGTTTGGAATTACTTTCTTCTTCAACCTTTAAAATAATTTTTGTGGAATCGACATTGGGCATCGGACAGGCATTATCCTTAACCAAAAGCCAAAATTCAAACAAATCCTCATTTATAGGTTCAATGCAATCCGGCCAGCACATTTTTACATTTAAAGTATCGGACTCACCGCTGAGTGCTCCGTTCTCCGGACTAAAGCTCACCGCTTTTGACTCAAAATTTACCGGAACAATTTCATAATTGATTCTACTTTCATTATCGCTGTCTGTTATTTTAATATCAAAACACAGTTCATCTCTGGATGAAATAACCAGGGTATCATTTTCATTATAGGGTACGGAATTCTGATTATATAATTGGCTTTGTGGGCTTGTATTATCCACACACTGATCAACCAGAATTTGAAAGTCGCGATGCACGGCACCGATTTTTTTACCATCTCTGAACTCATTGCAAATCACTCTGAATACATAAAGTCCATTTTGACTTGGCCTTGCACTCAAAATCCCTGTACGACTATCGATTTTTAAATTTGGCGTACCGGGCATTAAAAAATAGTTTTCAACAAAGGGATAAGGTCCGGGAATCAAAGCAGATATAGGATCATCGGGCGTTGTAAATCCGGCAATGGGTGTGGCCAAGCTATAGGAAAGGCTGTCGCTGTCGATATCAATGGCGCTGTAATCGAGTTCAACATAACGATCCCGGCAAATGTATTCGCCTTGAATTTCTTTAAACAGTGGCCTTGAGTTCAAGGGAAAATCGTCCATATCGGGGAATTCCAATAAAAATACCATACCCTGCCTGCCGGGTTGAAATACATTTGAAATGATATTATTGCGACAACATCTTTCCCAGGTAAAATAATAGCCCTGATCTTCATAGTAGCGCTCAGAAGAAAAACGATGTAGCCCCTCGTATGTAATTTTAATTGTCTTTAGGGAATCTTCAAGACAATAGGGATTCGCATAATCTACAATTGTACTGGTTTTTACATCCAGAATTCTATCATCTATCCGCGTGTTGTTGGATTTTCTGAAAATACCGATTTCTATATTGCGATCCACCAGGTTAAATTCTGCATTGGCCTGATCATAATAAAGTATCAAGCGAAGCAAATAAATCTCTCCTCTTTGATGAATCATTTGCATCTCCCCACCCACAATGTGCGAAGCCTGCGAAAATGAGCAAATGCAGGATACCAAAAAGAGTAAAAATAATGATTTAAAGCGCATCGGGCTATTTTATTACTTTTATCGGGCCTTTGTAGCTCGCTCCATCAAAACGTATTTGGAAAAAATAATCACCCGCAGGAACATTTGCAGCATCCCATTTAAAATCGGCATTTTCGCTGCGATAAACTTCCCGGCCCCATCGGTTATATATGGTAATATCAGCAAACTGACATTGTTTTGGCAATTGTTGTGGGTAGAAATAATCATTGTATCCATCTCCATTTGGTGTGAATACATCAGGTACTTTTATCTCTTTGTAAAACTCTTCCACATTTATACTCAACTCGATGGTATCTTCAAGATTCAGACAGGATTCCTCCTTAAGAATTACATTAATCTTGGTTTGATAAATTTCCAGCTCGGAACATAATGCCGGTCCTATTATCATTTCCCCTTCTGAATTTCCTATTCCATCACTACTGCTAAAACTGATAGGCAAAAATAAACTTGATGAATCTTGCCATTCCCAGCGCATGTTGAGAAGATCAAGATCAACATCTTCCCCGGCAAATTCGAGAGCAATAACGGAATCGGTGAAGGTGTTGATCGTGAAGCTTTTTTTGCCATTAATAATACCTGAAACTATACTTAAATCGGGGCTTTCATTTTCATAAAAAAGCTCCGCATTAAAAGAAATTGTGTCCGATTTTTTCTCACATCCATTATCCAGTAGTTCAAACTGAAATAATATTTCTTCGGTATTTAAAAAACTGCAGTCGGCTTGCCAGGTAAATGTACTTTGCAATTGTCCTCTGGCGCTTGTAGGCGTTAAAGTATAGTTCAGATTCTGTATTGGGCTGCCATCGGGGTTAAAAAATTTTGGCCTTATCAATAAAATATCATTTGTATTTGTATCTATAGCAGATAAGTTAAAAGAAAATACATCTCTGATATTTATATCTACATCATTGCTCCCTAAATCGCTTTCCAGTACGGGTTTTTTATTATCCGTGGTAATTTTTAAGGGGAAAGTCAGAAAGTCCTCATAATTAGAACAGAAAAAATCCGAAACGCGGAATACCAGATCCTTTCCATTTAAATCCAGGGCATTGCAATCAGGCACCCAGAAAAATTCATTGCTTAGTTGAGCGACACCTGTGGATCTGGAAAACTGCATGCCATATGTCTGCGGATTGAATTCCATATCCCCGTAATAAAGAATTATGGTATCGTTGTCGGTATCAAAACCGTTAACATTCATAATAAGGGTATCTCCTACTTCAAGAATAATGCTATCACCAATAAAACTGCTGTTTATCATCGGTGGATTATCCGTGATCGCATCCACAATTGCTGTTATTAAAAATGTGTCTTTTTTTGGTAGACTACATCCGTCATCGGCCATAATAATTTCAAAGAGATAGGGTTCGTTGACTGTAGAATTAGCACATTTATTAAAACAAACGGTAGCTTTTAATGAATCTCCGGAACCCGGAATCAATCCATTTGCAGGACTTACAGATATAAATGTAGGATCAAAATTTAATGCATTTATCTCCACATTAAAGGCTGTGTTGGGGTCGGGGTCCTTTAAAAAAATATCAAAACAGCGATTATTCAGATCGATATACATTGTATCATCCCTGTTAAAATTTGTGCTGTCTACGGGATCTTGAACTGATACTACCGGACTTTGATTATTCGGACAGGTGCGAACAATTATCTGGAAATCTCTTCGAATTTCACCGATTTTTACTCCGTTTCGGTATTCCTCGCATTTAACTGAAAACACAAATAAGCCATTTGTATTGGGCCTTACTGTAAGAAATCCTGTAGGGGATATATTTAATGGTGGATTTCCGGGAATCATGGAATCCACATCAAAACCGCTCTGCCAGATCACCGTGGGATAAGGTCCGGGGAAAGGTAGAAAGGGGCTAGGATTATTCACGGAACTCCATCCGCGAATGGGTTCGGCCATTGAATACACCAGTGAATCACCGTCCGGATCAGTACCACTAAAATCAAAATAAAAAAACTCATTCAAACATGCGTAATCACTAACTGGCGGGAATAATACCGGAGAAGAATTTATAAATGGTGTACCTCCAATATTTACTGGGGGGAATTCAAGATAAAAAGCCTGACCCTGGGCACCGGGAGATAATAAATTTGATATGTTATTGTTTCTGCAACAGCGATCCCAAACCATGTAATAACCATTGATATCGGTATAAATATTGGGATCTAATTCAAGTTGTGCGCTATAAATTATTCTACTCGTATTTAATTCAGCAATAGAACAATCCGGAAAAGAATAAGGAACACTCGCCTCGGAAACCTTTGGAAGGAATACCGAATCCATAAAGACATCATCCAGCTGTCTGAAAATGCCAATCCTTAAAAAATTGTCTTTAGCCTGGGGATTTCCGTTGAACTCATCAAAGTACATGATTAGGTTCACCGTATAGAAGTATCCGGTATCGTGAACAAGCTCTATTTCACCGCCAACAATATGAGTGGAAAATGAAAAGTTTGTTTGAAATAAGATGAAAGGTATTAAGAGGTGTTTCCATTTCATTACAACTAATTTAACACATATCGGATAAAAATAGTCTCCATTCAGTCACATATCTGACCGAAGAAAAAAAAAGGGGATACATAATGCATCCCCTCTTCAATCATTCAAATGCTATTTTATTTAAGCACTTTGATATAACTCTTGTAAGTTCGGTTTCCAAACTTCATTTGATAGAAGTAGTCACCCGAAGGTACATTGGCAGCATCCCAGCTGAAGTCTTTTTCTTCAGACTCGAATACCAATTGCCCGTATCTGTTATACACTTTAATGCTTTCAAATCCGCATTGCATGGGCTCAACGATAAGGTTTCTTCCTTCTTCATCGAAACCACCGAAAGCGTATAGCTCCAATCGATCGTTGTAACCGTCACCATTTGGTGTGATAACATTGATTGCGTTGAACTCACCAACCGGAACGATATTAACAAACATATCATCTATTAAACCTAGTTCGGTATCATCCGGATCAACTGGACAAGCATTATCCCTTACTCTGAAATTCAATCTGTCAAGTGGTGTCTCTCTGTCTTCACAAGCCGGATCCCAGAAGAAGAAAATAGTGTCATTCTTCTCTACGTATTGCAGCGGGTTTCTATAAGTAGCCTCAATCTTCTTGGCCTGGAATACATCTTCGGTATCATTGATATCGAGATCTTCAAGGGTAAGGCCTAATCTTACTTTATCGTTTTCAAATTCAGCTGAATCTATTTCAACGGTGTCCAGGTCAAAACCTGTAACGTAGAATGAAAGATCTTTAGAAGAGAATGTGATTTCCACATTTCCATCTGCATCTCTTGGGATTAACTCTGTTCCACCATCAAGATCCTGATATAATTCTAACTGTGGAGGCGTACCGTTATCAAGTAAAATTTCTATTTCGGCAACAGCCTGGGCTGCAAAACAACTTGAATCTGTGGTTACAGCTCTTAACATAATTGGCGCATACTCCAGAGCCTCACAGGTAATAAATCTGTTTTCCCAGAAGAAAGTCGAAGCTAATACAGAATCTCCAATATTATTATTACTTCTACCTGTGCTTATTCCCAATTCAGATATTCTGTCTCTCGATTCCAATAGGTCTAGGTATTCACCTCGGTCATTATCAAAGATATAATATTCGGTAAAGAGCTCATCCAAATCTGCATCTCTACCTACTACATCAAAAATCAGACTTTCTCCTTTTTTCTTACCGCTACCACCTATGGATCTATCTGTACCTACTCTTTGAGTAAAGCTGTAGAAAAAGGTTGAATCGTTAAGCTGCGTACCTTGAATTGTAGCAGGAGTTTCTGTTGTCTCTTCGCCTAAACCTGTCAACAATGTAGGTCTTTCATTGGTATTCAGGATGTTAAATATCATTCGTTTTGAAGATATGTTTTGACCACAATACCTATCTTCCGTAATTAAATAAATGGTATCTCTAAAGACCTGACCAGCATTGAACAATGAACAGTCAGGCACCCATCTAAAGACAGTTTCCATTTCACCAAGACCCTTAATTGTATCTGTTTGAACGATAGAATCTGCAGGTAACAGAGAATCAGCGGTATATTGGAAAAATTCCATACCATAATCCAGATAATCCAAGGTATCATTGTTATATACAATGTATTGAAACAGAGAATCATAGGTACTGTCAATGACACCCAAGCTAAATTCTATTTCCCAATTTGGTCGAATAAAAAATTCAACCTCAGAGATATTATTGTTTGCATCTGCTGTTTCTACAAAGAATTGTGAAGGGAAATCCACATTCCTAGTTTCAACTTTTGCTTCCGGACTTGGTATTTCCTGAACAAGGAAAAACAACCTTATGGTATCAAAGAATGGCTGCGGACAGTGTTCTTTTTTATAAATAATGTTCAGCTCCAATGGCTCACCATTTACAGAAAATGCACAATCGCCAAAACACAAATCAATAAGGAATGTATCCGATGGATTGTTTAAAGCAAGATTCGCCGGAGTTAAATTGATTGTTGAATCAGGGAAATTCACTGCATCAACAATTATTTCAACATTACTTGTACCATTTGGAATAGCAGAACCTGCTCCCGGATCTGAAACTTTATATTGAACACATCTCTGTCCTACGATACCCGGTACAAATACGGTATCGGTAATGGTAATGCTTGAGTCAACTGGTACAGGTGGATCTACAGGAATTTGTGGCGAACATGAAGAAGCCGGTGAAACTTGTAGCTGAAAATCTCTAAATACGCTACCAATCAGATCTTTCTGACCATCATTGTCTATATCTCTCCATTCCTGTGCCCAAACTCCAATAACAAAATAAGCATTTCCTACAGAAGGTGTAACGGTTACAAAACCCGTATTTACATCTACTTTTAATCTGTCAGGTTCCGTTAAAGAGCCACAAGCCGGATTACTAAATCCATTGATCTGATTATCCTGATTATAGCAATTGGCCCAAAGACCCGGAGTAAATTGAGTACTTGGATCAGGGTAAGGGGCTGAAATTGGATTGACCAAACCGGGACCGGGAGCGCCGGGCTGGTCAAATGGGGTATAAAGCACATAGCTTAATGAATCACCATCGGGATCAATACCACCAAACGGTTGATAATACAATTGCCCTACACAACCGTAATCTGCCAATGGAGGAAATAACTGAGGTGTACTGTTTACAATTTGATTTCCTGCACCATCTACAACGGGTGGAAATAAAGTCGCTGTTGTTTGGCCCTGTCCACCGGAATTCTGAAGATTAATTACTCCGGCATTTCTACAACATGAAGTCCATGTAAATAGATAGCCACTTGCATGATTGAAAGTGGTCGGAGGCAATTGAACCGTATCCTGATAAAAATGTCTTTCAATCGTCAATTGCTGACCGGCACAACCTGCAATCTGAGGTGGTACCACATTAAAAGATATCTTTGGCAAGGTCCAGTTTCCTACCGTCTGCTGATTCGACCTTTGATAGGCTGTTATTGCAGCAGTTGCCGGCGCAGAAATACCACTGGCATCACGATAAAGGTTCATCGTCATGACATACTGGAATCCCTGAACATGTGTGATTATTATTTCACCACCAACAATGTGTGAGGCCTCAACTTTACCCCAAACAAATAGTAGTGCAAATAATGGGAGTAGCAATAATTTCTTCATGGTTCTTTTTTAATTTAATATCGAATGTAAAAGTATGAATAATATTTCTTCCTGATAAGGCCGTTTAACAAACGGGAGCTTTTTTTAATAAGTGTATCGATTAAAGGCTATTTCGGCTTTTTGAAATTCTAAAAAAAATGCTTTCTTAACTCGCTTTGGCTTAAGTTTGAGGCAATTTTAAGAATATTTTGAAGAAGATTATAAAGAATATTGAGGTTCTTGATTTCGCCGCAGAAGGAAAATGCATTTCAAAACAGGGGGATAAGGTGGTGTTTACAAAAAATACAGCGCCCGGTGACAATGTGGATATTCTCATCACCCGAAAAAGAAAAGGCTATTCAGAAGGGCGAGCGATCCATTTTCACAGAAAATCAGAACTTAGATCAGAGCCTTTTTGCGAACATTACAATTATTGCGGAGGCTGTCAATGGCAACATGTTCCCTATACCGAACAACTCAAGTTCAAAGAAGATCAGGTCAGACAGCAATTAATGAGAATTGGCGCTTTGGAAGATCCACAAGTTGAAGAAATTATAGCCTGTGATAATCAGGTGGCATATCGAAATAAACTGGAATTTTCGTTTGCATCGCAGCGCTGGTTAACACCGGAAGAACTCAATCAAGCTGATGTAAAAAAAAGTCCCGGTTTAGGTTTTCATATCAGCGGGCATTTTGATAAAGTCCTTGACATTAACAAATGCCATCTTCAGGAAGATTTTTCAAATACAATCAGAAACTGGTTCAGAGATTACGCGCTTAGCCATGGCATTAGCTTTTATTTTTTGAGAAAAAAGCAAGGCGAACTGCGCAGTTTGACCATCCGAAATACCAGGGCGGGCGAATGGATGCTAATTATTCAGTTTGGTACCGAACTAAATGAAAAACTGGAAAAATTATTGGAAGCTTTGAAGCGTGAGTTCCCCCAGATTAATTCCATATTTTTTGTGATTAACAAAAAAGTCAACGACACTTTCCTCGATCAGGAGACCATTTTATTCCAGGGCCAGGCAACGATAAGCGAAAAAATTCAGGATTTGAATTTCAGAATAAGGCCCAAATCCTTTTTTCAAACCAATCCTGATCAGGCTGAAAAATTGTATTCCAAAGCCATTGAAATGTGTGGTGAACTTAGGGGAAAAACAGTTTATGACCTTTATACCGGTACAGGAACCATTGCTTTAATCATGGCAAAACAGGCCCAAAAAGTAATTGGTATAGAATCTGTTGACCAAGCCATAGAGGATGCCAATTTCAATGCAGCTCAAAATAAAATTTCAAATGTGGAGTTTTTCTGTGGCGATATGCGTGAATTGCTTACAATAGAATTTTGTAAAAAAAATGGATTCCCCGATCTTATAATTTGCGATCCGCCGAGAGATGGAATGCACAAGGACATCATTGAAGTTTTATTACAAATTGAAGCCAAAAGAATAATTTATATCAGTTGCAAGCCAAGCACTCAAGCCAGAGATCTATCTTTGCTATCTGAAAAATACGATGTGGGTAAAATTCAACCTGTGGATATGTTTCCACAAACCCATCATGTAGAGAATATATTACAATTAAATTTACGTTGAAATGGATTTAAGCAATGATCCGGAACTGGACGGTAAATATTTAGGCACTATTACATCGGATTTCATAAAAGTTTCTGACACGTTAAAAGAAGCGGCTTATCAATTAAAGGTCAGAAAAATCAGCGAATACCCGATTTTTCCTATAAGTAAAAATCCGATGAAAATCGGACAGTTACTGCTAGGGCAAAAAGAAGCTGAGCTGAAATGGAACATCAATTTTTCGTTCCTGGAAAATCTTATCTCGCATGAAATCATTCATGAAAATAAAGTAGATGAATTCTTAAAAACTTACAAGGACCCGGAAGAATTTGCCTGCTTGCTGGTTATCGATAAGGAGTTTATGAATTTCCTCTACATCCCTTATCCTGTAGATTAATTGTAATCATCTGGCAAAGACATAATTGATAGCGCTATCTCCGAATCAATCTTCGTTTTTCAATTTTCCGTCTTCAATTATTGATCTACAATTTTTAGATTTTGAAGTGTTGCCAGCCCTGGGCCTCAAGGTCTTTTAGATTGCCGGAACGAAATACCATTTTTACCCCTTCTTCAAAAGCCGTGACATATCCAATAGAACTTACATCCGGATGGTTTTTAAGTTTTTCAAAATCTTCAAGGCTCACGGTGAATAATAATTCATAGTCTTCTCCACCATTTAAAATACTCGTACTTGGGTCAATGTGAAATTCCAAAGAAGTTTCCCTGGTCTGTTCGTCCAAAGGCAATTTGTCTTCATAAATTTTCATTCCCATTTTCGATTGGAAATGCAAGTGAAATAATTCTGAAGCCAGACCGTCGGAAATGTCAATCATGCAATTCGGCCTTACCTCCAATTCTTTTAAAGAATGAATAAAATCCGCCCTGGCTTCAGGCCTAAGCTGTCTTTGAATTACATAACTTTTATCCTGAATGTCCGGTTGCATTTCCGGATTGGCTTTAAATTCCTGTTTTTCCCTTTCTAAAACATGTAGGCCCATATAGGCCGCACCCAAATCACCCGTAACACATATAACATCCTTGTCTTTTGCGCCTGATCGGTAGCTTATATTTTCTTTTTCCCCATATCCAATTGCCGTTATTGAAATAACAAGCCCACTGACAGAAGATGATATATCACCTCCAATCAGATCCACTTTATAATTTTTACATGCCTCCCTTATGCCATCCATTAATTCATCTACTGCTTCCACCGAAAAGCGATTACTCAATCCAAAGCTCACCATAATCTGACTTGGTACTGCATTCATTGCACAGATATCAGAAAAATTAACTACTGCAGCTTTGTAGCCCAAATGTTTAAGAGGCATATATGTAAGATCAAAATGCACGCCTTCAATCAACAAATCAGTTGAAAGTAGCATTTGCCGGTCACCGGCATTTAAAACGGCACAGTCATCGCCAACAGACTTTATTGTATTTTTATTTGCGACCGGAAAATCCTTAGTTATGCGGTCTATTAAACCAAATTCCCCTAATTCACTTATTTCTGTTCTTTTTGTCATCTTTGGAACTTATTTGGGTAAATATTTATTTATAATTTCACACTGTGAAAAAAGTCCTTTTAATAGTTTTAGCCTTAGCATTCATATTTGCTTCTTGTCGTCCTCAAAAAGAATGTAGCACGAGAAAAGGTATGGCCAAAAAGAAATACTACAACAGTATTCAATACCGCTAGTCGTTTTTTTCCTGACATAGTTCTATCAATACACCTGCTGTACTTCTAGGGTGTAAAAAAGATATGAGTTTATTATCAGCGCCTTCTTTTGGTTCTTCATTCAAAATGGTGAAACCCAATTCTTTTAGTCTTTTGATTTCTTCATAGATATCTTCAACATGAAATGCTATGTGGTGCATTCCCCCTCCTTTTTTATCTATAAATTTAGAAATAGCCGAATCCTTATTATCCGAATCAAGTAATTCTATTTTTGTCTCACCCATTTTATAAAAGCGCGTGGTCACATGTTCCGACTCCACTCTTTCATCCTTATAGGCTGATTTACCAAAAATTTTATCAAAAACCTGAGAGGCGTCTTCAATATTTTTTACAGCAATTCCGATATGTTCTACTTTCTTCATTTTTATTCAAATTGCAGACAAACTATTTTTACACTTAATTAGTTATCACGATGCAAAGTTGCAATTTTTTAAATTATGACCACCGAAGTCGATAATCACGTAGAACTCGCCAAAATCCAAAAACAGATTAAGAATCATTTGGGATTAAGATCTGAAAATTTGGTATTTGATTATAAAATGAATGATAACCAGATCATACTAAATCTGATTACCATCAATCCAAGGCATAATCAATCGTTTTTATTTCACAGCATTTCAGGAACGGATAAAGTAGATGCTGCAAAAAAAATGTGGGATTATGTTAGGCTCCACAATCAAAATAATTACTCCTATACCATCCAATGGATTGCAGATGGGGACAAAGAATTGCACACGTCTTATTTCAAAGCAAAAAATATGTACGAGGCTTTGGATAAATTGTATTTTGGAAGAGATATGAATACCATCAGTGTATTTAGTATAGTTTTAAATCCTGTTTCTTAATTTTGTATCATGATCACAATTACAGATAACGCAAAAAGCAAAATTCTCGAACTTAGATCGGAAGAAGGTCATTCAAAAGATCACAATGTAAGAGTATTGGTTAAAGGAGGTGGATGTTCGGGCTTAATGTACGATCTGATATTTGATAATAAGCTTGACGAAAGCGATGAAATATTTGAAGATAAGGGTGTGAAAATTTTAGTGGACAAAAAAAGTCTGCTTTACCTGCTTGGTACTACACTTGATTTTTCCGATGGCCTAAATGGAAAAGGTTTTCAGTTTATCAATCCAAATGCCACAAGAACCTGTGGTTGCGGTGAAAGCTTCGCAGTCTAAAAAACCCGTTTAAATGTAAATTACCCCTCTCGTAAATTTTAGTTAAGACTAATTAAAATTTGATTCTACCTTAAGTTCGGTTGTCAAATTAAACGTATTAGTCATGAAAAAAATCTACATGGCCACGGCATTATTATGCTCCGGCCTTTGGGTGCATTCTCAGGATATTGAGAAAATGTCCATCCAAAATCAAAAACAAAAATTAAATCTTTCAGAAAATTATTTATTGCAAAATGATCCGGAAATTTATTCCGGAAGCTCTACTACATCTTACGGAACAGTTATAGGCCAAACTACCTATGATCTTCAAAGTAATTTTGGAACAGGTACAACGAGAATTCAGCAATATCCGGATGGCAGTGTTGCAGCCGTTTGGATGCAATCGCTTAATTTATTCGGCGGGCATGGTGACAGGGGAACAGGATATAATATTTTAGACCCCATTAGTCAGAGCTGGGATACAGGTGAAACAGGTTGGTATGGTCTAAATACTGTGCGAACCGGCTGGCCGCAATTGTTAAACCTCGGTTCTAAAGAATACACAATCCAACATGACTTTAGTGTCTCAAATATTGTTGTCAACAGTCGCGATACCATTGGTCAGGGATTCTGGGGAATAAGCCAGGGACTCTCCTTTGATGCTGTCTGGCCGAGAGCCGTTAATGTTGGAGATACTATTCACATGATTGCTATAGACAATCAGAGTGCTGCCCACAATGGAATTAATAACCCTTTAAAGTACTACCGCTCTGACAATGCAGGCCAAAGCTGGACCATTTCTTCATTTGTAAATTTCCCATCCTATGATAACAGTACCTTTTGGTTTTCGGAGATAAGTGCCGATGCCTATGCCATCGATGCATACAAAAACTATGTTTCCATTGTTATTGGTGGCGCCTGGGATCCTCTTGTATTATATAAATCAGACAATTATGGTGAAAGCGGTTCGTGGATCAAAACAATTATATATACACCGGATTCTAGTAATGGATTCACAGATATAAGTAACAACAGACATGTAGTGCCCTCGCTTAGTAGTGAAATGTCAGTGGTAATAGATAAAAATGGACAAACTCATGTTTCTACTACCGGCCTTTCCATTAATTGGTATTTTGGCGAAGACAAGCCGCAGAATTCTTCCGGAATTCGTCAATACAACCCATTAACAAGTCTTGGTGCTTATTACTGGAATGAAAATATGGGTAGCATAAATCATATTTATAATGAATTCATTAGTACAGATACCCCTACTGGAAATGTGCTTTATCCGATAAGTTATTTTTATGATTACACCGGAGATGGTAATTATGACATTAAATCAAACGCGAATGATATAGGACAATACAATAGCGGTCTTGCGGGTCATACAAACATTTCGATTGATCAGGACAGTGGAATATTCATTGTTTGGTCTCAGGTGGCCGAAACTTCAGAGGACTTGTTACCCGACAATTACAGAGACCTTTTCTTTGCATATTCATTTGATGCGGGATTATCCTGGAACGGTCCTGTGAGTATAGCCGCACTTGAAATTGCCGATGATGGCTTTAGTGGTGGCACATTAGCAGAAGAGGAAGTATTTCCTTCAACCATAAAAAGGGTGGGAAATGATGATAAATTGCATATGATTTTTCAAACCGATGCACAAGCAGGTATGCATGTAGCCGGTGATATGCATTCCATTGCTTTTAACGATATCGTTTATTATCCTATCGACATTCAATATTTTAGAAATTTATCGTCATTGAAAAGCCGGTATAATTTTTCGAATGGCATTGCAGTTTATCCCAATCCGAGTTCGGGTATCGTCAATTTAGAGTTTGACCAAGAATTGACTAATTCTATTGATGCTATTGAAGTATATAATCTAATCGGAAGTGCAATGGATGTCGGACGCAAAAATATGAAGACTCAAAATATTTTGGAGCTCGACATTAGGCATCTTGAAAAAGGGATTTATTTATTAAAAATTCCTGACGGAAATGAATTTATTACCAAGAAAATCATTAAGAATTAATAAAACAGCCCCTTAATCGGGGCTTTTTTAATAAGCTCTTTCCAGACTTCCTTTCATGAAGTTTATAAAGGAACGGTTAACCACTCTATTGCCTCCGGGAGTAGGGTAATTTCCTGTAAAATACCAGTCGCCCAAATGTTTTGGGATGGCTTTATTTAAATTTTCAACCGTTTGGTAAATTACCTGAACTTCAGCATTCACATCATCGGTGGTAATTATTTCCGCAATTTTGTTTGAAATTTCCTCATAGGAAAACTCTTCATAGAGCTCCTTTACATAATTTTCTATCTCTTCAACCGGTTTATCCATAGAGTTAATGCATTTTTCCATCACATCATCCATTTTATTCTCTTTGCCAGCCTCTTTTAGTAATTGACAAGCCGCTCTGAATGCAATGAATTCCTGCATTCTGGACATGTTAATTCCATAGCAATCAGGAAAACGTATTTGTGGGGCTGAGGAAACAATTATAATTTTCTTGGGACCTAGTCTATCTAGCATTTTAATGATGCTCTTTTCAAGGGTTGTACCTCTAACAATAGAGTCATCGATTACTACAATAGTATCAATTCCTTTTTTAACCAGTTCATAGGTGGTATCGTATACGTGCGCCACCATATCATCGCGCTCTTCATCCTTGGTAATAAAAGTTCTCATTTTAACATCTTTTAAAACCAGTTTTTCAACGCGCATTTTCGACTTAAGAACCTTATCGAGTTCTTTTCCTTTAATTTTGCCCTCTTCAATAATTTTCCTCTTTCTGGAAACGATATGATCATCAATTTCCTGAGTCATTCCTAAAAATGCCGTCTCAGCGGTATTGGGAATATAGGAGAATACTGTATTTTCAAAATCTAGATCTATGGACTTTAGTATCTCTGGAACCAGAAGTTTTCCGAGTGATTTCCTTTCCTGATAAATATCGGGATCCGTTCCTCTTGAAAAATAAATTCTTTCAAAACTGCAAGATCTTTTTTCGCGTTGTTCTGTGAAACGATCCAGTTTTGAGTTGCCATATTTGTCGATGACGAGCGCATGGGCGGGTGGTAACTCCTGAATTTTGTCAAAATCTACATTGAAGGCTGTTTTAATCGGTGGTTTTTCTGAAGTGACAACAATTATCTCATCATCTTCATAAAAATATGCCGGTCGTATACCCGAAGGATCCCTGGCTACAAATGAGGCGCCATATCCTGTGATTCCTGCCATGACGTAACCACCGTCAAAATCCCGGGCGGCCTTGGTCAGTACTTTTGTTAAATCCAGTTCATTTTCTATGATCCTCGAAATTTCCTGATGATTGAATTTATCCTTTTTAGCGTCAAAGATTTCCTGATTCGCCATATCGAGAAAATGACCAATTTTTTCCATCACGGTTACAGTATCTGCCTTTTCACGCGGATGTTGACCAATGCTCATCATAAAATCGAAGAGCTCATCGACATTGGTAAGGTTGAAATTTCCGGCAACCACCAGGTTTCGGCTTCTCCAATTATTTTCTCTGAGCATGGGATGACAAACGGCTATGGAATTATCACCATGTGTACCATATCTCAAATGTCCCAGAAGTGATTCCCCTGAAAATGGAATGTTCTTTTTGAGCCATTTTTCATTGTAAAAATTGCTTTTATTCTCATTGAAAGCGACCCGAAAATTTTGCTGAACTTTCCCAAAAATATCCTGAATGGGCTGTTTTGCAATGGACCGTGTTCTGTCTATATATTTGATGCCCGGTTCTGCATTGAGCTTAATGCTGGCAATTCCCGCTCCATCCTGCCCTCTGTTATGCTGCTTTTCCATCAAGAGATAAAGCTTGTTTAAACCGTATAAAGGCGTCTCGTATTTGTCAATATAGAATTGCAAAGACTTTTTAAGACGTATGTGGGCTATGCCACACTCATGCTTTATTTGCTCACTCATTGGGCGATTTTATAATATCGAATTTACTCAAATTATCTTGATATGATTAATACACAAAAATCTAAAAATTAGTTTTCATATTATGTCAGCTCCTATATCAATGATTAATTCCTTAAAACTGCTAAAGAATAAAAATGACAAAATGAGTACTGCCGCGGAAATGAAAATCAGAATAAAATTAATTGACAGAGATGCTTTAAAAGACATTTGACTGCTCTTAAAAAACATGAAATATGGTATTTTCAAATAGTAGAAAAGGGAGATAACCACATTGATAATTGCCAGAATAAAAATGACTAATCTGAAATTCATTTCAACCGAACTGTACCATTCAAAAAGTCCGGAAAGAATTATAAACTTGACTGTAAATCCTCCGGTGGGAGGCAATCCGATTAAAGCCAACATCGCTATTAAAAATGCAAGCCCAAAGAATATATTTTTCGCTCCCAAACCGGCAAAATCGGAGATTTTCAAATCTGAGGCTTTTTTATCAATTTGATTTGCCGATAAAAACACAATGATATTCATGAAAACATATAGACTTAAAAAAATCTCCAATTTTAAAATACCATCAAAGCCATTCACCAGGGCCAAAATCATAAAACCTGCTTGAGCGATACCGCTATAAGCAAAGAGCCGTGCAAAATTATCCTGCCGGAGTGCAGATAGGTTCCCCCAAATAATGCTTATCGTGCCAAGAATGGCGATTATATTAGAGAATTGGGTAAACTCCACGGCCGCGGGCCAGATAATTAAAAATTGGGAACAGAAAAATCCAAAAGCTGCGATTTTTGGTATGGAAGATACCATTAGCATGAATGGTAAGGAGCTGCCCTGATACACATCGGGAACCCAGAAATGAAATGGGAACAATGAGAGTTTAAAAAATATTCCGGCAAAAGCCATCAGCAAGCCTATGCTCACTAAATCGAGACCTTCAAAAACGGCATGATATGAAAATTCAAAACCTGAGAAATAGAGGTTTTGAACGTCTGCAAGTATGAGCGATATCCCGAATACCATTATTCCGGAAGACAAAGCACCAAAAACAAGGTATTTGAAAGCAGCTTCTATGTTTTTCTTTTTAAAGCCAATTCCCAAAAGAATATATGAACTGATGGAAAGCATTTCAATGGATAGAAATACCATCAACCAATTATTACTAATGCAGAGAAAATGAGCTGCAAAAAGTACAGAAAGCCACAAAAATGGTAGCTCAGTTGTATCTTTCCTTTTATCTGTTTCTGTTGTTTTCCAAAAAATCAATACGACCAGCATGGTAAAATCAGCCAGTAGTCTGAAAAATACGCTGGGCTGATTGGGAAAAAGGGAATTGTAAAATACAGGCGAGTGACTGTGCTCCAGATACAAAAGCGTACAAGCACTTGATAATACAATGATTAGAGCTAATGTGGTTTTTAACAAAGCCCTTTTATTAAAAAATATCAGGTCAAGGGCAATCAAGACAATAATCCCCAATGCAATAATCAATTCGGGAATTATGTATTTAAATTCAGATAGGTATAACTGAATGTTTTCTGCCATCAATTCTATTTCAATTGTATCTGATTGATAAGGTTCTGAATGGAAATTTCTGATATATCAATTATTAATGAAGGAAAAATACCTATAAGCAATGCGAATAAAACCAATGCCATAAGTGAAAATTTCTCATAATTTTCAAGATCTTTTATTTTCTCTCCCCAGGATGAATTAATGAGCGAAAACTTACCAAAAAACATTCTTTGCATTGTCCATAGAAAATAAGCCGCCGAAATAAATATCCCAAGTAAACCAAGAATCGGAAGCCAAATAGAAATACCATTTTGCATTGAGGCTCCAAAGGCCCCAATAAGGACCAGCACTTCAGCAATGAATCCCGAAAAACCGGGTAAGCCCATGCCGGCTAAAAAGGCCAGTAAGGTGAAACTTGCATAAACCGGCATTTTAGCATTTAAACCGCTGTAATGACTGATATCCCTGCTTCCCGTTCTTCGGTAAATCACACCGGCTAAAATAAATAGCATGGCAGAGATCAATCCGTGTGACAACAATTGATAATTGGCGCCGATTAAGCCTTCAATATTGAATGCTGCCAATCCCAATAAAACAAAACCCATGTGTGAGACCGAAGAATAAGCAATCATTTTCTTAAGGTCCTTCATGGCCAGGGCATTCATCCCGCCATATACAATGGAAATCACCCCGATAATCCCCAGTGCTGTCAGACTATTCATGAAAATATCCGGGAATACTGGAAGGGCTATTCTAATAATTCCATAAGCTCCGATTTTCAATAACAAAGCAGCAAGAATAATTGAAACAGGGGTGGGTGCTTCAACGTGCGCATCCGGGAGCCAGGTGTGCAATGGGACCGCCGGAAGTTTAATCATAAATCCAAAAATTAAAGCCCAAAATGCCCAAAAACGAATAGATTCAGACCAAAAACCATAAGCAGATTCCGCATCAAGTGGACTGTTTTTTAAAATGCTGTTCTGATCGGAATACTCAAAAAGATTAAAACCGTGAATGAGTCCCTCTTCCAAAAATGAAGCAGACTCCAATGCTGTTTTCCCCATATCGAAGGTCGAAATATTTAATACGATCATCACAGCTAAAATGAACAGCGAACCAAAAAGCGTATAAATGAAAAATTTGATGGATGCGTATTCTCTTCTGGGACCACCCCAAATTCCAATCAAAAAAAACATTGGCAAGAGCATGAACTCGAAAAACAAATAAAAAAGGAAGAAGTCCAGAGCGAGAAAACTGCCGATAATCGCAGCACTTATCAACTGGTATAAAGCCATATAACCTTTGACCTGGTTTTTTATTTCAAAAGAAAAAATGGCGCCGATGACCAAAATAACTCCACTCAGGATTATCAGTGGAAAGTTTATACCATCAAGCCCAAGAAAATAATCAATAGAAACCTCACCAAATGATCCGATCGAAAACCGAAACCATTCCCACTTTTCAATTAAAAGTACATCTCCGTAATTACTAAGTCCCTGAAGATTTTGATATTCTCTTATGCCAATAAATGCAATTAGAATAAAAAGTAAGATTGAAAATCCGAGATTAAGCCATTGAATTATCCTTTCCTGTTTCAAAGGTAAAATCAGAAATAAAAGACTCCCGATCAGTGGGATTAAAATTAAAGAACTTAAAAGGTGATTAGCCACGAATATCTTTATTAAGCCTCAAAATAAACTTAAAATTCATCAAAAATAGAATTTGGATTCTGATCTGTATTTTTTTGAGAAATCAGCTCAAAACTTTTTGCCTCCAATGCCAGTAATCTACCCGTTCCCGGCCGTTCTCCAATATAGACACAACCGTTGTCGAGGGGTATTCTTTGTGCTTTCTTTTCTACCGCTTCAAAAATCTTTACAAAAGGATGGGCAATATGTCCGTGAATCACTCTCTTACCCTCCAAATAGCGATCATCCAATTCCCATTCCCTAATGTTTGTCATGTCAACATATTCTTCAAATGGCGAATCTGATTGAAAATTAAATCCGGCATGCACAAGGTAATTATCAGATAAAAGAATGTAATAATAGGAGCGCCTTAAAAAATCAATGTATTCTTCATTTTTAACTTGTGCAGGTTTAAGATTTTGTTGATTCATGATCTTTATATCATCGGCTTGTATTTTTCCTTGCAATAAATCCAGCCAAATCAAATCGTGATTTCCCATTACTTTGAAAATGATAAAGCCCTGTTTTTCCAAATCAATAAGGTAATCCAAAGTTTCAGAGCTCCGCGGGCCTTTATTTACAAGGTCTCCCAAAAGAAAAAGGCGATCCTTTTTTGAGAGTTCGATTTTTTTTAATAGTCTTCTGAGTGTATTAAAACAAGCATGGATATCTGTAATTATCCAATCTTTCCCATGTACGTTGTATTCCAGTGCAATTGATTTTGGAAATTGCTTTGACATATTAGAAAATGAGCAGAAAAGCTATTATGATAAAAAGTATTAGCCAGAACAAATAATTCCTGAGTTTGCCTCCCTGAAATTGCCTGGTTATTTCACCTATAAATGTTGCAGTGCCTGCCATAGCTTTTACCAGACCATCCACAACATTGGTATCAAAAAGACGGAAAATCATTGCCATCATTACAAAAGAATAAGTCAGAAAGCCTATTGTTTTATCTATGATGCTATTTTCAACAAATAAAACGATGCTTGTTCCCGAGTTTTTCAAGCCACTAAAAGAAGAAGTGATAAACTTGTCGATATAAAAGCCATTTTGAATCGCCTCATCTACAGGTTTTGTAAAATCAAAATCCTTATTACTTTGAATTATAAATACATAGGATAACAATAATCCTCCCAATGTTAAAAATACCGATAGAACCAGCAAGAGACTTGAGCCTTTAATATCTAATGCATTTGGATGCAGCCCCTTGTAAAACCATGAATTGGAATAATCAATAGGATTTATAGAGTAAACGATTGATAATGAGAGTATGACAAGTATGATTATAGGGATATAGGCGCTAAAGTTCAACCGAAAGTCTGAATTCAAAGTAATTTTTAGAAATTCTTTCTCAGTCGGTTTTAAGAGATGAAACACCATTCTTCCTGTGTAAAGCGCTGTAATCAAAGTGGCAATAAGTGCGAAGCTGAAAATTAAATTATTCCCTTCCAATCCTGCAATGATTGCCTCTTTAGAAAGAAAACCGGAGAATAATGGCAATGCGGACAAAGCCATTGCGCCCATTATCACCAATAAGCTTAACACAGGAGATTTATTCCAGAAGTTATTCATAAAACGAATATCACCGGGTGATTCATTGGAATCCTGAGACCTTAAGTATTTTGTTTGCTGATTTATTATTAATCCGGCGGAAAGGAAAAGGGAAGATTTGAAAAAAGCATGGGTCACAAGGTGAAAAAATGCAGCCTGTATATTACCACTGGCAATCCCCAAAAACATAAATCCAAGTTGAGAGACAGTAGAAAAGGCCAATATTTTTTTTATATCATTTTGTTTAAATGCAGTAATGCCTGCCCAAATGACAGTTAGAATTGCGATATACATGCAGATTTCTAAAACATGCGTATCTAAAAACGGAAAACAACGGATCAGTAAGAAAATACCAGCTGTAACCATTGTCGCAGAATGAATTAATGCCGAGGCCGGCGTGGGACCCTCCATGGCATCGGCCAGCCAATTTGAAAAAGGCAGTTGAGCTGATTTGGCGAATGCCGCAATTAAAATTCCTATGCTGAAAAGGATATGTAAACTATTAACCGCATCGGTGGAATTCTGTATGATAAAAGGAATATTGAAACTCTCAAAGTGAAAATAGAAAATGCCCAGCGCCAATAAGAATCCCAAATCACCCAATTTATTATACATAAAAGCTTTTCTGGCTGCTTCTGCTGCCTGTGTTTTGCTATACCAAAATCCAATCATTAGATACGAAGCCAGGCCTACCCATTCCCAGAAAAAGAAAATTCCAAGGAGATTAGATGACAGTACGATGCCGTACATGGCAAAAGTGAAAAATCCGATAAGTACTAAAAACCAGGATTTTCTATTATCATTTTTGAGATAGCCCGAGGAATAGAGTCGAACCATTAAAGAGACAGTGGAAACCACCAACAAAAACACCAAACTGTAATTGTTAATCCAAATTCCGAATTCAAGTATGTTTTTATTGGCAATGCTCAAAAGTTGCCAATTGATAAGGCTTTCACTCCCCCAATTTTGGATAAGAATTACTACCGAAAGGCCCAATTCTAATATTCCTGAAATTGAAACTAAAATTGTTGAAAGCCTTCCTTTATCGACCAAATAGAGGAGAAAAGGAATGAGTGGTGATAATAAAAGTACGAGTATGAGACTTGTATCCATTATTTAGCTTTCTCCTAAATCCTGAAAAACATCCGGATCGTTTTCTCTAAAATGAAAATACAACTTATAAATCAAGGCCAGGGCGATGGCCAGCTCGCAAGCTGCAACAACCATAACAAACATTGAAAACATTTGTCCTTGTATGGCCAAATCAGTTTTAGCTGAAACACCTATTAAATTGACATTTGCCCCGTTAAAAATTAATTCCAAACCCATCAGTATAAGAATTACATTTTTTCTTGTGAGAACAATGAACAAGCCAATGGAAAATAGCAGACATCCGATCATTAAATATTCAAAGGCGCTCATTTATTCGAGATTATTTTCGACAAGATAATTATAATCAAGCAGCATTTGTTCTAAATTTTCAAAGGTATAATAGCCCGAATTAAGACGATCTCTTACACGTTTTTTATCCCCGAGTGCGCGAATTGAAATTTCGTAGAAATTTTTGTCATTGATCAAGACCGCCGGAAGTTTTGGATTAAAATGTAAAAACAATTGAGATTCTGGAACTTTGTTGAGGAATCCTTTTGCATCCGAATTTATATCCGGGTCCATTAATTTTATTCTTTTTACGTTTCTTTCAAATAAAGAAGCGGGGCCATCAATTTTTACTTTTAGAAAGACTTTGGATGTTTGAGCCAGAGCTATCAAGGCCTCTGTATCCTCAGGTGTTTTGAGATTTATTGAGACTCTTTTGTACACTGTATCATTTAAATGATACTCTGTCACCGTTTTTGTACTTAATCGGCGTACCTTATATTGATTATTCACAATTGAGGCAATTGTAATTCTCGATTCACCAATTTCCTCTATGAATCCCCTAATCGTATCTCCAAAATCATTGACAGCATAGTTTTCGGATCCTTCAAGACCGGATTGACCAAAAACCGGAACAGCAGATATAAAAAGGAAAAACAAGGAAAAGAATTTTTGCATCATTTAGTATTTCTACCTCCAATAATAACGGCGCCTATAAGTGTAATGAGTAAAAATAATGCCATAAATTCAAGAGCCACAAGATGATTGGTCATTAATGATATGCCAATCTGTTCTGAATTAGATAAATTCGATGTCGTTTCAGTTATCAGCGGCTCCTCTATATTTCTTAATTTTGATATACCCTGATAAAAGAAATAGGCCAACACGGATATTAATATCAGGGCCGGAATTTCCGCGATAAAACTATAATCCTGAACTTTTTTTTTCTGAGTAACGATGATTCCAAACAGTATCAAAATTAATATGCCTCCCACATAGATTATCAACTGCGCCACACCGAGAAATTCTGCCCCCGCCAGAATAAAAATAGCCGCTACCACCAAAAGGATTACCAATAAAAAGAGGGCACTATGCAATAATTGCTTGCTTAAAATTAAGCCCAAAGCTGCCAGACTTATTAATGATATAATTATATAAAATGTCATTCAGTACTATCCTTGTCCGAATCTTTTCGCGGTGGTTTTTTAATTAGTGGTTTGATAAATTTTGGACGGAACACAGGTTTTTGAACTACTTTGGCTGAGCCTGAATCCTCGCTTTCTTTTTCTTCTGATTTTTTTGTGGCTACTTTTTGAGCCTCTGCCAATTCTGCAATTTTTTTCTTTTCGATTATTTCTTCCTCGCTCATATTTCCAAAACCAAAATTGTGTTTACTGATATCAAAAACGGAAAAGTCATAATCCTCCGTCATAGTTAGGCATTCGGTTGGGCAGACGGTCGTGCAAAGTCCGCAAAAACAACATTTTGCCATATCAATATCAAATTTGGCAGCATAGAGGCGTTTGGGTGTATCATCCGAGGTTGTGCCAATGACTTCCGGTGACTTGATCGCTTCAATATCGATACAATTGACAGGGCATATTTTTGCACATTTATCACATACAATGCAATCGTCAATTTCATTGTGCAATTTGTACCTGCCAACTTCCGGGACTTCTAGTTTTTCATTGGGATAATCCAAAGTTACACGGCCGGTATCCTGAAGAAAATAGTCTTTCTGATCGACATAGGATTCATTTCTGCGTTTTCTGGCCTGAAATAAATGCCTACCAGTAAGTCTTATTCCAACGATAAGTGTTTTTATGGTATTGACAATATTTTTAAAATAATCTATCAAATAGCAATTTTCCAGAGTCCTACGATAAAAACAATGACCAAAGCTGCGGGTGTCAGGTATTTCCAACTTAGGCTCATCATCTGATCAATTCTCAAACGTGGATAGGTCCAGCGAATGATCATTTGAAGTAAAATCAGGAGCATCGTCTTTGAAAACAACCAAAATATACCCAATAAATTGCCCCCGAGACTTCCGGCTTTTCCATTGCTCCATTCAGCTAATTTTAAAGAACCAATATTTGGTAAAGGAGAATGCCATGCACCTAAAAATAATATCACCGCGAGAATACTGACCAATAGCATCATGCCGTATTCGGATAAAAATAGCAATGCAAATCTGAATCCTCCGTATTCCGTATGAAAGCCGCCAATCAGTTCAGATTCTCCTTCGGGAAGATCAAAGGGTGCCCTGTTGCATTCTGCCAATGATGCTATAAAAAAGATTACAAAGGCGAATAGTAGAACGGGCATCCGAAAAATATTCCAGGCCAAAAATCCACCGACGGCATTAATGTTCACATCAATTGCTGAAATCCCAAATAAAGGATTTGAATATTCCGTATTATTCCCCTGCTGTAAAGCTATTTCGGCTAGATCGAATGTTCCGCTTATCATTATTACAGTCAAAATCGAAATTCCCAATGGGATTTCGTAGGATATAATTTGTGCAACCGTCCTCATTGCACCAAGCATACTGTATTTGTTATTTGAGCCCCAACCAGCCATTATTAAACCTATGATATCCAGTGAAACGATACCCATGAGAAACAGTACTCCGGTGGAGATGGGTGCTGCCAAAAGTGTAGGGCTTAATGGCAATGTGGCATAACCTGTCAAAATAGCAGCAAATACGAAAAGTGGCGCAATTAGAAATAAAACTCTGTCGGAGGAAGTCGGAACGATATTTTCTTTTTGAAGAAGTTTCAGGATATCAGCCAGGGTTTGTAAAAGTCCATAAGGACCGGTTTTATTTGGTCCCATTCTATCCTGAATAAAAGCTGATATTTTTCGCTCCAGATAAACAGCTGCCAGTGCAAAAAGCGGTATTAGCAAAAGAATTATGATTAAGGCAATCATCGGGCAAAGGTAAAGAGACTGTAATTAAAATTTTTTCTCAGCTATCGGATAAATTTAATTTCATTTATGACAAAATGTTTTTCATTACCATTTTTTTCAATCACCAGACGTCCTGCTTCATCTGCTTCGCGAATTATTCCTTCCCATTGACTTACACTTTGAAAGATATGTTTTTCATTTTTCCAATAAAGTGCATTGTTGTATTCTTTTCTGATTTCCTCTAAATCATTGTTTATCAATCTATTATATTCTTTATTTATGTTTTTGAAAAGGATTTCCCTAAGCTCTGCAAGATTGTAGTGAATTCTTGTAATCTGAAATAAAGATGTGGCATTTTCAGTTTTAAAAAAGTGTTGGTTCACATTTAAACCAATGCCAATTACAGCTTCGTCAATTTTTTTGGGGGAAAGAAAATTTTCAATCAAAATGCCCGAAATCTTTCTGTCAGAGAAATAAACATCATTAGGCCACTTCACTTTGAAGTTTTTTAAATGCGTGACTTCAATCAGCGTTTTTAAAATAGCCAGGGAGAACACAAGGTTCAAAAAAAACTGATTGGTAATTGGAAGATTTTCGGGTATTAATATTATTGACATGAGCAGGTTCGATCCGGGTTCGGATTCCCAATATTTTCCCGACCTGCCTCGGCCTCCCGACTGATAATCGGTCTGGATTACCTGACCATTTTTCACCTTATCACTTTTTATAAGCGATTTGGCATAATCATTGGTGGATATGCATTCATCAAGAAAAATTGTTTCTATACCTATATGGCTCTTTGGAGTCAAACTAATGCAATTTTAATTGTTACTTTAGTATAAAATTATAAACATTGACAAAAAAGAAATCTACCAACGATAATGCCAATGAAATTGTAAACGCAATTATCGCAGGTATGCAGGAGAAAAAGGCCAAAAAGATTGTTTTAATCGACCTCAGAAAAATTTCAAATCCACTTGCCGATTATTTTGTTATCTGTTCCGGTACTTCGGACAAACAGGTTGATGCAATTTCGGAATCCATTGAAAAATTTACTTTTTTAAACGAAAAAGAAGAGCCCTGGAGAACGGAAGGAAAGAACAATTTTGAGTGGGTAATATTAGACTATATAAATGTTGTTGCCCATGTGTTCACTGATAAAATGAGAGAATTTTATGCTCTTGAAGAACTATGGGGCGATGGCAAAATCACAGTTTTCGAAGATGAGGCTGAACTAAAAGAATTAAATAATTAATCATCCATAAGGAATGGCAGATCAAAAAAAACCAAATAATAAAAAATTAATGCCGGGAGGAAATGGCAAGCAGCCCAATATACAGATTTATGTAATTGGTGCTCTTTTGCTCATGGTAATCCTCGTAACCTATTTAAGCAAAGCGGGTTCGACCATTACGATAACTGAAAAACGTTTTCACGAAATGCTCGTTTCCAATGACGTCAAAGAAGTAGTGCTTATAAAAAATCAGGATTTAGTCGAGGTCACCTTAAAACCGGAATCCGTAAGCAATGAGAAATACAGGAAAGAGCTTGAAAACCGCGGAGTATTAAGCAATACCTCGGGACCGCATTATCAATTTCAAATTACTTCTGTCGAAATTTTTCATGATGATTTCAATGAAATCATGGATAAACTACCCGAAGAAGATCGAATTGGATATAAGACCGATACGCGTTCAGATTTCACCTCTTTGGTGTTTAACTGGGGCTTTTTGTTTTTAATCCTCTTTGTGTTCTGGATTTTAATGCGGAGAATGACGGGCGCAGGTGGCCCGGGAGGACAAATCTTTAATATCGGAAAATCTAAAGCAGCCCTTTTTGATGCTGAGAACAAAGTAAAGATCACATTTAAAGATGTGGCCGGAGTTGAGGAAGCAAAAGAGGAAGTCAAGGAAATCGTGGAGTTTTTAAAAGACCCGGGCAAATTCACCAAATTGGGTGGTAAAATACCAAAAGGCGCATTGCTTGTGGGTGCTCCCGGAACAGGTAAAACCCTTCTTGCAAAAGCTGTTGCAGGAGAAGCCGGTGTTCCTTTCTTTTCATTGTCGGGTTCTGACTTCGTGGAAATGTTTGTAGGTGTTGGTGCAGCCAGAGTAAGAGATCTCTTTAAACAGGCCAAAGAAAAAGCTCCAGCTATCATTTTTATAGATGAGATCGATGCAATTGGCAGAAGCCGGGGAAGAGGACAAATGCCTGGTTCCAATGATGAAAGAGAAAACACTTTGAATTCCCTTTTAGTTGAGATGGATGGTTTTGCTACTGACTCAGGTGTAATTATTCTTGCAGCCACCAACCGTCCGGATGTCCTGGATTCGGCTTTATTGCGACCGGGAAGGTTTGACCGTCAGATAAGCATTGACAAACCCGATATCGCCGGAAGAGAAGCCATATTTAAAGTTCATACAAAACCTTTAAAACTGCATTCGGAAATTGATCCAAAGAAACTGGCGGCGCAAACTCCCGGTTTTGCAGGGGCAGAAATTGCCAATGTCTGTAATGAAGCAGCTCTGATTGCCGCAAGAAAATCAAGAACTGAAGTGCATATGGACGATTTCCACGATGCCATTGACAGGGTAATTGGTGGATTGGAAAAAAAGACCAAAATCATTTCTCCAGATGAAAAAAGAATTGTCGCTTTTCACGAAGCAGGTCATGCCGTTGCAGGATGGTATCTCGAGCATGCCGATCCTTTAGTTAAGGTAAGTATCGTACCGCGTGGTATTGCAGCACTTGGTTATGCCCAATATCTGCCCAAAGAGCAGTTTTTACATACTACCGAACAATTGTTTGATGAGATGTGTATGGCTCTGGGTGGAAGAGCTGCTGAGGAGTTGACTTTTGGTAAAATCTCCACGGGCGCACTCAGCGATCTGGAAAGAATAACCAAAATGGCATACGGAATGGTTACCATTTACGGTATGAACGATAAAATCGGTAATATTTCATTTTATGATTCCAAGCAGAGCGAATACAATTTTTCAAAACCCTATTCAGAATCAACTGCTGAAACAATTGATGAAGAAGTGCGAAAAATTGTCACCAAGGCCTATGAAAGAACCAAGCAATTATTGACAGAGAAAAAAGAGGAACTCGGTAAGCTTGCCGAAGAACTTCTTGAAAAAGAAATAATATTTCAGTCTGATCTTGAAAAACTCATAGGAAAAAGGCCATTTGCTCAGCCAACCACTTACGAGGAGTTTATTAATAAACAGGATAAAAAAGTAGAAGAAAAAAAGCATGTCTCTCCTGAAGAATCCGGAGAAAACAAGGAAGCCAAGGAGCCAAACAGTCCAATTTCCGAAACTTCATCCTCAGCCAACGGCGCTGTAAAACGAGAAAAAAAGGAAGATGAAGATTCCGAACTTTCAGAAAATTCTGGTTCAGAGGACCATAATACTGATAGAAACAAGGAATAATGAACTCTAATTTTCCACTGCTCCTGGAGCTTGAAAATCTTGACGGAGGTAAAAAAATATTTTTTGCCTCCGATTTTCATTTAGGGACACCTAATGAAAAATCGAGCCTGGAAAGGGAAAAACTCATTGTAAAATGGCTCGAAGATATCAAATCTCAAGCTTCACACATTTTTTTACTCGGTGATATATTTGATTTCTGGTTTGAATACAAACACTGCATTCCCAAGGGTTTTCATCTATTCAAAGCAAAAATAACCGAGCTTCGGGAAGCCGGTATTCCCATTTATTTCTTTACCGGAAATCACGACATGTGGATGTTTGATTATTTCCCAAAAGAATACGGCATCCCTGTGTTAAGAAAAAATCAAATCCTAAAAGTCGCCGATAAAAAATTGCTCATTGGCCACGGCGACGGACTCGGACCAGGTGATCGTTTCTATAAATTTTTAAAAGCTTTTTTCGCCAATAAAATCTGTCAGTTTCTGTTTGAATGGATCCACCCAAATCTTGGAATGGCTCTGGGAAAATTTTGGAGTGGAAGGAGCAGATTAGCAAATTCAAAAAACGATGAATCTTTTCATGAAGAAGATGAACGCCTTTTGCACTATTGTATAAACACCTTGAAAAAAAATCAATTTGACTATTTCGTTTTTGGTCATCGGCATCTTCCTCTTGATTTGAAAATTTCAGATGAATCTCGATATATAAATCTCGGTGAATGGGTGAATCATTTCACATTTGCCACTTTTGATGGAATTGAAATGGAGCTCAAATCCTATGCTGGGAAAAACGATTTAATCATTCGAAAGGACTTCAGTCAGAGGTAAATTAATCCCTAGAATTAATTACTTAGCCAACCGTCCACTAAGTTTATAATTCTCGAACCGTATTCTGCATTTTTTTCCGAATGAGTTACCTGAATAATGGTAACTCCATCTTCCCGATTAAGTGTTTTGAACAAATTCATAATTTCCTCACCCTGTGTTGAATTAAGATTTCCTGTGGGTTCATCGGCAAGAATCAATTTGGGTTTCCCAACGATCGCACGCGCTACTCCTACAAGTTGTTGTTGTCCTCCTGAGAGCTGATCGGGAAACAAGTCTTTTTTGGCCACAATATTAAAGCGGTCGAGAACATCGGCTACCCTGCTTTTTCTTTCTCTAGAAGGCACATTCTGATAGATCAAGGGCGTTTCAATGTTCTCGTATACAGTGAGTTCATCGATGAGATGATAGCTTTGAAATACAAATCCGATAAAATTTTTATGAAGCTCTGACTTCTTTCTATCCTTCAATTGGTGAACTGCCTCCTCGAGAAAATAATAAGAACCCGCTGAAGGAACATCTAACATTCCAAGAATGTGAAGTAAAGTAGATTTCCCCGCTCCAGATGGTCCCATAATCGATACAAAATCACCTTCATTAAATTGCAGATTTATATTTCTGAGAACATATGTTTTGTTAAAAGCATTGGAATAATATTTCTCGATTCCCTCTAGTCGAATCATATCAAATGTTTTATTCAAATTTATTTTAAATCGAAGAATTAATCGGCTTTACTTGATAAACGGCTCTTATCCATGGTTTAAAATAAATTTCACAGAGAATTATTATTTCTCATTTTTGAATTGAATACAATTTAATTCTCTTAAATAGGCCATCTTCATCAAAGTCCAATTCTTTCAACCATCATAAATTTGAAAATCTATCTTTAAAAACGTCATTTGCGCAAAGCATTAATTATTTGAAAATTTTAAAATCATCCATTTGGTCGGTTGCTTCGGTAGGAATACGCTCTGTCATAATCTTTATCGTCAATAAACTATTTGCCGCCAATTACGGACCACAAGGGATTACGCTTTTAGCCCATTTTCAAAATCTACTGAGCATATTTCTTACCGTTCCTAATGACGGTGTCAATAAAGGGGTCATTAAATATGCCGCTGATTCTACTCTGGATGAAAAAAATTATTATCCAATTCTGAATGCAGGCCTGGTACTCAATTTGTCCATTTTTCTAATATGTGTAATTGGTATTTTTCTCTTAAAAGGAAATTTTGAAAATCCATTTACAGGCACAAATACGCTTTGGCTAATACTGGTATTTTTTCTGGCATTATTGCAATTGATAAACCTGCTCGGTCTGAGTATTTTACTGGCCAAAGAAAAACTTCAGCCATTTGTAATTCTGCAGGTTGTTGGAAATGTAATTTCGCTGCTAATGGTCTGGGTTTTAATTGAAATGGCCAGCTTTCAGGAAGCGCTTTTGGGCTGGGCTTCAGGACCCGCAATTAGTTTGGTATTTACTTTTATTTATCTGCTTAGAAAAGAAAAGCTTTCGATCTTCAAGTTGTTTATTCTTCCCTCCCTCGCTTATCTCAGGAAATTAAGCGATTTTATTCTGATGGCACTGAGTATTGTCATTTTTAGTAAATCGGTCGATTTTATCATCCGTCAATACGCCATTTCCAATTTTAATACCATTGATACGGGCCATTGGCAATCTGTAGTAAGAATTTCGGATTTATATTTGATGGCATTCGTAGCTGTTTTGAGCATGGTGTACTATCCTAGAGTTAGTTCTATCATCAACAAAGAAGATGAGTTGAAGGCCTTTGTTAAAGCTTTCTTTTGGAAGGCCAGTGCGCTTTCCATTCCCTTTCTAATTATTGTTTATTTATTCAGGAGTGAATTTTTAATTCTTTTTTTTAATAAAGGATTTACCGATGCCGCCTGGTTATTTCCCTATCAATTGTTGGGTGACTTTTTCAAGATGGCTAGTTGGATTTTGGCTTTTTTAATTCTAGCGCAATCGAGAACCAGACTTTTTGTAAGCTCGCAATTTGTTTTTGCGATAATTCTATTGTCTGTAACCTATTACTTGATCGGCATATTCGGAATTGAGGGATTCCCTATGGCTTATGCTTTTAAACAAGCATTGTACTTAATTTTTGTAATTTACGTTTACAGAAAAATGATTTCCTGATTGAATAAAAGAATTACCAAGGAAACATTCATTTACATACTTGGTACAATGGCTATACTATTAATAGGCTTTGTACTTAAGTATCTACAAACCAATGGTCTTAGCACTGAGGATTTTGGAAATTATACATTTATAACTTCATTCATTGGATTTACAGTCCTATTTTTTCAAATGGGATTTATTCCCAGCTTGAAGTTGATTATTAGCAATGAAAGTCCAGAAGCCCAGAAAAAAACTCTCGGTATAGGATTTATTATAACGATGGTTCTTGGAATCATTTTTAGTCAATTCATATTATTATCCTCTTTTTTTGTAGATGATATTTTTAACACAAAAGTTTCAGAAATATTTCTGCTTTGTTCGCCTTTGTTTTTTTCATTTTTATTTGTCCACTTTTTTAATGCTGTGGGAATTGGAAAAGGGAAACCGAGTATTGGAATATACTTTGAATTAGCTTCAAGAGGTGTATTTGCATTAATCCTATACTACTTTTTCATAATTGGAGAAATGAGCGTATTTAAAGTAATTATCCTCAGCACTCTTTCTAATATTTTCTCTATTCTTTTGTTCTTTCTAATTCTTAAACCAAGTTTTCAAGATTTGAAAACATCATGGGAAAAAGTAAAGGACATGCAAAGAAAATTTGGCAAAGACTACTATTTAGGGTCTATTACCAATCAAAGTACATTTAAAATTGATGACCTTTTAATTTCCGCTTTCGTTTCACCCATTCAATTGGGTTTTTACGCACTTGCGCGATTATTATGCTCGCCGATAGGATTGGCATCCAGTGCATTGAATAATGCTTTGTTCAGGGATTACAGCAAGTACGATAGAATTCCGGGCAAAATATTTATTATAAATGCAGGTTTCGGGCTTTCAGGATTGATAATTATAAATGTCATTTCTGATTTCATTGTAAATGAAATATTTGGAAATGAATACGCTGAGGTAAATAATTACATATTCCTTTTTTCATTAGCTTTTTTATTTATGGCTCTTTATCAGCCTTTCAATTTTTTAACTGCCAAGGGTAAAGGCAAAGTCGTTAGAAATACTGCGCTTATAGAATCCGGGGTAAATCTTTCAGGTAATTTTGTCCTTATTCCAATTATTGGTTTATACGGAGCTTTAATTACAACATTATGCGCCCGAATGGTTCATTTCGGAATGAAATGGTATTATTATCGTCTTTATATAAAAGAAATCAGTAAAAGTAATGTCTAAAAAAGTATGCATGCTTTCAACCGGTCATTCTGTAAAAGATGACAGGATCTTTTTTAAAGAGGCTCTTTCATTGCAAAGCGCCGGTTATGAAGTAAATATGTTATTTCTTGTAAATTCTGATGGATTTGCAAGAGATATGAGTGGCAAAATTTTAAATCCCGATGGTCACCATGATTTTTATATAAACGATATACGGGTGATTCTGGTAAAACGAAAATCTAATATTTTAGACAAATATTTGAACAAAATATTTCTTTCTTCTTTTCAAAAAGAAATTATAAAAACCGGTATAGATTTAAATGCAGACATATATCATTGTCATGAACCAGAATCATTGTATTTGGGCTACAAAATTTGCAAAAGACTATCTAAAGGTAAGCTGGTTTTAGATGCACATGAATCCTGGGTCAAATTGGGTTTTAAGTCCAGATATGTAAAAAATAAAATCATTCCAAAACTTAAATACCTTATATCAGCTAATCAACTGACACGTGGGTATTTACTCAATTTGAACTACGGAATAAAATCTGAAGTCATATATAATGCAGCCATTTTTCAAAAAGATGTAGAAACTAAAAGTGATAATTCCTCTACTTTCAGAATTGTTCATGAAGGAACGCTTAAATTTAATCGAGGATTAAAAATGATGCTCAAGGGCATCAAAATATTAAAATCAAAAGGTATTGATTTTGAATGGGACTTTTTAGGATATATTCCTTCCAAGGAATTGGCCTTTATTAAACAATATCAAAAAACACATAAACTTGATCAATACATCAATTTAAAAGGCAATTTAAATTATGAGGACTTACCCTCAGCTCTTGAACGGTACAATTTGGGAATAATCGCCTCCATTTATGAAAGCAATAACTACCTCGCAGGTCCTCCGAATAAATTATTTAACTACATAGCAGCAGGAATTCCTGTCTTAGCGCTGGATATACCTGAAACTTCCAGGATTATTCAAAAATATCAGGTTGGAAAAGTTCTTAAATCAGCCTCTGTTGAAAATTTTGTGAACGAAATACTAAAATTAGACAGGGATCGGAATTTATACACCGAAAATATTCGGACCAATCAACATGAATTTATTTGGAAGGCAGAAGAAAAAAAGCTTTTAAAATTCTATGGCGATTATTTAATTTCATGAAGTTGAAACAAAATTAATGATCCTTACAATTATTGTTACCTGTTATAATCACGAAAATTATCTTGAAGAAGCAATTAATTCAGCGATTCATCAAAAAATACAAGAGAAGCAAATAATTGTCATTGATAATGGAAGTGAGGATTCAAGCAGGGAACTACTTATTAAAATAAAAGAGACACATCCCTTCATTGAATTAATTTTACCGGATAAAAAGCTTAACTATTGTCAGGCTTTTAATTTGGCCTTTAAAAAAGCCAAAGGCCAGTTTATTATTGATCTTTCAGGTGATGATGTTCTTACACCGGAATTTGCATTAAAAGTTCTGGCAGAATCCAATTCACTTTCGGCAGAATACGGTGTTTTCTATAGTAATGTGGAATACATTGACAAAGAGGGCAAACATTTGAAATACCATTTTGGCAAGAAGGGCGATTCAAAATATCAGTTTCAAGCGCCTAGTGGTTTTATTTATAAAAATCTGCTTGAAAAACATATTATTTCTTCACCGGGAATGATATTTAAAAAAGAGGTTTTAAACGAATTGGGCGGCTACGATGAGTCATTGTATTATGAAGACTTTGATTTTTGGATACGAAGCAGTAGAAATTGGAAATACAAATACCTGGATAGTATTGGCGTAAAAGTTCGCCGACATGGAGGAAGTCTCGGAAGCAATTTCTATAAAAAAAATCAAAAGGAAATGATGTGGTCCACTTTTAAAGTTTGTCTTAAAGCAAAGGAGCTCAACCGCACAGATGAAGAAAATATGGCACTTCACAAACGATGCTCCTATCATATGAGGCATGCTGTGCTTACCGAACATTTTCGTTTGGGCAAAAAGTATTATGCATTGATCAAATCCATCGGGAAGCCATTTTTAATAGACAGAATTTTTCTCGGGCTTGCCTTATTGCAGTGGCCGGTTTACCCTTTTTACAAAATGTACATCAGCGATCATCGATGAGTTTCCTCATCCAGAATGATACTTAAATAACTTTTATATCTGTCCGGATCAATTCGCGCATTTTCAAGCGCATCAATAACCGCACAACCGGGTTCATGCACATGCGTGCAGGTATTAAAACGGCATTCAAGAGCAAAATCTTTGAGATCGGGGAAAAACATTGAAATTTCATAGGCTTCCAGATCCTCGATGCCAAATTCTTTTATTCCGGGCGTGTCTATAATTTTAGTTTGTTCTCCGAGGTCATACATGGTAGCAAAAGTAGTCGTATGCTTTCCTTTATTGCTAAATTTTGAAATCTCCGCGGTTCGCAAATCAAGGTCGGGCTTGAGATAATTTAACAAACTTGACTTACCCGAGCCGGAATGCCCTGAAATTAATGATTTCTTTCCCTTAAAAACAGCATCAACCTGCGCCAAACCTTCCCCGCTTTTTAAGGAAAATGAATATACAGGATATCCAATGGCCCTGTAAATGAGTTCTATTTCTTCGAGCTTCATCAAATCCTTTTCGCGGAGCAAATCAATTTTATTAATCAATACTGTGGCATTAATTCCAAATGCTTCTGCCGCTAAGAGATAGCGATCCAGAAATCCCCTTGACGTCCTGGGTTCTTTGATTGTAAAAAGTAAAACAGCCAAATCGAGATTTGAAGCCACAATATGAGAATGTGCGGTTTTCCGCGGTGATTTGCGGATCATATAATTCTCTCTCGGAAGAATTTCGACAATATTAGCAGCATTGGGCCCTTCGTGATTTTTTTCAAGATCGATAATGACCCTATCCCCTACTGCAATTGGATTGGTAACTTTTTTATCAGCGAGTTTAAATTTCCCACGCAATCTGCATTGAAAATAATCGCCTCTTTCAGATTTGACCGTATACCAGGAGCCGGTTGATTTATATACTTCTGCTTTAATACCGGTGCTAACCATCGTTTAAAATGCTTTTAATTCCATCCAGCACCTTATTGGATGCTCCTAAATTTCCGGAGATGTATTGATAGGCATTTTTTCCGCACTTTTTACGGTAGTCTTCATTGCTCAAAATCTTTAATGTTTTTTCGAAACCTTCTTTATCGTGAATGGAAAAAGCCGCTCCCGCATCGATCATGGCCTGCGCCTCTGGAAATTTTTTGTAATTCGGGCCAAATATAATTGGAATGCCAAAAACGGCCGGTTCCAGGATATTGTGCAAACTGCCGTGAAAAGCACCGCCTACATAGGCCAGTTTTCCCATGGCATAAACCGAAGCGAGCATACCAATATTATCAATAATCAGCACTCTGTAATTTTTTAAATCCATACGCTCATTCGTTTCTGAAAACAATATGGATTTCAAGCGGATTCTTTTTCTTGTGACTTCAATCTCCTCTTTTCCGATATTATGTGGAGCAATGATGATCTTAAAATCATTAATATGATTGACAGTATCCAGAATTACATTCAAATCATCCTGCCAGGTTGAGCCCAGGACAAATATCCTTTCAGCTCTAGCAAATTTCGCAATGGTTGGATGCATTCTATTTTTTCTCATTCGGAATTTCACACGGTCAAAACGTGTATCGCCGCTAACCTCAGAATTCAATCCTATGCTTTTAAGAATTTTTTGAGAATCCGAGTTTTGGACATAAATTTTATCAAAAGTTTTAAGCGCCTTTCGCATGAGCGAACCGTAAAACCTGAAATATATCTGGTCTTTTCTGAACAAGGAAGAAAATAGAATGGTCTTAATGCCCCTCTTATTGGCCTCATTCAAATAGTGATACCAAATGTCATATTTAACAAAGAGAATAAGTTTGGGCTTGACGTTGTCCAGAAAATACCTGGCGTTTGAAGCCGTATCGAGTGGCAGGTAATAAACATACCAGATGTATTCCGGAATTTTTGCATTCTCGTATCCGGATGGGGAGAAAAAAGTTAGTACAATATTATAGTTCGGATAAAATTTATTGATCTTATCAAGGACAGGTAGGGATTGTTCAAATTCACCAAGGCTCGCGACATGAACCCAAATATTATTAGTTGAAAGTTCGATTTCAACATTGAGTTTTTTTCTCCAGTTTTTTCTTCCTTCCACAAAAGATCGCGCTTTAGGAGAACGCAATGCTACCAGATGTATCGCTAATCTATAAATGAAGATGAAAAAATCGTAAAGAATTCGCATTCTGAGTCAAAGAAATAAAAAGAGCAGCAATAAGACTGACTCAATAAAAAATAATTCAAAAAAATAGTGGAAATATATTCAATTTCTTCTGCTACAATTAAAATGAAACAATACAAATTCGATTTCAGAGCCTTAAAATTCATTCTTAAAAAATATTTTCTATTAATCTTTTTGACCCTATTCAAACTGTTTTAGTTTTGCAGCCTTTTTTAAGACAATCCCATAAATTTTTCATATGGATTTTAGTTTGGACTACCTACTGATATTTGTATTTGTAGTAGGTTATACGGGAATCGTATTGGAGCATGTAATCCATGTTGATAAAACTGCTTCGGCCCTTTTGACGGGCATACTTTGCTGGACCTTATACATAATTGGCTTTAGTAATAAAGAGCTGGTAAACAGTCAGTTGTTTGAGCATTTAAGCGATATTTCTTCCATACTCTTTTTTCTTATGGGAGCAATGGCAATTGTTGAATTAATAGATGCGCATGAGGGATTCAATGCCATCATGAACAGGATTAAAACAACCAATAAGCTAAAACTTTTATGGATACTCTCTTTTGTTAGCTTTTTTCTGTCGGCGACATTGGATAACCTGACCACCTCGATCATCATGATTTCTCTTTTGCGCAAAATAATCCGGCCTAAAAGAGAGCGTTGGTTTTTTGCCGGCATGATCATTATAGCGGCTAATGCGGGTGGCGCGTGGACACCCATTGGCGATGTAACAACAACCATGCTTTGGATCGGAGGACAAATCACAACAGTTAATATCATGTTAAAGCTGATTCTACCCAGTTTAGTGTGTATGATTGTGCCCTTACTAGTCATTTCAAACAAAATCAAAGGCAATTTCCCAGATTATAAAAGCAGACACAGCGGCGATCTTAGAACCACAAGATTCGAAAGGAGGTCGATTTTAACACTGGGAATCGCAGGTTTGGTATTTGTGCCGATTTTCAAAACTACAACCCATCTTCCTCCCTTTATGGGAATGCTTTTTAGTTTGGGAGTCATTTGGGTGGCAACTGAATTAATCCACAGAAGAAAAAATTTCGAAAGCAAAAAGCAGTATATGGTATCATCTGCTTTATCAAAAATAGATCTCTCAAGCGTATTGTTCTTCTTTGGTATTCTAGCGGCTATTTCATGTCTTGAGTCCACCGAAATACTTCATCATTTAAGTACATTTCTGGATCAGGAAATTGGCAATTTGAATGTAATTGTAATGAGCATAGGCGTTTTAAGTGCCATTGTGGATAATGTTCCACTGGTGGCAGCTTCCATGGGAATGTATTCGCTGGAAATGTTTCCGACTGATCATCGTTTCTGGGAATTTATGGCTTACTGTGCAGGTACAGGTGGAAGTATTCTAATTATCGGATCGGCTGCTGGGGTGACAATTATGGGTATGGAAAAAATTGATTTTTTCTGGTACATCCGCAAGGTTAGCCTTTTGGCCATTATTGGCTATTTCGCCGGTGCATTTACATTTTTAGGGATGGAGTATTTATTCTAGACGGGGGCTTTTTTATTGTCGCTTCCCATTCCATTGAGGGTGTCAACAATCACTTCCAAAAGTCCATTAAGCTCTTCAGATTTCTTTTTGGGTATCACCGAGTATTCGATGACTTCTTTCTTGGCTTTCGTATTTTTCTTAGACTTTGGCAAGGTTAATCTGTGAGAATTAATTCTCAACTATACAAAAGAACAAAATTTGAGTCGATTTTAAAACAAATTTGAATAATTCAAAGACAAAATAGCACTGAAATAAGCCTGAACACCTTATTTACCCTTAAAATCAGGTTTTCTTTTCTCAATAAAGGCCTGCATTCCTTCTTTTTGGTCTTCAGAGGCAAATGTTAAATAGAAATTTTTTCTTTCAAAATGTAAACCTTCATCCAAATGTGTCTCAAAGGCCCTGTTCACTGACTCTTTCGCCAACTTTACCGCTACCGGGCTCATATTCGCTATTTCAGTGGCCAGTTCAATGGCTTCTTCCATGTACATTTCAACAGGAACAACTTTATTAATAAGTCCGTAAGACATTGCCTCTTCTGCACTTAAAAACCGCCCTGTTAAAACCAATTCCATGGATTTGGCTTTTCCAATAGCACGTGTCAGCCTTTGAGTACCTCCCGCACCGGGCATCACTCCTATTTTTATTTCGGGTTGTCCAAATTTTGCAGTTTCCGAAGCGATAATCATATCGCAAAGCATTGATAGTTCACATCCGCCGCCAAGGGCAAATCCCGAAACAGCAGCTATAATTGGTTTTTTGGTCTTTCTTATTTGATCCCAGGTAGAAAACTGGTCCACATTCAACATATCTATGGCCGATTTACCTGACATTTGTTTGATATCTGCACCCGCAGCAAATGCCCTCTCATTTCCTGTTAAAATTATAACGCGAATGGCATCGTCTGAGTCAATTTCGATTAGATTTTGCTTGAGCTCCTGCATGAGCTCGAGATTTAAGGCATTTAGCTCTTTTGGCCGATTTAATTGAAGAACAGCAATATTGCCATTGAATACTTCTTTTTTAATGAAACCCATTTTTCAAATTTAACTAAGAATTTCTTCAATTTTAGGAAAACAAAGAAAGCCCCCCAAAAATTGAGAGGCTTTCCACAAGTGCTTTTTGAATAAATTAAACAGGTGTATGAAAATATTCTTTTCGTATACAATGGTATATACACTGAAAATCAAAAAGGTAACCGAAAATTTCTAGGAGTAGAAAGATTTTATCTTTTCTACTATAAAATCCAGCTCTGATGGCATTAATCCGGGAAAAGAAGGCAAAGAAAGGATTGAATCATGCCATTTCCGGGTATTTTGTTTGTCAATGGTGGAAAAATTGAGTTTTTGATAGGCTTTCTGATCAAATAGTGGGTTTGGATAGTGAATTTTGGTAGAAATACCATTTTTACTCAAATACGCTTTCAACTCATCCCTTTTTTCAGTTTTAATGGTAAACTGATGAAAAGTACTTTCCCCTGGTCCTGAAAGCGGCAAAATAAGTTCCGGAATATCTTTTAATCCTTCAAAATAGGAAATGGCGATTTTCCTTTGTTCATTGAGTTTTTGTGAAATATTATGGAGGGCTTCCCTGAGAAAAGCAGACTGAATTTCATCCATCCGCGAATTTACCCCGGAAAAATGCATGTTATTGTATTCTGATTGGCCGTAATTGCAATACATCTTTGCTTTTTCAAATAATCTCTTATCAGAAGTACAAATTATCCCCGCATCGCCTAAAGCCCCCAAATTTTTTGTTGGGTAAAGACTTGCGGCAGCAGCTATGCCAAAAGTGCCCAACTGTTTATTTTTAATAGTGGTACCAAATGCCTGTGAAAAATCTTCGATCAGAGCAATTGAATCCGGTAAATTATCAATGATTTTATTTACCGAACCGAAATAATGTATGGCCATAACAAGATCGATCCTGTTCGCGGTATAAAAGTCATCATTCAAATCCTTAAAGCCATCACCTAAAAAGTCAATATCCGCAAATACGACCTGATGGCCAGCATTTAAAACAGCATTGACTGTTGCGGGAAAAGCATTGGCCTGAAGCAGCACATTTAAGCTTTGATCGGAAATCAGTTTTAAAATAACATAGAGCGCATCGTAGCCATTTCCTACGGCCAATACAAATGGAGATTTCAAAAATTCGGAAATCTCCTTTTCCAGATTTTGTTGTTCTTCGCCTTTGACAAAATTTCCACTTTTGATCACCCGATTATAAGCGCGATCTAAGGCTAATCTATCCTCTTTGGAAAATCGAATATCAAAAAATGGTATGTTCATCTTATCTCTTTTACCAGGCTAAATTTAATGCCGGTTTTTGCGCCCAATTTTTCCTTAAACCTTATCAGTCCAAAATTTTCAGCTTCATTCTTCGCCCTACTGGTGCCAAGATCAAGGAAATCCATATTGTTTTCCTTTGCGTAATTGTGCATACTTTTAATCAGTCCTATTGCCGGGCTGTATTCATCAAATTTTGGATCATGTGCAGGTATGAAATAATAAAGCGTCTTTTCATTTACTTTTATTCCCAGACAACTTGCGATAATGCCCCCGGAACTACGCATAGTAAAGAGAACGTATTTACAATCAAAACGCTCAATTAAATCATCCAAAACTTTGCTTTCGATGCTAATCGGAAAACCTTTTTTTTCTCTCCATTTAATGATTTTATCATAAAAAAGAGAACTGTTAAATTCCTCTCTTACTTCGGTAGAAAAATCAGATTTCGAGAGTTTTTTTAATCTTCTTTTTGTGTCCTCTTTCAGGCCCTTTTCGAAATCTTCATCTGCGTGCAAATGATGATTGATAAAACTATCCTCGATTACAAAACCCAGGTTTAACAAGCTTTGCGTAATGATAGAATTGTAATAAGAATTATAAATTTCTGGATAATGCTGCCATCGAATAATTTTTACTTTTTCATTATAAATATCCTGATAGAGCGCATCCATAAAAGTCTGGACTTTTTCGAAAGATGTGCCTTCCACAATTTCAGGATAGCCAAATGATGCCCGATGACCGATGATGGCCTGATCATTTTGAATAAAATAGATAAGTGAAATTATTTCCACATCATCTTTTAACATGGCCATTTTTCTGAGTCCGGAATGATCGTCCAGAGTACAATCCAAATATTCCGTATAATTGAAAATACAGGTGGTATTGATGACACCAAAAGGCCATTTTTCCTTGCGGTATGAAATTTTAGCAGCCAATAAATCGATTTGCTTTCTTCATATTTGCAGCAATTTATTAAGATAATCCAAACCTTGCACAGATGTTATCTTTATTGCTCACGATAATTGCCACAGCCTGTCTTTTTCTTGCCTTTAAATCCTTTAAGGTATTTGGCATGAACTCTCTGCATGCTATCATCGTGAATTACCTTGTTTGTGTAATTGCCGGACTTATTTTTCTAAGCGAGGATATGCATTATTTAATTGAATCCAGTGGTTTCAAACTTTGGCATTTTCTTGGTGTGGCACTGGGTTTTTTGTTCATACTCACTTTTTTAAGAATGTCACGCACCGCGCAGGAAATAAGTGTTTCTGCTTCAAGTATGGCAAGCAAACTCGCCTTGGTCATCCCCGTTTTATTTTCACTATTAATAATTCAGCGAAGCGCGAAAGACTATGACTTTATAAATTATTCAGGGATTGTCCTGACCATTCCTGCCCTCTTATTGGCATCCTGGCCTGAGAAAAATTTAAAACAGGAAAGACTATTACAAAGAATCGCACTGCCACTTTCCGTATTCATTTTAAGCGGAATTATCGACACATGTCTCAATTATTTTAACGCTTTGTTTGAAGATGACCCCTCATTTATATTTTTTCCTGTTCTCGTGTTTTTTAGTGCTGCTACATTTGGATTTCTATACACGCTGGCCAGCAAATCAATACCCGGAAAAATACAACTAAAATCAGTGCTTGGTGGTGTATATCTTGGAATCCCAAACTTTTTCTCTCTTTATTTTTTGTTGGACACCCTTAAAATATTTAATCAGGACGGCGCATTTATTTTCCCATTTAGCAATTTGGGAACGATCGTTATTGCCACATTGGGGGCTTATATTCTATTTAAAGAAAAGTTGAATTTAATACGATTATCAGGCTTGATCTTGTCATGTCTTGCACTTTTTCTATTAGCCTACCAGGAATTCTTATATTATTTTTCAAATGGCACCTGATGTTTACCGAAGCATATCAGTGCAAGGCGAAGGCCTTTATAAAGAAAAAGGCAGCAAATTTATTGGCTATGCAATGAGGGTCGATACTGAAAAGGAATTCAAAGAGGAGATTGAAAAGCTACGGCAAAAATATCACGATGCAAGACATGTTTGTTACGCCTTAAGAATAGGTTTTGAAAATGAATTTATTGCCAAGAGTGATGACGGCGAACCCATGCATTCTGCAGCCGATCCTATATTTGGTCAGATTATCGCTGCTGAATTAGTAAATGTGGTAGTTTTTGTTGTTCGTTATTTCGGTGGTACTAAACTTGGTGTAGGTGGTTTGAAACATGCTTATAAGACAGCAGCATCGGAAGCGATAAACAATGCCCAAAAAAAAGAATTCATCATTTCAGAAGAATGCAAGATATATTTTAATTACAGCAATTCTTCGCATGTGATGAAACTGATCGCTGATTTTGAAGCTGTCATAATTGAACAGCAATACGATGAAAAATGCTATTTGAAAGTTGAACTACGCAGGTCTTTAGCAGAGCTTTTTATTTCCAAAATGAGGCAATTGGAATATCTGGGTATTCGGTTTTCCTTAAAAGAATGAACGTATATATGCCTCCAGATAATGAATTGGTACAAGGGTAATCAAAGCAGGTGTTAAATTTAATATTCGAATTTTTTTTATTTCTAAAATGCTAATGCCAAGGCCAATAATTAATATTCCACCTACCGCTGAAATTTCATTTTGCAGTACCGGATCGAGATAAGGTGCGATGTAGGAAGCAAAAATGGTAAGTGAGCCCTGATAAATGAAAAGGGGAATCACTGAGAATATCACCCCAAAACCAAAGGCCGAAGCTAGTGCAATAGAAGAAAAACCATCCATCACTGATTTGGTAAGCAAAAGGGTAAAATCTCCTGTCAGACCTTCTTCAATTGCACCCAAAATGGTAAATGATCCAATACAGAAAAGCATAAATGCCGTAATGAGTCCTTCGGTAAAATTTTCATTTTTGACTTTCAGCCAATTCTTTAAATTATCTCCGCCTTTTTCAATCCTCTCCTGTAAATAAAAGCCCTCACCAATCAGCGCACCCGAGATTAGGCTGAATATAATGACCAAAAAAGCTTGTGATTTTAAGCTGAGGTATATTCCAAGAACAACTGTAAAAAGCCCGATGGCCTGAAATACTATTATCCGTATCCTTTCGGGAAATCGTCTGTGAATGATCAACCCAATTGTAGAACCCAAAAGTACGAGTATGACATTTATTATGGTTCCCGTCATATTTTCTCGAGGTCAGCTTCTATTTCAACAAGCATGTCCTGATGGATAAGAGCCTTTACTTCAAGCATTGAAGTTACAGGATAGATGTCCTTAAAAAACAATGCATGTTCCTTACCAATATCTTCAGAATACCGAATATCGGTTGTGAAAATTCTTGTTCTTACAATTTCTTCCTTTTTAAAACCCGCTTCGAGAATGTATTTATTAATTTTTTTTAAAATATATGCTGTCTGCTCACCTGCATGACCCTTTCCCATGATCCTTCCTGTTTCATCTACTGCAACAGTACCTGCAACATAGGCTCTTTTATTCGTGACCACCACCCTGGAGTAGCCATATCGATTTTCCCACATGGATCCGGAACTGATGTTTTTTCTCATTTGACGGTGCTTTAAATTGCTGACTTTATCAAGCGATTTCGACTTTCTTTCCAAATATACGAACTGCAAGATAGATCAGAGCAATTCCTAAAATATACAAGACAGACCAGTGTATTGGGATAATATGTGCCAGAAAAGAAATTAAAAAACTGATGAACCCCACAGTTAAGGCATAAGGCATTTGCGTTCTAACATGATCAAGATGATAACACTGTGAAGCGAGCGAGCTTAAAATGGTGGTATCTGAAATTGGAGAGCAGTGATCTCCGAGTACGCTTCCCGCCAGTACGACAGCAATCACATGATAAAAAATAGACATGGATTCCTCCATTCCCATTCCTGTTTCCTGACATAGGACCCAGGATGCAGGCAGTGCAAGTGGATAAAGTATGGCCATAGTTCCCCAGGAAGAACCTGTTGAAAATGCAATAAAGGCAGCCAGTAAAAAGGTGATGGCCGGCATAAAAATAGGATTGATATTTCCTTTAAATACCGAAGTAATGAACTCGGCGGTTTGGAGTTCATGCGTGACCTCTGTTAAGCTCCAGGCAAGGATCAATATTAACATAGGCGGAACCATAGTTTTAAAGCCTTCAATTAAACTGCTCATTGTCTCGGTAATGGACATAATTTTTTGCGACACCGATAATGCCACTGCAGTGGCAATTCCACTAAAAGTTGCCCATAAAAGCGATATGTAAGCATCGGCTTCACCAATAACAATTCCCAGTTTTCTGAATGTGCTCAAGTCTGTATTATTATTAAATGAAATAGAATTCCAGACTTTTATAAATCCATCGCTTTTAGTGATAAGTTCCAATTCGAGCATGGAAGATCGGATGATATCCAAGCCTGTATACATCAGGCCAAAAATAGTGACTGCAATAACCATCATAACGGGGATGAAACCATTGTACCATCTCGCTTTGGATTTATCTACCGGTTTAAAATGTTCTTCATCGTTATTATCATTCGTCTCGTCCTTGTCGTATTCAGTTTTACTTTCTCGCGCATCCTTTTCAGCCTGGTACATCGGTCCGTAATCTTTTTGCTGCCAAAGAATTATAAACATAAAAATTAAAGTCAAAAGAGGGTAATAAGCATATTGCAAAGAATTTAAAAACATGGAATAGGGCCCTTCATCTATTCCCAGACTTTCACTTGCCTTTGAAATATAGCCGAGCTCAGCACCAATCCATGTCGTAATAAAAGCGAGTGCCGCAATAGGTGCTGCCGTGCTGTCTACGATATAGGATAATTTCTCTCTTGAAACTTTGAATCGATCAGTAACTGGGCGCATTGTGTTGCCGACAATTAAGGTATTGGCGTAATCATCAAAAAAAATGGCTATTCCCATAGCCCAGGTAACCAGTTGAGCGCTTCTGGCCGATCGTGCGAATCTTGAGAGTTTTTCTACAATACCATGCATTCCGCCATTTTTGGAAATCACACTAACCATTCCACCAATACCTACAGAAAATATTATAACTGATAAATTCCCGCTATCACCTAGCGCAACAAAAAAGTACTTGTCAATTATTGCAAAGAAGCCTTTTAAAATCCCCGACAGAGAAAAACCATATACACCTATGGCACCAATAAAAATACCGGCAAAGAGTGAGAGAATTACTTCTTTAAAAATAAGTGCCAGAGCAATTGCTACCAAAGGAGGAATAATACTGAACCAACCCGGAACCTTGTTTATATGAATTGTTTGTTGAAAGCCTGTGCTGCTTATTTCGAATGTTGAGGAGGACTGAATTGGAATTTTTATCAGGGTTTCTTTATAATCCAGAGAAAAGCTGTACTGATTTCCTTTATTGTCTTTGATGTTTACACCTTGCGACTTGCCAATTTCTGCTTCGGATTTAATTAATTCAATTGTCACTGAATCCTCCATCACCACATAATCCGGAGCTTTTACTTTAATAATAGCTTCTGCCTGTGAAATCGAAAATGTTGAAAGAAAAAGAAGGGCTAAAAAAAATAGTCTCATCGGATTACATTTCATTAACAAGTTCTAGCGATAATTCCTCGGCAATTTGTGAAGCAAGGGCTACACCCATACCACTTAATCTTACCCCTATTTTTACATTTTGCGATAGGGATTTTACAATAGGGCTTTTCGAATTGCCAAAAGCCATTATTCCCGACCACCACATTTCTTCTTTAAATTCTTTTCCATTTAAAATCAAGCTGGATTTTTCTCTGATTGCATTTTGGATGTTTTCATTGATTTCTTTATCAAATGTTTCCTCCTTTTTAAAATCTTCATTTCTTCCGCCACCGATTAAAAATCTTCTGCCTACATTTCTGAAATAATAAAAACCCTCATCAAAATGGAAACTTCCTTCAAAAGGCAAATCCATTTCTTCACTGATCATGACCAGGCCTCTGCCCGGATAAATATCAAGGTCTGAAGTTAATTTTTTTAAATAAGCATTATTACAAAAAACCACTTTCTTGCCAAGAAATCGATGTCCTTCCACTGAATAAAGTTCAACAGCCTTTCCCAGATCTTTATAATTGTTAATCTCAATTCCGGAAAAAATCTGAACCCCTCTTTCCGTTGCCAATTCCCTCAATCTTTTGATCATCAAACCTGAATGCAATTGACCTTCAAGGGGATTAAATAGTAGCGCTTTACACCAATCCGGGTTAAAATTGAATTTCGAAATCAATTTAATCTTTTCGCTAAATACATTTATTCCAAAAATCCCTTTTAAATCATCATTGATTTCTTCCAGTCTATCTAAAAGTCGGATTTGTTCTTGATTGAGTATTTCGAATCCGCCATAATTTCTGTAATCAATATTTTTATCTCCCAGCCTTTTTCTCAAAAGTTCTAAACCCTTCCATCGTTGCTCTACCAGTTTCAGCATTTGATCCTTGCCCATACCGGCTTTGTCACTGATTAATTCGGTAAATGAACCAAAACATGCAAAACCGGCATTTCTCGTACTGGCCGAGGAGGGCATGGCATCTTTTTCAAGGACGGATACAGATAGATTAGGTGATTTTTCGATCAGAGCATTAGCCAAAGACAAACCGCTGATGCCGGCCCCTACAATTATAATATCAGATTTGTAAAAGACATTCTCCCAAAAACTGATCATTGACAAGAGATAATTTAACAGTTAAATAATCCAGGATAATCATCGAAATAACACTTTTTCGCATGCTTTGCAAAATGAAGTTTTTTCAGAGTTTGATTTTCATTTTGCTCGTCTGCATGGGTTTTCATGTGAAAGCACAAATTAAATGGACTAAAGAAGAACTTCAAAAATCATACAAAACCCATAAAGGAAAGAAAATCAAACTGGAAGAATTTAAGAGTGAGGCCCTTTTAATCTTTTTTCTTTCACAGGAATGTCCTTTATGCCAGAACTACAGCTTGACAATTAATAAACTGCAAAAAGCATTTTCCCAATTAAAAATGATAGCCGTTTTTCTTGGTAAAATCAATTCAAAGCTAGAATTGAAAGCCTCGGATATTATGTTCCCAATCAAATGCGGCCATGTGATCAGTTGAATCTAAGGGATTAGGAACAAAGAGATTATTGTCTTTTTAAATGCTTTGACAGATAAATCAAACCTTTGCGGCACTCCCAAAATATTAGTTGTTTTTGACAACAATGAAGTCTGGAATAAACGTAAAATAGGTTCAGTTTAATAGTGTTTTTAGCAGAGATCTTTATCTACATTAATCAATTCAAACAATTGATTAAAAACAGATTTTGCATTTTTCCAATTGTTGATGTCAATACAATAGTAAACGGAATTTCCTTCAATATTGCCCTTAATTAAACCTGCTAATTTTAATTCACGCAAATGTTGTGAAACGGTAGGTTGTGCAAGACCAAGATGCGTAACCAGGTCATTATTAATACAAGTCTTTGATTCAGCTAAATATTGAAGGATAGCAATTCTCGCTGGATGTGAAAATATGCGTGCCAATTGAGCAATGGCATTCTGCTCAAGATCAAATAAATCAGTACGGCTTACTCCCATTTATATTTTGTGTGATCACAATATTACATTATAGTTAAGTATCACTGAAATTAGAGCTCAATAATTTCACGTTCATTTAGCTCGATGGAAAATTTCTCAATTTCCACATTATTTAAATAATCTTCTTCCAGTAAATTGGCCCAGGTATTGAGATAAATGGCAACGTGTTGATTATTATTTCTTTCCAGATATTTTTGATCCTTTGGAAGCCTTGACAATACAAATCTATCACTTAATTTTTCGAGTTTCATCAAATCTTCTATACTCAGGCCTTTACTCAGCAATTCTGAAATCAGCAGATCAATGGGCATACGACTATTATCACAATAATCCTCACATTGATCGTTCCAGTCCCCACTTCTTTGCAATGCAATCCGGTGAATTTCTGCCGGCTTCAAACTGGTTAGTTCCTGAGCCAGATATCCGCAATTGCAATGCCCCATATGGCCCCACTGATAATTTTTTTCTTTTTCTATTCTGTCAGCTGCTCGTCTCATCGCAGCTATTAATTCCGGATTTGCCTTTGCCATGTACTTTTATTTTTGGAACAATAATACGTTCAAGAGGTTTTATTTTTATAAAATATCGCTAACCACAAAAAGAGATATTGCCAATAAATTCAAAACTTGTAAATTTTTATTATTCCGAACTTATCTTTGATTATTCTTCTTTTAAAATTACTGATTAACAATTATGATTAAAACACAAAAGTATTTACTCCAGTCGGCCTTGGTTTTTGCCTTCATTTTTTTGCATTGTGCTGTATCTGCACAATCTAAAATGCAGGAATCAAATTTTTCTAAATTAGAAAAGGAATACGATCAATTCAGAAATCAAAACGATCTGGATAATGTCAAAGCTTGGAAATGGCAGGCGCGATGGCTTGACTTTCAATCGAAGCGCTTAAATACCGATGGTAGCATGAGTAACCCGGATATTTTTCTTCAGGAGGCTATTAATGTCAATCAATTAAAGAAAAATTCAAGCTCTCAAAAATCAAGTAATTGGTCGCCGGTAGGCCCCGACTTTTTATATCCTTCCAATTTTCCCGACCGACAGCACGGAATGGGAAGAATTAATACAATTGCCTTCCATCCGTCGGATTCAAATATTTTCTGGGTCGGAGTTGCACAGGGCGGAGTATGGAAAACAATTGACGGCGGACAAAACTGGAATCCGATTTCAGACAATTTGCCCATTATAAGAATCAGTGACATTGCCGTGGATCCCGTCAATCCAAATGTTTTGTATGTATGTGTGGGTGATTATGCCTATATCGGCGTTGCACTGGATACGGATGATCGCAAACGTCACACGCATTACGGCATGGGTGTATATAAGACGACAGATGGAGGAAATACATGGGCTCCAACCGGATTGACATTCAACCAAACACAATTGGATGTTTCCTTGACACGAAGAGTGCTTATCGATCCGAATAATACTCAAAATTTGGTCGCGGGAGGTGTCAATGGCATCTACCGATCGACCGATGCCGGTGCCAACTGGATTCAAATTAATGATTCCCTGATCTGGGATTTGGTTCAGGACCCTGTAAACCCCAATGTCATCTATGCAGCCACAGGCTATTTAGCCAATAGAAATATCGGAACGGCGGGAATATTAAAATCTGTAGATTTCGGCCAAAGCTGGAGCACTTTAAATACCGGGATTCCCGGAAAAAATGCTGTTCAACGGATTAAACTAGCCATAGCACCAAGTGATAATAATGCCATTTATGCACTTACATGTGGTATGAGCAGAGGTTATTATGCCCTGTATTTTTCAGATGATGCCGGTGCTACCTGGAATCAACAATCCAACAGTTCAAACGCACCTAACATCCTGCACTGGGGCAGTGGAAGTGGATCCGGTGGCCAGGGTACATATGATCTTTCCCTCCTGGTTGATGCCGGAAATAAATTTAGAATTATGACCGGAGGCATTAATATCTGGGGTTCAGACGATGCCGGTGGAAGCTGGAAAGGCGCCAGTTACTGGCTCGGTTTTTACGGTCCCAGCGTGCATGCCGATCATCATTTCTTTGCCTATAATCCATTGAATCAAGCCTATTATATGTGTCATGATGGTGGCCTTTCAAAAACCTATCAGGTGGGCTTTGAAACATGGACCAACATAAACAATGGTGCCACATGGCCAACGGTATGGACCGATTTGAGCGATATGCAGATCACTTCTTATTATCGCCTTGGACTGAGCATCGCTAATCCGGGTTATTTAGTAGCAGGATCTCAGGATAATTCTACAACAGTAAAAACACCCAGTTCCTGGTTGAATGTAATTGGCGGTGATGGCATGGATTGTGCCATGGATCCAATAAATCCCGATATCGTTTACGGATCTTCTCAATACGGAAATTTCTATCGTTCCGATGACGGGGGGCAAAATTTTAATTATATCAGCAATACGCCTTCGAACAGTGATGAAGGTGGTTGGACCACACCAATTGAGGTCAATATCAGTAATCCGACCAACGTTTATTTGGGCTACGGAGATTTATGGAAAAGTACAGACAGAGGGGATAACTGGACTGCTATTTCCAACTTTCCCAATATGAGCGGCTCGAACGTTGCACCTCCCATCTCGGATTTTGATCTTGATTTTCCTAATGACAATAAAATATATGTAGCTTCCAGGTTGTATTTTTCAAGAAGTACCCTCAGTAAATTTTGGGTATCAAGCAATGGAGGAACAAATTGGAATAATAGGACGAATGGATTACCTGATAGCCTTTTTTTTACAAGTGTAGAGTGTGCAAGTGGTAGCAGTGATGCTGTTTATGTTACTCTTGGTGGTTTTGAAGATGGAGAAAAAGTCTACCTAACTACAAACGATGGTATTAACTGGCAAAACATTTCCCATAATTTGCCAAATGTTCCTATAAATGTCATTGTCCACCAGGAATCATCACCTTTAAATACAATTTATGTTGGAACAGATGTCGGGGTATACTATTCCAATGATACGCTGGGCAGCTGGGAATTATTCAGTACTAACCTTCCCAATGTAATTGTCAGCGATCTTGAGATTGATTATATAAATCAAAAATTATACGCTGCAACATTTGGTAGAGGTATTTGGCTGAGCGATTTGGCCAGTCAATCACCGGTGGCTCTGGAAGCTAAGACTTTGTTAAATTCATTGGAAATTAAAGCATACCCAAATCCAAACTCCGGAGATTTTACATTGAATTTTAATAAGGCTTTGGACTCTGAAATTGAAATGGAAATTGTGGATGTGATGGGAAGAAGGATTGAGGTAAGAAAAATTCAAAAAGGAGTAAGCACACTTCCCCTTAGTCTCGACCAAAAGGGGATCAATGGTTTATTGTATCTGCGTTTTAAAAAGGGCCATGCCTCAGAAGTTATTAAAATTATTGTCGAACCATAATGTCCGATATAGAACATTTCAATTAAAAATTGAACAATAAAAATTATATTTAAATAGATTAAGCCTCTGAATTTCAGGGGCTTATTTATTATGGCACTTCTATTGATGCAATCTATAGAATAAAAATCCAGAACTATGCTCAGGAATTATATACTCGTTGCGATTCGTCATATTTGGAAAGATAAATTCTATACTTTCTTAAACATTTTTGGGCTAGCCATAGGCATTACTTGTTTTATTCTGATTCTCTTGTTTATCAGAGACGAATTGTCTTATGAAAAGAAATTCTCAAAGCACGATAAAACCTACCGGGTTTGCGAAATAATCGCTTCTCCTGGTGGCGGTGAAAATTCAGCCAGTGTCCCTATTCCAATGAAAAGGACACTATTAAACGATTACCCCGATCTTATTGAAAATGCAGTTCGGCTCTTTAATTTTCAGTCTTCCAAGTTTGTGCTCGAAATTGAAGACGAAACATATATAGAAAAAAAACTATTCTTTGTCGATTCTTCCTTTTTTGAAATTTTTGATTACCCCGTTGTAAAAGGAAACCTTGACAAGGCCTTGTCAGATCCATTTAGTGTTGTACTGACAGTAGAAGCTGCAAAAAAATATTTTGGAGATCAGGATCCTATAGGAAAAGAAATGCGCGGACAGGGACAGGATCAAAGTTCTACCGTGAGAGCCGTGATCGACCCCAGTGGCATAAATACGCATCTCGATTTTAATGTATTGGTGCCAATTTACCCGGCCCTAAGAGAATGGACACTTAATAATTATTACTGGAATCCCGCATGGACCTACATCGTTCTAAAAGATGGGGTTGATCCTAAAGAACTTGAGTCCCGTTTTCCTGAGCTGGTTAAAAAATATTTTCCCGATCACATTATAGATGTATCTACAATGTATTTGATGCCACTCGACGATATCCATTTAAAATCCAATCTGGATTTTGAAATGCACCCCAACAGCGATATTACCTATGTCTATATTTTTGCGGTAATCGCTTTTCTGGTATTGGTCATTTCATGTACCAATTTTATCAATCTGGCCACTGCAAGAACGGCCAACAGATCAAAAGAAGTGGGTATGCGTAAAGTAATGGGCGCACATAAAGGTCAATTGGTAAGTCAGTTTTTAGGCGAAACCATCTTCCAAAGTTTTGTCGCACTTTTGATCGGTATAATATTCGCCGAACTTTTGCTAAATACCTTTAACAGTTTTTCAGGTAAAAGTTTTAATCACGATTTTGTGCTGGAGCCTTTCATGATATTTAGTTTTATTGGTATTGGCCTTATCACAGGAATAATTTCAGGCATTTACCCCGCATTTTATTTATCGAGTTTCAGACCTTCAAAAGTTTTGAAAGGAGGTATAAGCCTGAGTATGCGAAAATTTGGGTTCAGACAGGTTTTGGTTGTTTTGCAATTTTCCATTTCGATTATTTTAATTGTCGGTACCATCGTGGCTTTTCAGCAGTTGAGATATCTGCAAAAAGCAAATCTGGGCTTTGATGAAGAAAAAGTTTTGGTCGTTCCTTTTAACAATGGCCTTCCAATTGCCAGATGGGATGCCATGTACCAGGAGTTTGTGGATCATCCGAGTATTAGCAATATGAGTGGAACTTCTCATGTTATGGGAAGTGGTCATCAAACCGATTCTTATCGTTTTGAAGGCTCACAGGAAAATCTTCAAATCGCATTTATCAATTATTCAGAAAATTTTGCCGGCACCTTTGGTGTAGAGTTATTAGCAGGCCGGGATTTTCTCAAAGAGTTTAGAGGAGATACATTGTATACACCCGGTATCGTCAATGAGGCTTTTGTTCAAAAACTCGGTTTAAAATCTCCGGAAGATGCCATCAATAAAAAATTATATAAAACGCAGGGTAGAACTGTCAAAATTGTTGGAGTCACAAAGAACTTTCATTTTGCTTCCTTGCATCACGATGTTACTCCAATCGTTGTTGAAGGCCCAAGAGTAACGCGATTTGGAATGGGCGCCAATTATTTGACTGTTCGCTTTGACGGCAAAGATTTTGAAGGCGTGAAGAGTCATACTAAAAAAGTATTGTCTGAATTTTTTCCCCATACACCATATGAATATTTCTTTCTCGAAGATAACCTCGACCGTTTGTATGAAACCGAGAATATCATGAGTAAAGTAATAACGACATTTTCAATATTTGCCATTGTCGTTGCCTGTATGGGTCTCCTCGGTCTGACCGCCTTTGCCGCTGAACAGAGAACCAAAGAATTAGGAATCAGAAAGGTCTTAGGAGCAACAGAAGAAAATATCATAGTTCTATTAAGTAAAGAATTTGTTACACTTGTCATTGTGGCTGTTGCCATTTCAATCCCAATATCCTGGTATGGATTAAACGTATGGTTAAATGATTTTGCCTATCGCGTAGACATACAATGGTGGATATTTCCAATAGCCGGATTGGTGGCGCTATTGGTGGCCATTACAACTGTAGGTATTCAGGCCTATAAAGCCGCTACGCTGAATCCTATCGATAGCATTTCTTATGAGTAAAAATTTTTAGTTTTCTGTATTGATGGCTTATTGCTAATTGCTATTAACTTGCGTTTTCAAATCAATAGACATTGCAATGCGCGACAAGCTGTTTTTCAGATATTTCACCTACCTGGATAACCTGTTTAGAAAAATAGACAGAAAACACATACGCAGAGCCAGAAATATTCAATTTATACCCGGCTTTCCAAATCGGCGGGGAGGTAAATTATCCTATGCTGAATGGGCCCATGTCATTGGAATTTTTCAGACACTATTTTATCATATTTTACCTAAAAAAAGTAATAATCAGGTATTGGATATTGGCTGTGGAACCGGACTTCTTGGCATTGCTGTTGAGCCTTTTACAAAAGAAGGCGGCTCCTACATCGGATTGGATGTGATGAAATATGAGATTGAATTTAACAAAAAACATTACAGTCAAAATAATTTCTCTTTTGTGCATTTTGATCTTTCTAACCCCTCATATGTCACTACACAAAGCGATGAACTAAAACCCTGGCCTGTAGAATCCGACAGCAAAGACTTGATTTGTGCTCTTTCGGTTTGGACCCATTTAAGAGAAGAAGATTCTTTGTTTTATTTTAAAGAAGTTCAGAGAGTTTTAAAACCCGGTGGAAAAGCTATGATTTCCTTCTTCTATCTGGATGATGAATACAATAAATCTCTAGAGATTAGAGAAAATAAAAAAGGTAGATATCATGCATCAGGACAGAAAAAATGGATTTTTAATAAGGCCGCTTACGATTCAAAGAATTGGTTTTGTCCGGAATGGGTAGATACACCTGAAGATGCCATTGGAATCAATGAGGAGGCTTTCCAAAAACTATTATCCACATCGGGATTAAAGTTAAACAAGTATTATCCCGGCAACTGGAAGGAAATTCCGGGCTTGTATTTCCAGGACGTGCTTGTCTTTGAAAAATAGATTATTTACTCACAACAAGCCATTTCCCAGTAATTGGGGCGATCCGCAGCCGAATCATGAATAAATTGATCGATGATCATTTCATTTTCGAGGAGAAATATCCCCGGCATTTGAAAGCCGTTGCCTTTTAGCCAGCCTATGCCATGCCCTTTGATGACACCGGCGGTTAAACCTCTCCACCATACCTTCATTCCAAACAGTTGACTGACGGAACCCTGCTCTAAACCCCAGGCGCTGTACAAATCCATTTCAGGATTGCTTATTCTTGGTAGATCTTCTAGTCTGTATTCAGAAAGTACTTTTTTTGCCTCATCCTCGCCTACCATATGCACCAACACAATCATCACTCCTTTTTGCTCTATGGTATTTTTAAGCTTAGATATATCCGATAACATTTCTCTGCAAAATGTACATCCGAAGTGTCTTAAAAAAACCAACATCACACGTGAGTCATGTGAATATTCATAAATAGTTATTCCTTTATTGGTTTTAGCGTCTTGCATAACTTAACTGATTTTTTGATGCTTTGTAAGCTTCATATAATAGGATCCCAAAGGGAAGCCACCAAATTATATCGTTAAACATTATTATAAGTCCCCATTTAAAAGGAAATACCCCTTGGGCTAAATACCATGCGAATCCTATCGGACCAAAAAGTTTACCCAGAAAGCCCACTAAAACAATTGGCCAATGCCGCCCGGGATCACCTGCTGCTATCCAATACCCCAAACCATATACGCCTACTATCATTCCAACGCATTGCCAGATCATGGGATAAAGCGGAAGATCCATTCCCGCCATTTCGAAAAATAAATTGGGAAAAATAATCGTAACCAATCCAAAAAGCATATTGTAAATTCCCGCTATTCTTAAAATGAATTTCCCTTGTGTTTCTGTCATGCTGAAAAAGTTAATACCCAAAAAAGTAGGATAAAGCGTAAAGTCCAAAGAACAGTTCTTATCCAATTTGTTTTGACCAATTTTCTTATTTCCGGTTCTGTTTTTATTCTGCTGAGTTTGGTGTGTAATGGAACCTGAAGAAAAAAAGTACTTAACCATATCCCTGTCAATAGTATCAGATTTAACCAGAAATAAGGCAATTCATGAGCGGAAGCAAAAAATATTAATACTACAGCAGTGCAAAGCTCCAATAGCATTGCAGGCATAATTAAAAAAGAAGTTAGTCTTACGTGTTCTTTTTCATAACTGGCAAAATTTTTCTCCTCTACCAAAGCAAATAGTGGATAATGTATAATTTGAACAAACCAAATGACACCGAACATTATAGCTGTGCTCAAAAGATGCATAAATAGGATTAGGGTGTATGCCATACAAATTCAAAAACATGAATGCCCGATAATTGTTTATCAATAAATTAAAAATTTGCAGACACTCAGACTCATACTCGGCGATCAACTCAATGAAAGACATTCCTGGTTTGCAGAAAAAGATGATTCTGTGCTCTATGTTCTCATGGAGATTAAAGCGGAATCAAACTATGTAAAACATCATATTCAGAAATTGCTTGGATTTTTTGCTGCGATGCGAAGTTTCAGTGAAAAAATTGAAGCGGATGGCCATCGGGTGAAATATTTTAAAATTTCTGACAAAGACAATCAACACAGCTTTGAGAAAAATATTAAATCTCTAATCAAAAAACACAACATAAAAAAGCTGGAATATCAGGAAGCGGATGAATACCGGCTTGATCATTTATTAAAGTCCTTGTCAGGAAAATTAAATATTGAATCCCTGGCATTTAGTTCCGAACATTTCATTTCAGAACGCAATGAAGTAGCCGATTTTTTTGGAAAAAAAGAGTATTTGATGGAAAGCTTTTACCGATACATGAGAAAAAAACACAATATTCTCATGGACGGTGCCAAACCTGAAGGTGGCTCCTGGAATTACGATCAGCAAAATCGAAAAAAAATTCCAAAAGGCATGGAAATTCCGGAGCCATATACTTTTCAATACGATTTGTCATTGATGAAAGAGGAGATAGACAATGCAGGATTGGATTATTTTGGAAATGTAGATGAAAAGAATTTCATATGGCCAATTAACAGAAGAGATGGCCTAAAGCTCTTAAGGGAATTTATCGCAAATAATCTTAAAAAATTTGGCCCTTATCAGGATGCCATGGGAGAAAAAAGCTGGTCCAATTTTCATTCCCGATTATCCTTTGCCCTGAATTTAAAAATGATCTCTCCAAAAGAAGTTATCGAAAGAATTGAAGAGGCCTACGAGGAATTGCATGAAGAACATTTATCTTCCGTTGAAGGATTTATCCGGCAGATTTTAGGATGGCGTGAATATATGCGTGGAATCTACTGGGCGAAAATGCCGTCTTATGAAAAGGAGAATTATTTTGGTTTTAGCAATTCGCTGCCCAAATTTTTCTGGACGGGAAAAACAAACTTGAAATGCCTCGAACATTCCATCGGCCAATCGCTGGACTTTGCCTATGCGCATCATATTCAGCGATTAATGGTCACAGGTAATTTTGCTTTGCTCATGGAATGCGATCCCAATGAAGTGGACGCCTGGTATTTGGGGGTATATATCGATGCCATTCAATGGGTGGAAATAACCAATACACGTGGCATGAGTCAATATGCTGATGGTGGATTGCTTTCTTCAAAGCCTTATATCTCCAGCGCCAATTACATCAATAAAATGAGCGCCTATTGCGGAAACTGCAAATACGATCACAAGAAAAAGTACGGTGAAAATGCATGTCCCTTTAATTCATTGTATTGGAATTTCCTCGACAACCAAAAAGATAAACTCAAAGGAAATCCGCGCATGGGAATGATGTATAATCTTCTCAATAAAATGGATAATGAAGAGAAATCGAAAATTATTGAGCAAGCCAATTATTATTTAAAAAACAGAGATAATCTTTAATCCCAAAAGAACAAAAGGCCTTTAATGGCATTATGTATTTAGACCATTTTGAATTGCATAAAAAGGAGAAATTACCTGAAAAAATTTGCCCGGTTTGCAAAAAACCCTTTGTCTGGAGAAAAAAATGGAGAAATAACTGGGAAAAGGTAAAATACTGTAGTGAACGATGTAAAAGGAATAAGTTGAATGCAAAGCATGAATAAGAGAGCTTTAGTTTGGTTTAGAAATGATCTGCGTATATCCGACAACGAGGCTCTGTACAAAGCCTCGGCAAAGCACGATGAATTGTTGTGCCTTTATTGCTTTGATCCGAGAAATTTTGAAAATGACTCTATCGGTTTAAAACGCACTGGGAGTTTCAGAGCCAATTTTTTAATTCAAAGTGTTTTCGATCTTAAAGCATCAATTAATTCTAAAGGCGGTGAACTTTGTGTAGTTCATGAAAAACCTGAAGACATCATTCCCAAACTTTGCAAAATTTTTAAAATCCAGGATGTCTATTTTCATGAAGAGTCCGGAACAGAAGAACTACAAATCGCTGAAAGTCTTGAAAATATACTCTTCTCTTACAATATAAATACACACAAATATTGGGGTTCAACGCTTTTCCATAAAGATGATCTCCCCTTTCCTGTTAATCAGTGTCCTGATGTTTTTTCATCATTTAGAAAACAATTGGAAAAAGAAGTAGAGGTACGCGCAGTATTTCCTGAACCTCGGCGATTAAATAGCATAAATACACAACCTGAAACAGAGCTACCTTCTTTATTTCAATTAGGATTAGAAGAAACCCCGGAAGATACCAGAACAGCATTTCCATTTGAAGGTGGTGAAAGTGCAGGAATGAGACATCTCAATTCATACATCTGGGATAAAGAGCTGATCAAAACTTATAAAGAAACAAGGAACGGACTTATAGGCACTGACTATTCTTCAAAGTTTTCTCCATGGCTAGCCAACGGTTCTTTGAGTCCCAGGGTAATATTTCAGGAAATAAAAAAATACGAATCTCAAAAAATTAAAAACAAATCCACCTATTGGCTGGTTTTTGAATTAATCTGGAGAGATTTTTTCAATATACAAGCTCAAAAACTTGGTAGCAGACTTTTCAAATTGGAGGGCGCCAAGGAGCTACAAAAAAGTTGGCAAACTGATGAAGGGTTGTTTGAAATGTGGAAGAACGGTATGACGGGAATACCCTTCATCGATGCCAACATGTTAGAACTAAAAAATACGGGATTCATGTCGAATAGAGGCCGCCAAAATGTGGCCAGTTTTTTGACTAAAGATTTGAATTTCAATTGGCTTTGGGGCGCTCAATATTTCGAGTCAATGCTCATTGATCATGATGTTTGTAGTAATTATGGCAATTGGCAATATGTAGCTGGTGTTGGTGCAGATCCGAGAGAAGATCGGTATTTCAATGTTCTGAAACAATCTCTGACTTACGATCAAAAAGGAAATTATATAAGAAAATGGATTCCAGAATTAAGTCCTTTATCCGATCATTATTTACATAGAGCCTTTGTATTGAGCGACAAAGAAAAAAAGGATTTGGGGCTGAATTATCCCTCCGCACATTACATTCCTCAGGCATTCAAAAATTATATCTCTTAAATTCGAAGATATTTAAGTGAGCCTTATTAATATTTCTGAATGATCAGATAATTTCCCGTTCCCCAAAATTTTTCTTTATCAGTAATCACAAGGGCGTGTTGGTAATTCTTTGATTTTATGATATAACTGTTTTCAGGATGAGGCGTCACCAATTCAATTTTTTTTGCACTGAATAATAAAGAGTCCATCTCATCTTTTCTAATTTGGGTAAATAATGAATCCGGAGCATTGGCATTAATTACTTTTACCTTGCCAATTCCAATAAAGCCCCCTTCATTTTCGATTATACCATTATCCTTTAACTCTTTTGAATAACCGATATAATAAAAAGCCCTGTTTAAAATGGCCTTTAGATCCCTCGTTAAAGCAATTTGTTCGTCGAGGCTATTGGTTAATTCCAAATATTCGTTTTCTCTTTTTAAAAGTTCCAGAATCGCTTCTCCCAGTTCCGCTTCAAGAGAAAGAATTTCCTCGCTTTTATCTTTTGATGTTTTTCTTAAGCTGCTTAACTGAGCGTCCAGCGCAAATATTTTTAATTTGGAATTTCTTATTAGTTCATCGACCGCTTTAAGTCTTGATTTAATTTCCGATTGAATATTGGCATCTTTATTTATTTCAGAATCAAGTTTGCCAATAATAGAGCTGCTGATATCTATTTCCTTAAGGTTATTATTTATATCTTTTAAAAATTTCCTATAATCTTTAATTGAAGTATTTAGCTTGATTTCTTTTTTTCTGTAAGCCTCGTTTTCCTGTTCTAATACAGTTATTCTTTCTTTGAGCTCAAGATTTTCTTTCTTGGTTTTAGTCTGGCATGATGAAAGAAACAGGAAAACAGATGTGATTATTAATAAATAAGTTCTCATGGGTATTAATTTTTACTTTAGCCTTTTTTGTAAAACAAATTCTATAGCATATTCATCTCATATTAAGAAAATCTTTCAGTCAAAAATGGTGTAATAAATAAAATTGATTTATTTGGAATCTCATTTTAATTATTCATGTTCAAATCCGGCTATCTATTGCGTTCTCTAAAACCCGGATCGGGGGTACTAAAAATTTTGCGTTATGCCATTGGCGAAATTGCACTGGTGGTTTGCGGAATTTTGGTAGCTGTATCGCTAAATAACTGGAATGAAAGCCTCAAAGAACAACAGGCGGTTGAGAATTCATTGGAAATAGTGCTTGAAGAATTAAAATCAGATACCGCGAGTTTAAATAATATTTTGGCTGTATATGCAAGGAAAGAAAAACGCTTTAATCATATTTTATTTGATAGTTTATTAAGCGATTCATTGCCTTGCCCGGGCTGCCGCTTGATTACAAATTTCAGGTTATTTAAAGTGAGTCAAAGAGGATATTATCGATTAATGGAATACAATGACTTAGACTATGTGAAATCCGACACGGTGATCAGCCAGCTATTGGAATTTTACAGTGTGATAGACAGAACACTTCCCTTGATAAGATCAAGTATAGAGGATGACATTTTTGACGTGCTAAAACACTGGCGTGATAATTATGAATGGTTTTATACCATTCAAACAGGAAATCCAAATCAGGAGTACTACGACTATATTAAAACGAGCAACGATTACAAAAACAGGGTAGCCTATCAGTACATTATGATTTATCAGAATTATATACCCTTCTTAAGCAATATCAGGTTAAATGCCATAGAATTTATCGATTTGCTCGAGCAGCGAAAACGGGAAAAGGATGAATAGAAATGTAGCCTCACCAGGAGTCCCTGCCGACCGGAATCACAATTGATGAAGGTGGGGAACCTGTATCTAAAGTTTAGGTTTTTTTGTAGCCCCGACAGGAATCGAACCTGTATCAAAAGTTTAGGAAACTTCTATTCTATCCATTGAACTACGGGGCCATATTAATCCGTCAAAATTAGCAAAAAGAGTGCTTCAGACAACTTGTTATTTGAAATGATAAGGGAGGGAATCTCTGCCGACCGGAAACACGAATTGTTATAGGGTGGGTACCTGTATCTAAAGTTTAGCCATGAAGTAGAACTTTATTCTATGTATGGCAAGGAAAGTTCCCTGCTCGCCAAAGTGGCCTCACCAGGAATCCCTGCCGACCGGAATCACCAAGTGATGTAGGAGGGGAACCTGTATCTAAAGTTTTGCCTTGAATTAGAACTTCGTTCAATTCATGGCGAGGAAACGTCCCTGCCTGTCTGTATGTACCATTTGGTTTATGTAGGTATCAATTGAAAATGAGGCCAATTCTCATACGGGCAGAACAAAATTTCTAAATATTAAGTGTAAATTCATAATAAGCCTATTTTTGAACTTCATTCATACCCATTTATGACAAAAGACATCGATAAAATATTTAAATATTCAGGTTTTAGTGAAGCGCTGATCGAAGAAATAAAATCTGTAGGTCGACAAAAAAAAGTGCAGGCAGGACAGATTTTAATTCATCAGGGTTCCGAAACAAAAGATGTACCTTTTGTGATTTCCGGGAATCTTAGAATCAGCAGAAATGATAACGATGGGCATGAAATGTTTTTGTACTATCTGGAAGGTGGTGAAACCTGTGCCATGTCCATAACCTGCTGTATAGAAGGAAAAAAAAGTAATTTTTCAGCTGTTGCAGAAGAAGATTCTGTGCTTTGGATGGTGCCTATGCAATATCTTGATGATTGGCTTATTAAATATCCAAATTTTAAGAAGTTCATTTTTAAAGCCTATCAGCTCCGTTTTGATGAATTACTAAACGCCATTGATTCAATGGTATTTATGAAGATGGATCAGCGTTTGTACAAATTTCTTTTGGATAGTAAACAGGCCAGTGGTTCGTACCAAATCCATAAAACACATGAACAAATTGCCAATGAACTCAACACCTCAAGGGTCGTCATTTCCAGATTGTTAAAGCAATTGGAAAGAGAAGGGAAAATTGAACAATACAGAAATAGAATTGAGGTATTATAACAAAAAAAGCCCCTCCAAAAATGAAAAGGCTTTTCGCAATCATGATAAAAAACAAACTTACTTAATGTTCAATTCCTTCTGGAATTGGTAGTCGTTGCTGTTGAAAGTGACAATATAATCACCGGGCTCAAACCAGAACTTCTTTCCTATCATACCATTTTGACCTCCAATTTGTGTATGATAAAGATTTATTCCCAGGTCATTCGAAATGTCCATTTGCAAATCGCTCTCTCCATTGGAGATTACTTTTACAAGAACCGAATTGCCATTCTTTTCGAGTTGAGGGAAAAAAGTGGTTTTAATTTGATTCGTATTTATTGATACATGCTGATCACCAATAAGTATTGGGACCTTTTTCATCCGAACATCATTTTTCACAATCAAATGGTACAAACCTTTTTCCTGATTTAAAAGATCCACGGAAAATTTCAGATTTACAATGCTCAGGTTGTGAGATTCATAAATACTTTCTCCAATGGAATTTCTGATTTCAATTGAATAGTTATCACCAAATTCCGTCAACTCGACCTGGACCTTGGTTTGATCTTTTATGTTTACATTAATTTTATTGTTGGCTTTTGCATTCGATAAAGTAAGCGATCCTGCCAGCAATAAGATCGATAGAATTTTCATCGCATTTTTCATAGTATATAAGTTTAATTGACTCTTCAAAGGTAGTAAGCCTTATAGAGCCTAAATACAAGACAATTCACCAATTTATATGGTATATTAACATAATATAGAATAAATAACATATAATATGATTAATATTGCATTATAAACAGGCTATTTGTGTATAAAATGAATATGATAAATACAAAATTGACCAATCCACAGCTCGAAAAAGTAGTAATGCCCCATGAAGGCTCGATGCTCGTGCGACATTTTGATAAATTTAACAGAAATACAAGGCCATTTTGGCATTATCATCCGGAATTGGAATTGGTTTATGTCAAAGAAGGTAGTGGTAAAAGACATATAGGAAGTCATCTGTCCTATTTTAATGGAGGCGAGTTGGTATTGATTGGTTCGAACTTGCCTCACCAGGGTTTTACCAATCGCTTGAGTGGTAGTGAAAGTGAAACTGTGATTCAAATGCTTCCCAACTTTTTGGGCGATGATTTTTTTAACATCCCCGAAATGAAAGGAATCAACAATCTATTTGAGCGCTCCAAAAAAGGACTATCTTTTGGTGAAGAGGACAAAAACATTATTGGAGAGAAGATCCTGCAATTGGTGAACAAAGATAAATTTGAACAAATCCTCTTGCTTCTCGAGATTTTAAGAGATTTATCCAATTCAAGGAATTACAAAATACTCAATGCCAATGGCTTTTTACTTGTATCATCACCTCAGGATAATGACCGTTTAAACAAAGTTTTGAATTACGTAAAGGAAAATTTCCAAAAACCTATAACATTAAATGAAATAGCTGATTTGGTTAGCATGACAGTGCCCTCTTTTTGCCGTTATTTCAAAAAAATCACAGATAAAACATTTACACAATTCTTAAATGAATACCGCTTGGTTCACGCCTCAAAACTATTGACAGAAAAAGAGATTGGAATAACTGAGGTCAGTTTTGAAAGTGGTTTTAATAATTACTCGCACTTTGTAAATCAATTCAAAAAATTTACCGGGAAAAGCCCTTCCGGATATCGAAAAACGATACAGAAAGTACTTTAATCTAAAATTATATCCAGGGTTTTATTGATACTGGGCCAAAAGATTTTTGAGTTGATAGGCAGGAATTACTCCCGATTGTCTCCATTTCATTTCCCCATTCTTAAATATCATCAGAGTGGGGACACCCTGAATTTGAAATTTTGAGGCCAATTGCGGGTTTTTATCAACGTCTATTTTTATAATACTTGCCGTATCTCCAATGTCTTTTTTTAATTCCTGCAAGATCGGCGCCAGCATTTTACAGGGCCCACACCACTCAGCTGAAAAATCAATCAAAGTGGGTTTGTCCGAACTCACCAGTTCTGAAAAACTTTTACCTGCCATTCTAATTCAAATTTGAGATCATGTGATTCACATTTGTCCATGAACCGCCGTTATAGCAGTCTAAACCCTGAGCAGAAAGATAACCTCTGGCCTGTTCGCTTCTCGCTCCGCTTCTACAGAATAAAATCAGGGGTTGATTCATTTCCTTTAATTCTTCAAGTCTATGCGGCACCTCGTTGAGCGGAATATTGATTGCACCTGCAACACTTCCCGACTGAAATTCCATGGATGTCCGTACATCAATTAATGCGCCTCCTTCTTGTATTGCTTTTTCTATGCTCATTTGATTTCGATTTTTAAATTATTGATGCAAAAGTCTTCATCTTTCAGCATCTCAAATGTAACCTTTGTTACTTCATTGAAATACTTTTGAATTAAAATTGTTCCAAATTATAAATGAATGATTCAAAAAAATAATTCCAAAATTTTAATCGGCTTACTTTCTTCTCTTACATTAGGCCTGGCACCTTTTACACCCGAACCGCATATCTGGGGCAAGATCAAATGGATTATGGGTGGCGCCGTAGGCATGCAAGCTCAAGATTATTTTGATTTCTTATTTCATGCTGCACCTTGGGGGTTTCTTATGTATGCATTAATTGAAAAGATCGCTACAAAATTTAGAAATTAACTTCTATGGAGAATTAAAGAGAAAAGTGAAAAGTGAAAAGTTTAAAGATTAAAGATTTTACTAAATGAAATTCCACTAACGCTAATTAATTTCGTAAGTCCACACATTAGTCTTTACACTTTGAATTAAAAAATGTGTCATTAGATAAAAAATGCCGCAAAAGATAAAAGAAAAAAGTTTTGACTTCGCTTTAAATTCATTAAAGACTTTCAAGAAGCTTCAAAGTAACAAGGAATATATTATTTCAAAACAGTTTTTACGTAGTAGTACTAGCATTGGCGCATTAATCCGAGAATCGGAATTTGCGGAAAGTAAAAAAGACTTTATTCATAAACTTGCAATTGCTCTTAAGGAAGCAAATGAAACTATATATTGGTTAGATTTATTAAAATGTGCTGATTATTTGGAAAAGTGTCAATATACTGAGTTGAAAAGCCAAAATAAACAGATTATTTATATGCTAATTGCAATAATTAAATCATCTAAAAAGAATATGGCAAAAGCTTCAAACTGAATATTTGCAACTTTTAACTTTATACTTCTAACTTTTAACTTCCCGCGTAATTAGGAAAGATCATATAATGCCTCTCCTTAACATTATCTGCTAAGATCTCCCTCAACTCTTTGATATTTTGTTTTTTAGCTGCTGAAATAAAAATAGCCTCTTTGTGAGATTTACTGAGATAGCTTTCTTTCAGCTCTTCCAATGGTACAGGTGTGTTTTCGTCAAAAGGACGGTCCTCAGGATCGTATGTATAATTATCGATCTTGTTAAAAACCAAAATGGTTTTCTTATCGCCCGCTCCTATTTCCTGTAGCGTTTTATCTACCACTTCCATCTGTTCTTCAAAACCCGGATGCGAAATATCCACTACATGGAGCAATATATCCGCCTCTTTTACTTCATCTAGTGTGGACTTAAATGACTCAATCAAAGAGGTGGGAAGTTTTCTTATAAATCCTACGGTATCGGTTAGTAAAAAAGGAACTTTATCCAAAACAACTTTTCTAACTGTTGAATCAACTGTCGCAAAGAGTTTGTCCTCTGCAAAAACATTTTCCTTAGACAAAATTCGCATTAAGGTCGATTTGCCCACATTGGTATAACCTACCAAAGCCACACGAACCATATTTTGCCGGCTTTTTCTTTGTGTAATCCCCTGTTGTTCTATTTTTTCAAGCTTTTTCTTTAATAGACTAATCTGGTTTCGAATAATCCTTCTATCGGTTTCAATTTCCTTTTCACCGGCCCCTCCCCTCGTTCCGGTTCCTCCTCTTTGTCTTTCAAGGTGAGTCCACATGCGTGTAAGGCGTGGCATCAGGTATTCGTATCTCGCTAGTTTTACTTGGGTTTTAGCTTGCGCTGTCTTGGCCCTCAGCATAAAAATGTCAAGAATTAACAAACTCCTGTCGTAGATCTTGATTTTCAATTTATTTTCGAGGTTCCGTACCTGGGATGGTGTCAATTCATCATCAAAAATTGCCGTATCTATATCATTGGAAATAATATACTCATTGATTTCTTCCAGTTTTCCTTTACCAACATAGGTAGAAACGTGTGGCAGGTCTGCTTTTTGAGTAAATTTTTTGTAAGTTGAAATGCCTGCTGTTTTCGCCAAAAAAGCAAGTTCTTCCAAATATTCTTCTGCCTGAAGTTCCGTTTCATTTCGTACGATTAAAGATACCAGGACTGCCTTTTCCTCCTTCTTATCTTTTATTGCCAGTGTTTCTATCAAATTAACGCTCTGTTTTGAATTTCTTCTGTTAGTCAGAACACAAAATTACTAAATTTGATGCCTTATTAATTAATTATGAGAAGAAACACTGTTGCAGGAAACTGGAAAATGAATACCAATAGAGAAGAGGGAAATAAACTCAGCTCTGAAATTATTAATATGGCGGCTTCAGAATTAAATTCCGATGTCGATATTATATTAATTCCTCCTTTTACCCATGCCTTTGAAGTACAGAAACTGGCCACCGGAAATAAAAATATTTATGTTGGTGCCCAAAATTGCCACTTTGAAGATTCTGGTGCATTTACCGGGGAAGTTTCTCCTGTTATGCTCAAGGGGATAAATCTCAGTCATGTGGTATTGGGACACAGCGAGAGAAGAGAAATTTTTAATGAAAGCAACGAAACCATCAAAAAAAAGGTAGATGCGGTCTTAAAGCACAATCTGAGGCCAATTTTCTGTTGTGGAGAGCCTCTTGGAATTAGGGAAAAAGGGACGCAAAATGTCTATGTGTCTTCTCAAATTGAGGAGAGCCTCTTTCATTTATCTAAACTGGACTTCGAAAAAATAATCATTGCCTATGAACCAATTTGGGCTATAGGAACCGGATTGACGGCAAGTCCCATGCAAGCCCAGGAAATGCATCGCGAAATTCGTTCAATGATCGCTAAAAAATATGGCATAGAAACTGCTCAGAATATTAGCATCCTTTACGGAGGAAGTGTAAAACCTGACAATGCCAGGGAGCTCTTTGCATGTGAAGATGTAGATGGTGGACTGGTCGGCGGCGCTTCTTTGAAATCAAGGGGCTTTGTGGATATAGCAAAATCATTTTAATGTTTATATACCTTCTCATATTGCATAATTTTTTTTCGACAGAAATACTACATCAAAAAACTCAGACCTTTTGCGAATTAAAAGGTGCCGTGTATATCGAAAGGGAAGACCGCAATCTTGCGCATTACACAGTTTACGAGGAGGAATCAGAGGCATTTGCACAAATGCTGATTTATGAAGAATACAGCCGCACCTATGCTGATAAGGCGGGTTTGTGGTATTTTGTAAACAATCGGGGCATGGCTGACTTTAGCATATATTTCGAAAAAGAAGCCGGAATGGCTGATTTCAGTATTTATTTCACTGAAACTGCATCTTTTGCAGGCTGTCAATAAGATGCCCGAATTTTATAGCCTCAGGATTAAATCAGATAATCCTCTCCCCGAATATTTAAGTATCCTTCTTGATAATTACGGTTTTGAAGGCATAATCGAACATTCCGATAATGAAATAGAAGCTTTTATCAGATCTGAGCATTTTAAAAAGGATATTATATCTGATTTTCTAAAGGAGTTTACAAATGATGAGGGCATTCAGGTAAATATTTCAAAAGTTGAAGAAAAGAACTGGAATGAAACCTGGGAATCCTCTTTTGAAGCAATAGAAATTGATAACAAACTAAGAATCAGAGCCCCATTTCACCCTACTTCAGATAAATTTGATATTGAAATAATAATTGAACCTAAAATGTCATTTGGAACAGGACACCATGCTACGACCTATCAAATGGCACAATTAATGCTCCAAAAGCATATAGAAGATCAATATGTATTGGATGCGGGTTGTGGTACCGGGCTTTTATCGATCCTTGCAGAAAAACTGGGTGCCAAAAAAGTAAGCGGTTTCGATGTGGAAGAATGGGCTTTCAATAATAGTCTTGAAAATCTGAAATTGAATAATTGTACAAAAACAAACGTTTTTAAAGGTGATGCCCAAAAATTGCCTTATGATCAAAAGGACTATGATTTGATACTGGCCAATATCACTAAAAATATCTTAAAAGAAGATATTCCCGTATATTTGAACTGTTTACGACCGGGTGGTACTTTAATGATTAGTGGATTTTTTGAGGAAGATATTCCGGAAATGCAATATTTTTCTAAAAATCTTGGATTAGAGGTCATAAAAACGAAAACTAAAAATAACTGGGCAGCTTTGGAGCTTCATAAAATAAGGTGAAAAAATCCCTGATCATATCGATAATTTTCGTTTTGGTCTCGATAAGTGCAAAATCACAATACATTTACTTATCGGAGGATCCATCTTTGTTTGTAGAGCAGGCAGACTCACTATTAAAGCAATGGGGTAATATTGGTGACTCAACATCCAATAATTTCGCCTCGGTTTGGTTTGATCTGAACTCCGAGGATCAGGATAAGGTCATAACTATTTCCAAAACGTTTAGAGACAGAAAATACCCTGTAAATCCATTTTTCGTTGTTTTTTATAATGCGCTTTACAATGGCGTATATGGTGAATTTGCTGAGAAAATAAATCTGAGTGAATTCCTTGACGTGGCCCAAAAACTTGTTGAAAATGCAGAAGACCCAAAAGACCTGCTTCGCTATTTTATAACTTCCAGAAACCTTTTCCAACACGGAGCACTTTACTACCATCAATACAATGTTTTATCCATTCCCGAAGGAAGTAATTTCGTTTTTGAATACGTAGATGCTCCTTCCTTTATTGATCCTATTATTCCGCAAGAAGTTGAAGAAGCATTAAAAGATGATTTTGATGAGGGCCTTAGCGAAACCGGAGAAAGCGAAGAAGAATGGTCAGAGGATGACTGGAGCGATAATGATTGGAGCGATGATAGCTGGGATGATGATTCCTGGGACGATGACAGCTGGGACGATGATTCCTGGGATGACAAAGATGAATCGCTGGCCAATTTTGATGATGACGAAAACCTGGATAATTACGGAGCCTTTGAGGATCCATTTGCTTCTCCCGCACCGGCAGCTGATTTGCCTGCAATAGAAGGTGCAACTATAAAAATAGAAAACGCCGATTTTGAGTTTTTCAGTCCCTATGACACATTTGAATTGCAAAATGTGAGCGGTACTTATGTCTTCGGAAGCAGAAATTTTGTAGGTGACACCGGTTCAATGGCAATAATTATTCCATTGGGTGATTACGAATCTGAAGCTGAAATCACATTTAGCAAATTTGCATTTAATACGATTTCACCGTCAATATCGGCTGAAAATGCACTGCTCTCCTTTTCTGATCTTTTCGATGAAGATATAAGTGGTTCATTTACTGTTAAAAGTAAAGCTCCCGAAGCACCCGGAAGGAAATACCCCGTTTTCAGATCCTATAAAAGTAATTACGAATACAAAAATATTGGAGAGGGTGTAAAACTCATTGGTGGTTTTACCTTGCTTGGAGACAAGATTAATACGCAGGGTCTTGACCTCGGTAAAAACTATATTGAAATAGAAAGAGATAATGAACTTGTATTAAAAGGAAGCTCGCCTCGATTTTATGTGCGCGATACTTTACTTAAATCACATAAAGTGGATTTGGTAATATATCAAAACAGGGACTCACTCATGCATCCTTCCATGGAACTTAATTATGACATGTCCAATTCATTTTTGACGCTCTATTGGGAAAAAGGAACATTCCAGGACAGGCCCATGATCGATTCCTATCACAATGTGGACATCAAAGCCGATAAACTCAGCTGGGATCTGAACTCACAGGAAATAAATTTTGGAATAATAAACGGCAGGTCAGACGTACCGGCAGTGGTGCGATCGCTGGATAATTTTGATGATCAGGAATACCTCAGAGTGAAAGGAATAAATCAATTTCATCCGGTGCAGGTTGCGGCTTACTTTTCCTTGAAGAAAAGAATGGAGGAATTCTCCTTTTTTGAACTGGCCGAAGCTTATAAAATTAAACCGGAAATAATGAAATCGGCTGTAAAAAGGGCAGCCGGGAAAGGCTATCTGGAATTTGATGAGCATACCGGTTTGATAAGAATAAATTCTAAAACAAAACACGCTTACAATTCTAATTTCAAAAAAGAGGATTACGATAATATGGAGTGGTATTCAATTTCTCCAACAGGTCAGAATATTACTCTTCAATTGGATTCTAATGCATTGATAATTAGAGGGGTTGAACGAGAAATTGTAAGTAAGGCATTGAAAGTTTATTACAAACCCGACAGTGGAGAAGTTGTGTTGAAAGAAAACCGAAATTTTACATTTAACGGGGAAATAAGAGCCGGTAATTACAGTGTAAAAGGAAAGAATTTTGATTTCAATTATGATGATTTCACCATGAATCTCAACCAGATTGATTCTATTCGATTCAATTTATCCAATGATTCGACCGGGGAATCTTCGGAAAGAAAAATTCTAGGTGGTGAAGTAGAAAATACAGGTGGAATGTTTTATCTCAACGAACCGAACAATAAGTCAGGAAGACATGACTTGCCTCAATACCCCATACTGGATGTTACCAAGCCTTCTTATGTCTATTTTGATGACCCGGATATTTTGGGAGGGTCTTATGACAGGAAAGTATACTTTGAAATCCCCAAGTTTAAAATTGACACCCTCGCAAGTGATAACCCAAGTGTGATTAATGTTAAGGGAACATTTCATTCGGGAGGAATCATACCTGATTTTGAAACAGAATTAATTGTAAATAAGGACCTGTCACTTGGTTTTACCTATCAATTGCCCGAGGAAGGCTATCCTGTTTTTGGCAACGAAGAAGCGCGCTATTACAATGAGGTGAAAATGAATACCAAAGGACTAAATGGCGATGGCACATTCAATTATCTCACCTCTACAACAGATGCTAAAAATGTCATTTTCTATCAGGATTCAATGGTTGTGCAGGATGCGGTTGTGGATGTAAAAGCAGGAGAAACAGAATACGGTGATTACCCGGATGCAAAAAGTGCTGATGCCAGAGCTGTTTTGATGGCTTCAAATGAAAGATATATTATAAACTCCAAAGGCCGCGAAATGGTGGATTTGTACAATGGCAAAGCCCAATTGGAAGGTGCCGCCATGATCTCAAAAAAAGGAATGTTTGGAATTGGAGATGTGCGTACTCAGGGAACCGACTCGCGATCGCAGAATTTCAGATTTTCAAAAAACAGCTTTACTGCAAGAGATGCAGATTTCTTTATCGAAGCCTATGACCAGGATACCTTTGCCCTCACCGCTCACGATGCCAAGCTTTTTTTCGATTTTGATAAAAATACGGCCCGTCTGGAACCTGAAAAAGAAGGGGATGCGGTCATATCCTTGCCATTGATGGCCTATAAAACCTCCATACCTGTAGGAACCTGGGATTTGGATAAACAAACATTTACCATGGTGAAACCGGACTATGTGGACATCGAAAATTCATATTTCTATTCTACACTCGAAGATCAGGACTCTCTGGCTTTCAGTGGAGAATCAGCAGTTTATGATGCTGTGGCCTCAATGTTGACGGTTAAAGGTGTTCCGGGTGTTTATGTGGCCGATGCTTTTATTACTCCCGGTGATAGTACCATCATTATTGACGAAAGCACCCTGATTCAACCGCTCAGCAATGCGAGTATTGTAATGGATGCCCATGAAAAATATCACTATTTGAATAATGCGGAAGTAGATATTTATACACGCACAAAATTTGATGCCGATGCTAGCTATGTTTATGTTAATAGTGCCAAAGACACCATGAATATTCTTTTTGAAGGAATGTTTCAGATTCCTGCAGAAGAAGGAAAACGCAAATCCGATTCAGTCACTTCTGCCGAAAGTTATATTGAAGAAGATGCCAATTTTTATATCGCTCCTAAAATTCTTTACCAGGGAGATGTTGCTGTATATGCCAATCAGCCATATCTGAATTTTAACGGCGAGATAAGGTTGGATTTGACCCATTCAGATGAATTTAACGACTGGCTGCCTTTTGTTTACAACGGCGATCCTTATGACATTCAAATTGAGCTTAAGGATGAAAGAGAATTGGAGGAAGACGAACCAATGCTTACCACAGGTATCCATGTCGATGGCGGAGAATCTCAAATGTATTATACCTTGCTGTCGAGCAAAAGAATGGATGAAGACCCCGATATTTTCAAAGTAACCGGCTTGTTGGCCATCGATGCTGAAACCGGTGTTTTCGAAGTGGGAAGCAAGGAAAAACTTTCAGGAGAAACCAATAGCGGGAATTTATTTTCATTTAACGATTCCTCTTCTATTGTAAAATTTGAAGGCGAATTTAATCTCTATGGCTATATGCCAATTGAGATAAGCGCCAAATCATATGGAAAAGGCCGTGTTAATATCGATAGTGGAAATTACACTTTTAATACCCTGACCTATTTGAATTTTCCAATTCCCGGACCGGCACTCAATGCTATGGGTAAGGACATGTCGGAAAGCACACAATATGTTGACAATCTTAAAGAAGCTTCGAAAAGCAGCTATGAAGTGATTTACAAACTGAGTCAAATGATAGGTGAAAAAGCTGCTGAAAATTACAATGAGCAATTGTATTTAGAATACATCCCACTTCATGCTGTTTCCGGCAAATTCAATAAAAGTATTTTATTTTCCGATCTCGATTTAAAATGGCATAAAGAAGAAGGCGCCTTGTACTCAGGAGATACGGTAGGTATTTCGAGTATCGGTAAAAACGATATTAACGGGCGAATCAGGGGTTATTATGAAATAAAGAAAATTTATGAAGATGAAATAGTAAATCTTTTTATTGAATTGATGCCTGGCTGCTGGTATTACTTTTCATATGACGACGGAAGATTGTCAACATTTTCATCTAACCATGTTTATAATGAAATAATAGAATCAAAATCCAAGACACCTGAAAGTGGTACCTCACAAGGTGAAATATATCTGGCTTCTGCTGATTTATACGAAGTGAGCGATTACATCAAATACTACAATGAAACCTATTTGGGTAGAATGCTAAGCGATCAGGATATAAACTTAAAAGTGAGCAAACCCGAAGTTGAAGACAAATACGTGGGTGGAAAAGAATTCAATGACAGCGGTTCCGAGTCAGGATGGGAAGAAGATCCCATTGAAGAAGAGTCGGGATGGGGCACAGAAGAGGAATACGATGATGGTTGGGGCGTGCCAATAGAAGAAGAAAAAGACAATTCAGATCAGATTGTACCATCAGAAACCGGGCAGGAGGAAGAAAACATTGAATCAGTCCCATTTGGTGGATCTGAGCCTGAGGAAGAAGAAGACGAAGATTGGGGCTGGGGGGATGAATCGCAGGAATCCAACATAATCGGAGCTCCGCCTAAAGAAGAGAAGAGGAAAAAAGAAAAAAGAGTAAAAGAAAAACGATCTAAAAAAGAACCGATTCTTGTTGATGAACCAAAAGAAGAAGAACAGGATAGCGGCTGGGGATTTGGTGATGAGCCAAAAGAAGATGATGATGGATGGGGTTTTGGAAGTGAAAAGGAAGAAAAACCGGTAATAGTATCAGATAAAAAAGAAAAAGAAGACAAAATTGTAGTTGAAGAAGAAGATGATGATCTGGGATGGGGATTTGGTGATGAGGAAGAAAAAGTAGAGATAAAGTCTAAAAAGGATAAAGAGCCGGAAGAGAAAAAGATTATTGTGGAAGAGGAGGAGGATTCCGGTTGGGGATTTGGCGATGATGAAGAAGAAAGCATAGAAATTAAGTCGAAGGATGACAAGAAAGTAGAAGAGAAAAAAATTGTTGTTGAAGAAGAGGATGATGATTCCGGTTGGGGTTTTGGTGGAGATGATGATTCGGTAGAAATTGTAAAGGATAAGGAAGAAGAAGAGCGCAAGGCAAAAGAAGAGGCCGAAAGAAAAGCAAGAGAAGAAAAAGAACGCAAAGCAAGAGAAGAGGCTGAGCGCAAAGCCAAAGAAGAAGCAGACCGTATAGCCAGAGAAGAGGCTGAGAAAAAAGCACGGGAAGAAGCCGAGAAAAAGGCCAAGGAAGAAGCGCAGAAGAAAATAGTAGTTGAAGAAGAGGATGATGATTTAGGATGGGGATTTGATGATGATGATGAGTCAGTAGAGATTGTCAATGATAAAAAAGAACAGGAGGCTGAAGCACAAAGACTAAAAGAAGCCGAGGCATTAAAAGCCAAAAAGGAAGAAGAAAGAAAATTAAAAGAAGAAGAAGAGAAAAAGGCAAAAGAAGCTGAAGAACTCAGAAAGCAAGAAGAAGCAGAGAAAAAGGCAAGAGAAGAGGCAGAACGCAAAGCCATAGAAGAAGCTGACCGAAAAGTGCGGGAAGAGCAAGAGCAAAAGGAAAGAGAAGCTGCTGAGCAAAAAGCCCGGGAAGAAGAAGAAAAGAAAAAAATTGTAATCGAAGATGAAGATGATGATTCCGGTTGGGGTTTTGGTGGAGATGATGAATCTGTTGAGATTATCAATGATAAAAAAGAAAAAGAGGAAGAAGCGCTGAAGAAAAAAGAAGCAGAGGAATTAAAAGCTAAGGAAGAGGAAGAAAGAAAAAAGAAAGAAGCGGAAGAATTGAAAGCCAAAGAAGAAGAAGAAAAGAAAAAGAAAGAGGAAGAAGAGAAGAAGAAAAAAGAAGAAGAGGCTAAAAAGAAAAAGGAAGAAGCCGACCCATTTGAAAGCGATGAAGAGGATGATTGGGACGGTTTTTAATTTTGTGATTTTGGGAAAACATGCTCAAAATCCGTATTATTGCACTTCGCTGAGAAACTAAACGCTAATTACTTTCGTGAATATCGAACTATTGGATTCCCTGTTTTTTGTTATTCTGACGATAATCGCAGCCTATTTACTGGGTTCGATTCCATCGGCGGTTTGGTATGGACAAGCCTTTTTTGGCATTGATGTCCGCGATTATGGAAGCGGCAATGCCGGGGCCACCAATACTTTTAGAGTTTTGGGCAAAAGGGCAGGCTCCATAGTAATGGCCATAGATATTTTGAAAGGCTGGACGGCAAGTTCTCTTCCTTGGTTTCTGGTGATCTGGGATATAATTCCTGCCGATGACCTGATTCTTTATCAATTATTACATGGAGTGGCGGCCGTATTAGGCCATGTGTTTCCTATATATGCCAATTTCAAAGGCGGAAAAGGCGTTGCAACACTATTTGGGATGGTGTTGGCCATTCAACTCAATGTGGCATTACTATGTGTAGGAATCTTTATTCTTGTATTAATTCTTTCCAAATATGTTTCCCTAGGCTCAATGATTGGCACTCTTGCCTTTCCCGTATTGCTAATGTTGCCGAGATTTAACCCCGAAGAGCCGGCACTCATTATTTTTGGCTTTGCGATGTTCGCCATCGTTATGCTCACCCACCAAAAAAATCTCAGAAGGATTTTGAAAGGTGAGGAGAGTAAGGCGAATATAAGATTGAGAAAAAGAGAATAGTATTGGAAAAAAAACTTTCAATTGTAATTCCGGCATACAATGAAGGGCCCACAATTCATTTGATACTGGATAAAATCGGCGAAGTTCAACTTGAGGCCAATATTGGAAAAGAGCTCATTATTGTAGATGACTGCTCAAGCGATGATACTTTACAAAAAATTCAGGAGTACCAAAAAAGTTCAAAACTTGATATTCAGCTTTACAAACACGAAAAAAATCAAGGAAAAGGAGCTGCTTTACATACGGGAATAGAAAAAGCCAGTGGAGATTATATTATAATTCAGGATGCAGATCTTGAGTATGATCCAAGGGAGTATAATCAATTATTAAAACCCGTGCTTGAGGGTTTTGCTGATGTCGTCTATGGCTCCCGATTTATGGGTAATAATCCACATCGAATTCTATTCTTTTGGCATTCCATCGGCAATAAAGTACTGACTACAATATCCAATATGCTTTCCAATCTGAATCTCACAGATATGGAAACCTGCTATAAACTATTCAAGGCTGAAATAATTAAAACCATAGACCTAAAAGAAAAAAGATTTGGTTTTGAACCGGAAGTCACGGCAAAAATTGCCAAATTAAAAGGAATCCGGATTTACGAAGTAGGTATTTCTTATTATGGAAGAACCTATGAGGAAGGAAAGAAAATAGGCATGAAAGACGCAATTCGGGCCCTGTATTGTATGCTTAAATATAATTTATTCAAATAATCAAGGTGATATGATTAATACAAAAAATCCTTTTGAAAAGCTTTTGCAAAACATGAGGTTTAGTAAAGCGAAGCGATATATAAAAGGTGATGTGCTTGATTTTGGAGGGAATGAAGGTGAATTAAAACCATTCGTCAAAGGTGAATATACAATCGTAAACTACGATCACAGTCCCATGGAGGGCAAAACCTTTGATTCAATAATTAGTCTTGCAGTTATTGAGCATATAGATTATGATGAAGTTTTCAAAATATTTGAAAAATTTCAAACAAAATTGAGAAATGGTGGGACGATTTTTTTAACGACTCCGACACCTGCTTCAAAGCCACTATTGGAATTACTAGCCAATATCGGAATTCTGGAAAAGCAGAATATAGAGGAGCACAAACATTACTGGAATAAAAAGGAAATTACAGAGCTTGCTGAAAAAAATGGATTTGAAATGATAAAATATCAGAAATTTCAACTTGGTATGAATCAATATGCATTAATGAGGAAACCGGCTTAAAAAGCCTATTTAATCAATTCAGAGATGTCAATAGTTCTATTTTTCATTGCATTGATTTCTGTTTTCCTCATCCTGAAATCAAGAAATACCAATGAATATCCGGTATTAGAATCAATTCTGATCGTTTCTCTTTCCTTATATCTTGGCTCGGAATTATTGTCTGCGATACATTTTATTAACAAAACCAGCATAAAGCTTTTATGGCTATGCATTGATATATTCCTGCTTGTTTTAATATTTAAAAATAAATACTGGAAAGATTTAAAAATTAAAGTCAATTTCCCTAAATCCGCTTTCCCATATCTGGTCATAGTTTGGATTATATTGCTTTATTCAGTGACATTAATTATCGTAGCCTATACCCCTCCTTATAACTGGGATTCGATGACTTACCATTTGCCCAGGATTTTTCAATGGATCCAAAATGATTCCTTAAATCATTTCGCCACAACAAATACCAGACAAATTTACATGACGCCTTATGCGGAATATGTGGGAATGCATTTTTACCTTTTAAGCGGTGATGATTTCGGATTCAATTTGGTCCAATGGCTATTTTCAATAGGATTTCTAATCGCCGTATTTAGAATAACAAAAATCTACAGTCCAAAGGGAAATGCTAAATGGCTCGCTGTATTATTTTCAGCTACTATGCCGATGCTTATCCTTCAAACAAGTTCTACACAAAATGACCTGGTTGCGGCATTTTTCTTAATTTGTTCATTTTATTTCTTAGAAAAATTCCGTGTTAATTATAGTATTTCAAGTAGTATTTTTCTTGGTTTATCAATTGGGTTTGCAGTTTTAACAAAAGGCACTAATTATATATTCTTAATTCCATTTGCGATTTATCTTGCCTATACGATGATAAAAAAATGGAAAGAAGAAATACCTAATAAACAGTTCTTTATCATTATCGGACTTATTGTTTTTCTCAATATTGGCTATTGGGCTCGAAACTACCTGGTTTTTGACAGCCCTTTTGGTGGCAAAGGATTTTTTGTTGAAAAACCGTCGATAAGCACTGTTTTTTCAGGAGTAGTTAAGAATTCATCTCAAAACTTAATGTTGACTGAAAATTATCTGAATTTGAAAATTGAACGGTTTGAAAAATTTAATTATCAATTAAGGCATTTTGTTTATGACATTCATGAGGCATTCAATTGGAAGGCCGATAATCCTAATAAATCCTGGCAAAACACCTTTTGGTGGCAATCAAAATATCATCATAGCAATAGTTCAGAAGATTTTCAAAGCAATCCTTTGCATATCACTATCATAATAATGATGATATTATTATTATTTCACCCAAAAATTGATAAGACGAATGAAATATGGACTTTACTTGCAATTACAATTAGCGCCTATTTACTCTTTTCAATACTTTTAAAATGGCAGCCATGGCATAACAGACAATTAATGGGGCTTATAGCACTTGCCGGTATTGCATTTTCTTTGATGTTTAGCAAATCTAAATACCTTATTTGGGGAATTGGCCTTTCTTTAATTATTTTTTCTATTAATCCATTAATAGATCATGGAAAACGATCATTGCTGCCTAATGATGATAGATACATTTTTAGTTTGACTGAGAAAGAAATGCTTTTTGTTCCAAAAAAAGAGCTTTTAAATGATTTCCTTGAAATGGAAAAAATCATTAGAAAAACTAATCCTAAATTCATAGGCCTGGAATTAAAATTTGACGATTGGGAATATCCTTTTTGGTATTACCTATGGGATGAGAAAAAGAAATTCAACCAAATTAGTGTAAAATATGAGTCTGCAAAGCTTATGAGGGAATTTGAGCCAAATATCATTTTTTCTTCCTACAACTTAAAAAATGCGATAATCTATAATGAAAATGAATATCATTTAATCTTGCATAATAAACTGGGTAAATTATATTCTAAAGAATAACTTTTTGCACATTTCCAAGATTGTGGATTTCGAATTAAAAATATTTTCATACCTTTAGCAACAGTTTTTGCATTACGCAAACTTTTTAAGTTTAATTTGACCTCCAATTTTAAAACCGCACTGGATTTCCAGAGCGGTTTTTTTATTTTTAAGCACCTAAACGAATACGAATGAACGATTACATCGAACAAAACAAAGACAGATTTCTAGAAGAATTACTTGAATTATTAAGGATACCATCCGTAAGCACGGACAAAGACTATAAGGGCGATATTCAAAAAGCCGCAGAATACCTTAAAGCAAAACTCACTGCTGCGGGTGTCGATTCTGTGGAAATAGTCGAGACCCCCGGAAATCCGATCGTGTATGCTGAGAAAAAAGCGGGCTCCGGCAAACCAACCGTATTGGTTTATGGCCATTACGATGTGCAGCCTCCCGATCCGGTTGAGCTTTGGGATTCACCCCCCTTTGAGCCGGTGATTAAAAATGAAAGAATTTATGCTCGAGGCGCATGCGATGATAAAGGTCAAATGTACATGCATGTAAAAGCACTTGAGATTTTAAATAAAGAAGGTGATCTACCCTGCAATATTAAGATCATGCTCGAAGGTGAAGAAGAAATCGGTTCCGAGCACCTACAGTGGTTTGTGCAGAAATACAGGGATAAGCTCGACGCCGATGTTATTTTAATTTCCGATACCAGCATGCTATCCAATGATAATCCTTCAATTACCACAGGTTTGAGAGGGCTCTCCTACTTGGAAGTTGAGCTCACCGGCCCTTCGAGGGATCTGCATTCCGGACTCTATGGAGGAGCTGTCGCCAATCCAATAAATGCCCTTTGCAAAATGATTGACTCCCTCAAGGATGAAAACAATCATATAAATATTCCGGGATTCTACGATGATGTCGATGAAGCCAGTGCGCTTGAAAGAGAGGAAATGGGAAAAGCTCCTTTCGACGACAATAAAATGAAAAACGATTTAAAAATCGATGATCTCGTGGGAGAGAAAGGTTATTCCACACTTGAAAGAACCAGCATTAGACCGGCGCTCGACGTCAACGGGATTTGGGGAGGCTATACCGGAGAAGGCGCCAAAACGGTTATTCCTTCAAAAGCCTATGCTAAAATTTCCATGCGGCTTGTGCCTCATCAGGATTCAAAAAAAATTACCGAGCTCTTTAGCAATCATTTTAAGTCTATTGCTCCTAAGGGCATTCGTGTAAAAGTCACACCACATCACGGTGGGGAACCGGCAGTTACGCCTATAGACTCCGAGGCCTATAAGGCGGCAAGCATGGCTTATGAAAAAACGTTCGGGAAAAAACCAATTCCTTTGAGAAGTGGTGGAAGTATTCCAATTGTGGCTATGTTTAAAAAAGAACTGGGTTTAAATACAGTAATGATGGGTTTTGGCCTTGATGAAGATGCCATACATTCGCCAAATGAGAGTTATGGCCTATTCAATTATTACATTGGGATAGAAACCATTGTTGAATTTCACAAAGCATTTGCTTCGATCAAAAGCTGATATTGAACCTTTGATTATTTAAAGACATTATATAGTCCTAAGATTTCGTAATTTCGGGCTCTGTTTTGACAATTATGCATAGAAAATTAATGCGCCAAAGCTTGTTTTTCCTTTTTCTGTTTAGTGCCATTGCGGGTTTTTCCCAAATTCTGGAACCTGCCAAATGGACTACCGAAGTAAGTGCAAACAATGTGAAAATTGGCGATGAAATTGAATTAATCTTCAAAGCTACCATCGACCCCGATTGGTATTTGTATTCTTCCGATTTCGATCCGAATCTGGGCCCACAGGTTACAGAGTTTTTTTTCAAGGAAAACAATACTTATAAACTCATTGGGGGGATAAGGCCAATCAATCCTTCAAAAAAATATGATGATATCTGGGAAGGGGATTATACTTATTTTAAGAAAAAGGGCGAGTTCCGGCAAACCGTTAAAATCCTTAAGGCTAAGCCCCTAATTGAGGGTGAATATTCCTACCAGGTATGTACGGATATTGATGGCAAGTGCATTCCCTTTTCAGAGGATTTCTTATTTGATCAGATAAAGGTCAAAGTGATTTCTGATAATGTAAAAGAGGAAATAACTAAAAAAGAACCTCTAGTAGAGGACAAAGTCGCAGATCTTGGAGAAGAGCAGCTCGATGAAATGCCTGTAAGCATTGATACTTTGGAAGATACTGAAGCACTTGACAGTACTGATTCAGAACTTGCCGAAACAGATAAAAAACTTCCGAGAACAATTGAAGAAAAAGACATTGATTACAAAAAGGAGGCTAAAGAAGATTTACTCTTATTCTTTTTTATTGCCTTTGGTTCTGGTTTGATCGCTTTGCTTACACCATGTGTATTTCCAATGATTCCAATGACGGTCTCATTCTTTTCACACGGAAGTAAATCCAAATCCGAGTCTTTCTCAATGAGTATGGTTTTCGGCTTTTCAATCATACTGATCTACATACTTCTGGGATTTATTACCTCGTTAATTTTCGGACCTGAAATAGCAAATTTCTTAAGTACCCACTGGATTCCGAACGTTGCTTTCTTTCTAATTTTCATCATTTTCGCGATTTCTTTTTTTGGTGCATTTGAAATTACCCTTCCGAGTTCATTTGTAAATAAAATTGACAAGCAAGCCGATAAAGGAGGATATATAGGAGTATTTTTTATGGCCTTCACTTTGGCATTGGTATCATTTTCATGTACTGGTCCTATAGTCGGAAGTATTTTGGTAGCTTCTGCTTCAGGCGAAGTAATGATGCCATTGGTGGGAATGGCCGGATTTTCAACGGCATTTGCCATCCCATTTACCTTATTTGCTGCCTTCCCTTCCTGGTTGAGAGGCCTGCCTTCTTCCGGCGGTTGGCTCAATTCAGTGAAAGTGGTGCTTGGATTCCTTGAGGTGGCCTTCGCCTTTAAATTTTTAAGTATTGCTGATCAAACCTATCATTGGGGGATATTAGACCGCGATGTGTTTTTAGCAATATGGATTGTAACCTTTTTCTTTCTCGGTCTTTATTTATTGGGTAAAATCAAATTGCCACACGATAACGAAGGTCAAAAAATTAGTGTTACCCGATTGCTTTTATCCTTATTGACATTCGCCTTTGTAATATATCTGATACCTGGAATGTTTGGTGCGCCCCTAAAAGGACTTTCAGGGTATTTGCCACCGCAAAATGGGCATGATTTTGATTTGGCTAAAATCATCAGACAAAATGGTGGTGGTTCCGGTTCAGCCGGAAATGAGATGGTCGGTAATCTTTGCGACGTACCCAAACATGCCGAACTCCTGCATTTACCACATGGGCTTGTAGGATATTTTGATTTGAAACAAGCACAGGAATGTTCTCAACAATTGCAGAAACCAATTTTTTTGGATTTTACAGGTCATGGCTGTGTGAATTGCAGGGAAATGGAAGCCAATGTCTGGTCCGACCCAAGGGTTCTGCAAATACTTAGAGAGAAGTATGTAATTCTGGCACTCTATGTGGATGACAAAACAGAATTACCTGAAAATCAATGGTACAGATCGGAATACGATAATAAAATGAAAAAGACAATTGGCAAGCAAAACGCCGATTTACAAATCGTGAGATTTAACAATAATGCTCAACCATATTATTGCCTCCTGGATGAAAATGCCGAACTTTTGGCTCAGCCAAAAGCCTATGATTTAAATATTCAGAATTTTATTGATTTTCTAAATTCAGGCGTAGAAATCTATAATAATCGCGAATGAGCGATACCATTGCAAAAGAAAAATCCAAAAAACTAAAAACCTACCATGTCAATGGTATGACCTGTGCGGCATGTGCTCAGACGATCGAATCCACAGCAAAAAGCATTAAAGGCATAAATGAAGCCAATGTAAATTATGCCGCTTCAACACTCTTTGTTGATTTTGATGCTGATAAAACCTCCTACAAAGAGATTCGAAAATCAATCCGAAAAGCCGGCTATGATATTGTGGAAGATGCCTCAGAATCCAAACCACAAATTACACTTACCAAACTGCTGATCGCACTAATTCTAAGCAGTATAATAATGACAATCAGCATGGGCTGGGTCCGAATTGCAAATTCTGAACTGATACTACTTCTACTGACTATACCTGTATTATTTTACGCCGGATTGAATTTTTTTACTTCAGCATTTCGTCAGGCCTTAATATTCAAAGCAAACATGGACACCTTAATCGCCTTGGGCTCGGGTGCTGCTTTTATTTTCAGTTTGACAAAAACCCTGCGTTATTATCTTTTTGAAATAGAAATAGAAGGATATGTCTATTTTGAATCAGCCGCTATGATCGTCACCTTCATTTTAATTGGAAAATACATTGAAGAGCGAGCAAAAAAAAGAACCGGCGAGGCCATAGAAAAATTAATCGAACTTCAACCCCGGCATGCAGTTAAAATCGAAAATGGAAAAGAAATTACGATAGGTATAGAAGAAGCAAAGCCCGGAGATATACTTTTAATTAAAAGCGCCGAAAGAGTACCTCTCGATGGCATGATCACAAGCGGGCATAGTTATGTCGATGAATCCATGATTACCGGAGAGTTTATTCCTGTAGAAAAGTTTAATGGTGAGAAAGTATATGCGGGTACAATCAACAAGACCGGTTCATTTAAGATGAAGGTAGAAGTTGCAGAGGGTCAAACCCTTTTGGCTCAAATCATCGAAATGGTAAGAGTTGCTCAGGGCAGCAAGGCACCGGTTCAAAAAATCACAGATAAAATTTCTTCTGTATTCGTTCCTGCCGTATTACTGATTTCAATTCTCACACTTTGCTATTGGTGGTTCATTAACCCTGGTGGAACATTTCAGTTTGCTTTGACACCTGCTATTTCAGTATTGATAATTGCCTGTCCATGTGCGCTTGGTTTGGCGACTCCTACCGCTGTAATTGCCGGCATTGGAAAAGGTGCCAAATTGGGTGTCTTGTTTAAAAATGCAGAAAGCCTTCAAACTCTGGGTGAAATAAATGCCCTCATTACGGATAAAACAGGGACCATAACCAATGGTGAACCCGAAGTATTTGACTTTGTCTGGGAAAACAATTTATCCGATCACAGTTTTTTAAAAAAATTGCTTTTTCATGTTGAAAAAAGGACTGATCATCCTCTGGCTTTTGCCGTATGCAAGCATTTGAAATCTGAATATGACGAAGTATTTGATTCCAAAATAAATCATTTTGAAGTAGTGCTGGCCAGAGGGATTCGATGTGAATACGAAAACAGCATTTTTTTAGTTGGCAATAATCGGTTTATGCAGGAAGAGGATGTTATGATAAGCAAATTCATTTCTCAAAGGGCAAGAGAACTTAGAGATGAAGGTAAAACATTGATATATTTTGCTTTTGAAGGCATTGTTGCGGGAATTATTTCAGTATATGACGCCATTCGCGTTGGAGCAGATGAAGCCATTAGAAAATTATCCAATCTCGATATCGATGTAATAATGATGACCGGAGATTCACAGCAGGCCGCGGAACCACTTTGTCACCAGCTTGGAATTGAAGAACTGTATTACGATGTAAAACCGCATCAGAAGCAAGATAAAGTAAAAGAAATCCAAAGAGAAGGAAAGAAAGTAGCAATGGCCGGTGATGGAATCAATGATGCACCGGCTCTCTCTCAGGCAGATGTTGGAATCGCTTTGGGTACGGGCACGGACATCGCCATTCAAAGTGCCACGGTGACACTGGTCAATGGGGATTTGCGAAAAATTGCTCAAGCCCTTGTCTTGTCCAAGGCTACAATGTCAGCCATCCGCAGCAATCTATTTCTGGCATTTATTTATAACATTATAAGCATCCCTATTGCAGCAGGCCTATTATATTTTATCACCGGTATTTTCTTAAATCCAATGATTGCGGCAGCGGCAATGGCATTGAGTTCCATATCTGTTGTACTCAACAGCCTCTACCTTTATTATCGAAAATTTATTTAGACTATGAAACATATCCTGACTACAATTTTATTGCTTCTCTCAATGAGTGGCTACGCTCAAACAGTGCTGGAGAATACATCATTTTACGGGCCATTTTCTTTCTTCAAACCATATGCCGGCGAAGAAAAAAGTCCTGAAAACAAAAGCTTTGAGCTGAGTAGTTTTTTGGATAATATCTCTATAGATGAAGAGGCTTATAATTTTAATGCCTTCCCTAAATATAAGTTCTCAGGCTATAAAGCAAAATTTGAAAAAGAAAAAGGATTGCTCATCCAAAACCCGGACAGTCAAAATTATCATGTCTTTGTTCAAAATGTATATCTGGAAAACCCTGATTTCTCCAAACTGAAACTAAAGGTAAATTCCAATGCGATCTTTCGAATTTCTGAAAATGGCCAAAGCCTTTTGGAAAATCTCAATCTCCCCGATAGTTCAGTTTCAAAAGAAGTCGACAAAGAAATGCTCAAAGGATTTCATCCTTTAACTATTAAATTAATGAGTGCGGCTGAGCAAAGCGAAATTCAGTTTAAACTAACGGTTGAAAAGGACAGTGCTTTAAGCGAAGTTGTATTTCATCCCGAAACAATAAAACCCAGTATCGATCTTTACTCTTTAGCAAATATGACAGGGGTCTCCTCAGCCAGTATTAATCCAGAAGGAACCAAAGCGGCCATTACAATTTCAAAAAAATCCTCACCAAAAGGCAAATCTGAATCCTGGCTCGAGTTTTGGGATTTAAAGGCAAAAAAAATTATCCGTTCTTATAGGGGTTTGTCCGAAATGACCAGTATTGATTGGGTGCCAGGCAAGGAGGCTATTTCCTATGTGCGTTCCAATGACAAAAAGAAATCCATATGGATTCATCCTTTAAATGCCGAGCCCTATATTATTTTGGGGGAAATTGAAAATATTTCTTCCTATCAATGGTCAGACAATGGAGAATTTATCATTTATACCATTAGACAAATACCCGATAAAAAAGATAAAAAAACCAATCTTCTTGATGGAATGGCATCGCGCCTTCCGGGTTATGACAATTATTCCTACCTGCACAAACTCGATATAAACTCAGGAAAAATCACTCAGCTAACTTATGGGGGGAACAGCACTACATTAAACGACATATCCCCGGATGGTTCAAAAATTATTTTCACTACCGGTGATGAAGATTATTTGCAATTGCCCTATTCCTATTCAACCTATTGGGAAATGGATTTAAACAACGGCGATACGGATTCCTTATTCACTTTATACTGGGGCGGCGGCTGTGAATATTTTCCCGATGGAAAAAAATTATTGATCAGTGGCGGGCCATCACTTTTTGAAGGAATAGGTGAAAACGTTCGAGAAGGTCAAAAGCCCAATGGCTATGACGGACAGGCCTATGTATTTGATTTGGAAAGTAAAGAAGTGCTTGCCGTCAGTAAAGAATTTGATCCATCGATCAATTCAATGGATATATCCAGCAATGGTGAAGAGGTATTTCTGATCTGCACCGATAAAGACTATAGAACGCTTTACAAATATACCCTGGAAGAAAAGAGCTATGAAAAATTAATGGATGCTCCCGATTTAATCCGTTCCCTTGATCTAAACCGCGATACTAAAAAAGGTCTGATCATAGCTTCCAATGCACAGGGGGACAATGCTGTGTACCTGTTTGACCCAAGAAAAATGAAGCTTGAGACGCTCCATGATCCATCGTACTCAATCCTGAAAGACAAGAAGTTTGGGGAAATCAAATCCTGGACATTTGAAAATGAAAACGGCGATGTTATAGACGGGCGCTTTTATTTGCCACCAGATTTTGATTCTACAAAGAGCTATCCCCTGATCGTCTATTATTATGGTGGAACTACACCAGTTAGCCGCACATTTGGCGGTAGATATCCCTACAACTGGTATGCAGCTCAGGGTTATGTAGTTTATATTTTACAACCACGAGGCAGCATCGGTTACGGGCAGTCTTTTTCTGCTGAGCATGTTAACAATTGGGGGAAAACCACGGCCAAGGATATCATCATGGGTACGAAAAAGTTTACAAAATCACATCCATTCATAGATACTTCGGCAATTGGTTGTATTGGCGCCTCCTATGGTGGTTTTATGACTATGTATCTTACAACTCAAACCAACATATTTTCTGCCGCAGTTTCCCATGCGGGGATATCGGCGCTCTCGAGTTATTGGGGAGAAGGCTTTTGGGGCTATGCTTATTCTGCTGTGGCTTCCGAGGCAGCTTTCCCCTGGAATCGCAAAGATATTTACGTCGATCAAAGTCCTCTTTTTCAAGCGGACAAAGTAAATACACCAATATTATTAACCCACGGAACCTCTGATACAAATGTACCGCCGGGAGAAAGCTATCAATTCTATACGGCCCTCAAGATTTTGGGAAAAGAAGTGGAAATGCTTGAAGTGCCTGGCCAAAATCACTGGGTGGTGGATTATGAACAATACATTGAATGGAAATATTCTATAATCGGCTGGTTTGATAAACACCTCAAGAAGAAAGACGATTGGTGGAATAACCTTTATAAGTAATGCTGTTGTGAAAATTCTTGTAGGTTCAAAAAACCCGGTAAAAATCAATTCTGTAAAACAGGCTTTTTCCAAGGCTTTCTCAACTGTTGCATTCGAAGTGGAAGGGGTTAACTCAGAATCAGGAGTTCCCGATCAACCTGTTGGTGATTCGGAAACTTTCCATGGAGCTGTAAATCGCGCAGAGTATATTTTTAAAAAACATCCAAATGCAGATTACTGGGTTGGAATTGAAGGCGGCATTGAAATCGATGAAGAAGAGGATATGGAAGCTTTTGCCTGGGTTTATATAAAGTCCCTGAATTTAAAGGGCAAGGCTAAAACAGCCAATTTTTATATTCCCAAAGAAGTTTCAAAACTTGTGAGAGAAGGCCATGAACTGGGACATGCCGATGATATGATTTTTGGAAAATCAAATTCAAAACAAAGCTTGGGTTCTGTAGGCATCCTTACCAATGGACTTTTAAACAGAACTGATTATTATGAGCAGGCTGTACTTCTTGCCTTAATCCCCTTTTTAAACCCCAATCTTAATTTTTAAAACTGTGCAAAAAATATTTTATCATTTCTGAACTATTATATGTATATACAGTTAATGTTATTACATATAAATAAATAATTATGGAAACAATTACAAAAACAATCTGGAATATTGATCCTACGCACTCTGAAGTGCAGTTCAAAGTAAAACATCTTGTAATTTCAACAGTTACAGGGACTTTCAACAAATTTGAAGGTAAATTAGAATCTGAAAATGAAGATTTTGACGGCGCTAAAGCCTCATTTACTCTTGATGTAAATAGTATTGACACAAATGTGGATGACAGAGATGCGCATTTGAAGAGCGATGATTTCTTTGCTGCTGAGAAATATCCCAATATAAGTTTTGAAGGTATATTGGCTAAGGTATCAGGCAATGCATACAAATTGACTGGTCCTTTAACAATTAGAGAAACAACCAAAGAAGTGGAATTGAGTGTAGAGTTGGGCGGAACAATGGTTGATGGCTATGGTCAGAATAAAGCCGGTTTTGAAGTCGCTGGTGTAATTAATAGAAAGGAATTCGGATTAACCTGGAGCATGGTGACAGAAGCAGGAGGTGTTGTCGTAGGTGATGATGTTAAATTGCAGTTAAATGTGCAGGTAGTACAATCTTAAATCATAAAAGCCCGGCATTTCTTGTCGGGCTTAACTTATCAACTTCCAGTCCAGATCATTGCTGTTTTTTCTTTGTATTAATGATTTCAAACGTCTATGCGCAGAGGAATTTAAACCCGGGTCTTTTTCCAATATCGCTTTGACCGAATCGCGTGCAGCAATTAATATTCCCGAATCCTGAGCCAAATCAGCTATTTTAAGATTTAAAACACCGCTTTGCTGTGTTCCGGCCAAATCTCCTGGACCTCGTAATTTTAAATCTACATCGGCTATTTCAAACCCATTTTGAGTTCTTACCATGGTCTCTAACCTTACCCTGGCATCTTTGCTCACTTTATTACCCGTCATCAAAATACAGAAGGACTGCTCCGCCCCTCTCCCAACCCTTCCGCGTAACTGATGCAATTGAGACAGTCCGAATTTTTCCGAATTTTCTATCACCATCACCGAAGCATTGGGAACATTGACTCCCACTTCAATTACGGTTGTCGATACCAGAATTTTGGTTTCATTTTTCACAAACCTCTGCATTTCATAATCCTTATCGGCCGCTTTCATTCTCCCGTGAAGAATGCTTAAAGGATATTTAGGAAAAGCCCTGCTGATGCTCTCAAAACCATCCATAAGGTCTTTATAATCAAATTTCTTTGATTCTTCAATAAGCGGGTAGACAATATATACCTGCCTCCCTTTTGATATTTCATCTTTTAAAAATTTAAAAACGCTTAATCGATGTGCATCTGTGCGATGCACTGTTTTTATTTCTTTTCGCCCGGGTGGCAATTCATCAATGACTGAAATATCGAGATCGCCGTACAAGGTCATGGCCAAAGTTCTCGGTATGGGGGTGGCCGTCATGACAAGAATATGTGGGAAATGACTTTCATTTTTTTGCCAAAGTTTGGCCCTTTGTGCCACTCCAAATCGATGTTGTTCATCAATGACACATAAACCTAAATTTTTAAATTTCACGCGGTCTTCAATAAGGGCATGTGTACCTATGATAATGTCAATATTTCCCTCTTCGAGATTTTTTAAGATTTCTTTTCTAGAAGCGCTTTTAGTAGATCCGCTGAGTTTTGCAATTCTGATTCCCAAATACCTACTGTAATCTGATAATCCGTTATAGTGTTGCTCTGCCAGTATTTCCGTAGGGGCCATAATACAGGTTTGTGCTTTATTATCGCGGGCCATTAACGAGCATAAGAAGGCAACCATTGTTTTTCCACTTCCCACATCTCCCTGTAATAACCTGTTCATCTGATAACCTGAAATTAAATCGCTTCTGATTTCTTTTATCACCTTTTTCTGTGAATTTGTCAGCTGAAAAGGAAGATGGTCTCGATAAAATGTATTGAGCTTGTCCAGTTTTTTGAAAACCTGACCTGGGAAAATTTCTTTGTTTTCAGATTTCTGAAAAAGTATTCTCAATTGAATGAGAAATAATTCTTCAAATTTTAATCGTCTTCTGGCCTCTTCTGCTTCCTTAAAACTTTGCGGTTTGTGAATGGCGATGAGCGCTTTTCTTCTCGGGATCAGTTTAAACTTTTTTATTAAAGTCTCAGGAAGAATTTCAATATTCAATTCAATTTGCTCAAGATTTTGTTCAATTATGTTCTCAATGGCACGGCTGTCGAGGTAATTTCTTCGCAATTTTTCTGTACTTGAATACAGGGACGTTAGTTTTTGGCCTTTTCCGGAATTATAATTTTTTGCCAATTCCATTTCCGGGTGTGCGATATTTAATTTATTACCATAAAGGGTTGGTTTGCCAAATAAGATAACTTCCTGACCAACCTTAAATTTATTTAACACCCAGTTTACGCCCTTAAACCACACCAATTCGATGTTTCCACTTTTGTCATTAAAATCAGCGATCAAACGTGTTTTTCTTCCGTGACCTGCTGTTTTAAAATTTCTTAAATGTCCTCTTAATTGAATTATTTCCTCATTTCCCTGTAATTCAGAAATCTTATAAACACGGGTTCTATCCTCGTATCTATAGGGGTAATGTGTTATTAAATCGCCGAAAGTGAATAATTCAAGCTCTTTTTGAAACAATTCTGCCCTTTTGGGTCCAATCCCCTTTAAAAATTTTATTTCCGTGCCAAAATTCACTCCCATTGGCCTAATCAAAGAAAAATTCGCAATTTTTTACAACCTTGGCCGTTCTATTCTCGTTCGAAAGCAATAGAAATAATTAATTTTTATAATTTTAAGCCGCGGTACGTGTGTCTTGTAGATATTTACAATTAAACATATATTAGCGACTTAATATTTTGTGCACATTTGAATTTTATTATCAGGGTATGAAAAAGTCAACTGCTTTTAAAGCAATAGTGGCCATAGTAGCATCATCTTTCCTTTACGCCTGCGGAGGCGGAGGCGCATACAGGGATGCGAGTAATCCGGGTTCCAACAGTTCTGTAACCGGTTTGGGCTATAATGAAGAAGGTGGATTTGAAGTAAATGATTATAACGGACAACCCGAAGCGCCAAATATGGTCTTCATTCAAGGTGGTAGAACAACCTTGGGTTCGTCTGAAGAAGATATACTTAATCGTCATGACAATGTGGAGAGAACCGTTACGGTTGCCTCCTTTTTTATGGATATGACCGAAATTGCAAATATTCACTGGTTGGAGTATTTGTTTTATCTCAAAAGAGATTCATCTGAAGAAGTTTATGTTGCCTCTTTACCCGATACACTTGTTTGGGAAAGTGAGCTGTCATTTAATGATCCATATGTTGATCACTATTTGAGATATCCTGGATTCAGATATTTCCCTGTAGTTGGTGTAACATGGGAGCAAGCCAGTGATTACTGTGTTTGGAGAACAAAAGTGGTAAACCAAAAATTGGCAGAAGAAAGCGGAATAGAAGATATTCAATACGAAGGTAGAATTCCTTTGGAATCTGGTGTGGTTGTTCCAAGTTTCAGATTACCAACCGAGGCCGAATGGGAATATGCAGCCATAGCTTTGATTGGAACTCAATACCTTGATGAAAACCAATCTCACAAAAGAATTTATCCATGGGATGGCCATGCATTGAGAAATCCTTATGGTGCCGAAATGGGTACATTCCTTGCCAACTTTAAAAGAGGTAGAGGTGATTATGCAGGTATCGCCGGAAGGTTAAATGACGGCGCAATGATTACCGATCATGTATATGCTAATCCTCCAAATGATTACGGTCTCTATAATATGGCCGGTAATGTATCAGAATGGGTATGGGATGTATACCGACCACTATCTTTTCAACAGGTGGATGATCTTAACCCTATCAGAAGAAACGGATGGAAAGATGAGTCTGATCGTTACGACCCTACCAATAGTCTTATCGGCAATGAAGTAAGGGTATATAAAGGTGGTTCATGGCATGATCCTGCTTATTTCATGTCTCCAGGTACTAGAAGATACCTGGAACAGGATACTGCATTGGCAACACTTGGATTTAGATGTGCCATGATCAGTGCAGGTAGAAACCGATAGTTAAAATTATTATTAATTAAAAGCTGCTGTAAAAGGCAGCTTTTTTTGTTTATGGAAGTTCGAGTTTTGGGTTTAATGTCCGGTTCTTCGCTTGACGGAATAGATGTTGCCGATTGTACTTTCAAGATCAATCCTGAAAAGGTAAAATTTGAAATCAATACCGCGCTTACTTTAGCCTACCCAAAAGAATTGCAAGGTGCTTTATTGGAAGCAGCTCAAATATCCTCTAAAGATTTAAAATTACTTGACATCGAATACAGTGAATGGATCGCTGATAAATTGGAGCAATTTATAAAAGGACGATCAGAAATTTCCCTAATAGGCATTCATGGGCATACTGTATTTCACAAACCCAATGAAGGGTTTTCACTTCAGCTGGGTGATGGCCGGATCATTCATTCCATCGTTGGAGTGCCTCTTGTTACTGATTTTAGAAATGCCGATATCAAAGCCGGAGGACAGGGTGCTCCGTTATCACCTAAAGGTGATTTGGATCTTTTCCCCGATTATAAAGGATTCTTAAACCTAGGAGGAATTTCAAATTTTAGTGTCAAAACAAAGGAGCAATCAATAATAGGCTTTGACATTTGTCCTTTTAATCTGGCTTTGAATGAACTAGCTCAGAAAAAGGGATATGAATACGATAAGGATGGTAATTTGGCTTCACAAGGTTCAGTTATTGTGCCATTACTCGAAGAACTGAACGCCATCGAATACTATAAAAGTATTAAACCAAAAAGTATAGACAGGGTCTGGTATGAAAATACATTTCAACCAATTATTAAACGTTTTTATAATGATTATAAGCTTGAAGACATCATTCACACTGTGAACAATCATCAGGCCATTCAAATCTCCGCTGTTTTAAACCAATATTTGAATAAAGAAGAAAAAGTCCTGATTAGCGGCGGAGGAGCTCATAATGGCTTTTTTACAGAGCTGCTAAAATCAAAGATTAAGTCAAATTTAATTATTCCCGATGCCTCAATCGCAGATAATAAAGAAGCCATTATCTTTGCCTACCTGGCATTGCTAAAGGCTTTGGGAATGCCCAATTGTATTGCTCAAGTAACCGGGGCAAAAAGAGATAGCATTGGCGGGATGCTTTTTGGAAACTGTAACTTTAATAAGAATTAACATGTGGGATCTTCTTAAGAAATTTGAAAATAAACAGGCTGAAATCGTTTTTGAGTGGAACGACAACGAAACCGAAGCTGTAGGCTGGGTAGTCATCAATTCCCTTAGAAATGGAGCTGCAGGTGGTGGCACACGTATGCGACCGGGGCTTGACAGAAGAGAAGTGGAATCCCTCGCTAAAACCATGGAAATTAAATTTACCATTTCCGGACCGCAAATTGGAGGGGCGAAATCGGGAATCAATTTTGATCCGCACGATCCAAGAAAACAGGGTGTGCTCGAAAGATGGTATAAAGCAGTTATTCCTCTATTAAAAAATTATTATGGTACCGGTGGCGATCTTAATGTTGACGAAATTCACGAAGTAATTCCAATAACAGAAGACCTGGGACTATGGCATCCTCAGGAAGGTGTTGTAAATGGTTATTTTAATCCAAACGAACCTGAAAAAATCAGGAAAATCGGCCAGCTCAGACAAGGGGTATCCAAGGTAATAGAAGATCCTGAATTTATTCCATCGGGAAATAAAAAATACCACGTTGCAGATATGATCACGGGGTATGGCGTAGCCCAGGCGGTGAGAAGCTATTACGAAATATGGGGAGGGGAACTACAAAATAAGAAAGCAATTATTCAGGGCTGGGGAAATGTGGGCTCAGCTGCGGCCTATTTTCTTGCCAAATGGGGTGTATCCGTAGTTGGAATTATTGACAAGGCGGGTGGAGTGATAAAAAGTGATGGATTAAGTTATGAGGAGATTAAGCAACTCTTTGTCAATAAAATTGGGAATACTTTGATCGGCGAAAACCTCATTCCTTTTGAAAAAGCTAATGAAATCATTTGGAATCAAAAAGCTGACATTTTCATACCGGCTGCCGGTTCCAGATTGATCAAACAGGAAGAATTGCAAAAAATGATTGAAAATGGCCTCGAAGTTATTTCCAGTGGTGCCAATGTTCCCTTTGCAGATCCGGAAATTTTTATGGGGCCAATTGGAAAATACGCCGATCAGAATCTGGCTTTAATCCCCGATTTCATAGCAAATTGTGGTATGGCACGGGTTTTTGCCTATTTAATGGAAACCAACAAGGAGATTACCGATCAGTCGATATTTAACGATACCAGAAAAGTAATTCACAAAGCATTGTCGGCGGTTCACGACGAAAACAGTAATCGAACCAAACTGGCGGAGAAAGCATTTGAGATTTCTCTTAGACAATTGATATAATAAAATCGCATCAACAGCGATATAATAACTCAATATTTTATATTTAACAGTCATTATTTTGATAAATGATAAGGCAAAATCTATTTTTAAAGCCTGATTAGCATAGAATGCATTTAAAAACACTTTTCGGGTTTGTTTTCCTGATATCCGTATTTCTTTTTTCTGATATAAACGAAGCTTGTGCTTTGAATGAAATCAGTGCCGAGGAAATGGTTATGGATAATCCTGAGCATTCTGAGAGCAATGAATTACAAGTCCACGAAGAATTATCCGAACATGGTGAAGATGCCCATCACAGCGCTCTTGAACCGGCAGGCTGGGCAGTTATACCATTTGTGCTTCTTTTATCATTAATCGCAATAGGCCCGCTCCTCTTTGAACATTTCTGGCATAAAAATTATCCCAAAGTAGCAGTAGCGCTGGCAGCAATAGTTCTGGCCTATTATTTACTGTTTTTAGGCAATACCCATGAACCGGTTCATGCTTTTTTCGAATATTTTCAATTTATCAGCTTACTTTCTGCCCTGTTTATTGCTTCAGGTGGGATTTTAATCAATATCGATAAAGAAGGTAAACCTTTGACCAATGTTATCTTATTGCTGATCGGTGCGGTAATAGCCAATCTTATTGGGACTACGGGAGCTTCAATGCTTTTGATAAGACCCTATATTCGACTAAACAGAAATCGGGTCAAACCCTATCATATCGTTTTCTTCATATTTATTGTCAGCAATATTGGTGGATCATTGACCCCTATTGGAGATCCTCCACTATTTCTCGGTTTCTTGAAGGGTGTACCCTTCCAGTGGACAGTAATTCATAATATTCTTCCCTGGGCTTTTGGAATTGGTTTACTTTTGATATTATTCTATTTGTACGATCGGCGCAATACCTCGAATTACTTTCCCGATGAGGAAATTAGCTATACTGGTAAACTGAGTATAAGGGGAAAAAAGAATTTTATTTGGTTAGCAATTATAATTATTGCTGTATTTCTCGATCCCAATTTGCCCGGTTTTGAATGGGTCCCCGGGGTTGAGATAAACGGAGCAACCTTCTCTTTTGTCAGAGAAACGATAATGCTTTCATGCGCCTTCTTCAGCTATAAATTTGGAAATACCGAACTTTTGAAAGAAAATGATTTTGACTTTGAACCAATAAGGGAAGTTGCTTTCATTTTCATTGGGATTTTTGCCACCATGATGCCGGCCCTTCAAATGGTTGGTGAGTTTGCTCAAAGTCCTGCCGGTGCAAAACTTATTACATCAAATACTCTGTATTGGGGTACGGGATTTCTTTCGGGATTTCTGGATAATGCCCCCACTTATTTAAATTTCCTGGCAGCAGCAATGGCCTCTAAAGGAGCGAGTATATCTGATTTCGATGCGGTAGTTGAATTTGCCCGCAATGGATTTACAGATTCCACGCTTCAACTTAAGGCAATTTCTATAGCGGCAGTATTTTTTGGTGCCTTAACATATATAGGAAATGGTCCAAATTTTATGGTAAAATCCATTTCAGAACAAATCGGAATTAAAATGCCCTCATTTTTTGGTTATATACTTAGGTTTTCGATTCCGATTCTCATACCTCTCCTCCTTTTGGTATGGTTGATATTTTTTGCATTCGCTTAAAGCTGTAGGGGGAGGATTCGAACCTCCAAGAAGTCGTTAGCCCCGAAGCTCAATTTAGCATCTTAAAAGATCTTAAATTGATCTTACGGAGTTTATCCGAAACTCTTCACCCCCGAGACAGGAGGGCATGTCTGCCTATTTCATCACCCCACAGTATGAATGTAAAAGTAATAAATACACAAACTAATTATATATTATTTATCTTATTAGCGTAATATATACAGTATATTTAAATTTAATTGTATTAATTTACTAATTATATAATTCTTTAATTAATTATGGATGATTTTTACAGAATCGATAATACGGATAAGGCTATTTTGAATATTCTTATGAAGGATGCCCGCAAACCCTACAGTGAAATAGCCAGGCTCGTCCATGTTTCTCCAGGAACAGTTCATGTGAGGATGCACAAAATGGAAGAAGCGGGAATCGTAAAGGACTCAAAGCTCTTTATTGACTATGCCAAATTGGGTATAGATATTACTTCTTTTATCGGTATCCATCTTGAAAAAAGCGCTTTATTTAAGAATGTTAAAAACGATCTTGAAAAAGTCGAGGAAATCACCAATCTATTTTACACCACGGGTATTTACGGATTACTCGCTTTAATCCGATGCAGGGACACGGCCCATCTCCGGGAAATTGTACAGGACAAAATTCAGTCTATAAAAGGTATTCAGAGAACAGAAACAATGATCAGTTTGGAAGAAAGTATATCCAGGCCATATTTACTTCGCTGAACGCATATCTTCAATGTTTGCTCCCGGATAGGGCCATATCCATTCTGCATGTCTGAAATGATCCCAATCTACATGCGCCATATCGTAATCAGACTTAAATAAGGGATATGCTTTACCTCCATTTAAGGTGACCCATCCCCGAATAAATATACTGATGTCCTGGCCGGAATATTCTTTTTTTATAATCTGAACAAACTGCCACATCATATCCGGGTGGGTCGCAACGCGAACATATTGTTTTGGTGTTAAATAATCCAAGGGTTGTACTACTTTTCGCTGGCCGGATTCATTGTCAATTACGTTGATATGCATTCTTCCCTGTTTGGTTCTCAACATCATTCTCCAAGACATTCTATGCCCTTCTTCGGTCCAGTTGACATCCCCTTCAATAAAATGATGACGTATAGGCAAAATCAATTGAATTGCGAACCAAAGGGTGAATGACATTAAAATCAATCTTTGATTGGAAGTACTTATATGCAGGTTATTGCTTTGTTCAAATTTGGGGTAAATATTTCGCCTTCGATTCAAAAATGTGCGAAGTTCCCGGCCATTATAGAAAAATAGCAATAAGGCCAAAGCCATGTATGGAAAAACGCCAATTTGAAAAACAACGGAGTTAAACAAATGAAAAAAGAAAGCTACAAATACAGCGTATTTTCGAGTTTTTCTCCAGAGTAAAGCGGGAACAACAAGAAAGTCAAAGACGATGCCTCCCCATGAAATAATTATCTGAAACCAATGTTGACTTAGCAAAGGTCCAAGTATGGGGTAATCGTATTTTGAAAGAAATAACTGTTCTACAGAATTGTATCCTACCCAATCCGTATTCCATTTTGCCACACTAGCATAGATATAAAATATGGCACTTTGCAAAATGAAAACCCAAATTATTCCCCGGATACAAACATTGGATTGAATCTTTGGATTGTATTTTGCATCGAGTGAAAAGGAGCGGTTGGCGGGAAGAAAGATTTGAATAAATGTCAGCAGGACCATTAAATAATAATGATTATTATAATTAGTCTTTTGCATCAAATAGGCGCCGGACCAAAGCAGGAAATAGGCAATTGCAGCAAGTCTGTATTTCCAGCCCAGCATGATCATGAGTCCAAAGAGGCCCATGATGAAAAAATAATAATACATGCCATTTCCCGGCAGAGGAGAAAGAAAATCAAATGGAATAAATACGAAGGTGTGTTTCGGAATAATATAAGCCCTGGCCACCCAACCGGTGAGAATGGCCCCAAAACCCTCAGCTGCCAATAAAAATCCAAAAGCAACCCTGAAAAGCGCCAGAGGAGCTATATCTACATTTTCAAAAAATCTGTTTTTATAAATTTCCAGTCCTGCCACCGTCAACGGGTATGTTTATTCCATTAATATAAGCAGCCGAACTTGTGCAAAGAAAGGCAATGGCCTGCGCGACCTCTTTTGGTTCGGCAAATCGTCCTGCAGGAATTTCACTTTTTAGCTCATCCATAATTTCCTCTTCAGATTTTGAAGCTTTATTGGATTTTCTTGAAATTATAGCATCTAGTCGTTGCGTTTGTGTTGCGCCCGGTAAAACATTATTTACGGTAATTCCATATTCACCCAATTCCATTGAAAGCGTTTTGGCCCAATTGGCCACGGCACCCCGAATGGTATTTGAAACGCCAAGACCGGGAATGGGTTGTTTTACAGATGTAGATATGATATTTACAATTCGGCCATAACCAGAGTTTCGCATCAGGGGCGCAAGGTTTTGAGCCAGAATTTGATTACAGATTAAATGCGCGTTAAAAGCAATTCTAAAATCCTCGAGTTCCGCATCAATGGCTTTGCCGGCAGGAGGGCCTCCTGTATTGTTGATGAGTATTTCCCAGGTATTAAATTCTTTTAGATAACTCTTTAAATTCTTTTCCAAACCTGAGGGATCCATAAAATCTGCTACAATATAATTATGGGGCAATTCGGGGCAACTCGGCAATCCCTGCACCATATTTTTGAGTGCTTCTTCATTTCTGGCAATGAGGGTGACATGTGCGCCCATTTCTGCCAGTTCGATGGCAGTTGATTTTCCTATTCCCTGACTGCTTCCACAGACTATTGCTTTTTTGCCTTTAAGATTTAAATCAATCATTTTTAATTCCTTTTACAATTTCAAATCTAATTGTTATTTATTTTTTATTTTGGAGATATACAAATTCATTTCTCATGGCTATTAGCAGACCCTTTAATCTACAAAAATGGATCGATGAAAACAGGCACATTCTCAAACCTCCTGTTGGTAATAAAAATTTATACGCCGATGCCGGAGATTATATTGTAATGATCGTCGGTGGACCGAATGCACGAAAAGACTATCACTATAATGAAACCGAAGAGTTGTTCTACCAGCTGGAAGGCGATATCAATGTCAGAATACAGGAAGATGGAAAAGCGGTGGATATTCCGATAAAAGCCGGTGAGATGTTTCTATTGCCGGCAAAGGTGCCGCATTCCCCTATGCGAAGCGAAGGTTCAGTGGGTTTGGTCGTAGAATTGAAAAGAGAAAGTGCCAAAGACGGTTTGTTATGGTTTTGCGATAACTGCAATAATAAATTGCATGAAACTTATTTCACTCTTCACAATATTGAGAAGGACTTTTTACCAAGGTTTAAGGAATTCTATGCCTCCAAAGAAATGAGAACCTGTGATAAATGCGGTACAGTGATGGAAGCGGATGACAGGTTTGTATAAAGCAAGAATTAATAATGGAGAATGGAAAATTTTCAATGCATAGTTCCATTTTATCTATTTAAGCTTCACACAGCCAGATAACATCTACATACATTTACTGAAAAAATACTTTTCTGTTTTAATAATATTGAATGAAGATAGGTCGCACAAATTGTGATACCACTTCAATTATGAACGTAGTTAAGGCAGAAAGAGAAATTGCAAACCAGATTCTAATTTTAAGAGGTCAGAAGGTTCTTTTGGATATTTATCTTTCTCCGCTTTATGAGATAGAAACAAGAGTTCTTAAGCAACAAGTAAAACGAAATTTCAATCGATTCCCTGATGATTTTATGTTAGAACTTAACGATAAAGAAACTGAATTAATGGTATCACAAAATGTGATACCTCATAAGGGTGTTTTGGGTGGTGCAAAACCAATGGCATTTACAGAACAAGGTATAGCTATGCTTTCCGGTGTATTAAATAGCAAAAGAGCGATCGATGTCAATATAGCTATTATGAGAACCTTTGTTCACTTGAGAAAAATGTTTTTAGAAAATAAAGAATTAAACCAAAGAATTGCTGAACTCGAAAAGAAATACGATGAACAATTTCAAAGTGTTTTCGAAGCAATTAAACAATTAATAAATAATAAAAGTGAGCCAAGAAAGTCCATAGGTTTCAAAGTCAAAAATTCGTAATTCTTAATTCGTAATTTTCAATTCACCAAAAGCTTCCCATTAACAACCCCCCTCTCATTCTCAATTCTGTAGATATAGACACCTTCATTCCAGGAGGAAACATCTAAAAGCTCGGATTTTGAATCAATTTTTATAGAACGAATTTTTACACCTCTGATATCGAAGATCTGTATTATTCCTTCGGCTCTTTCTGAAAATTCGAAATTGATTTGGCTGCTGGCCGGATTGGGGTAGACTTTTAATGAATTATATTCTTCTTCATTAATTCCACTAACAACAGAAATAGTATCTGAATAATCCACACAACCATAATAATTACTCAATTCAGCATGATAATTTCCGCTTCCGATGAGTTTAATTTTGTTACTATTGGCCCCGGGGATCAATTGGTTGTTTCGGTACCATTGGACATTTAAATTTTCATTATTTATACCGATACTATCATTATCCTTTGAAATGGTTGATTCAAATTTGAAATATTGACAGTTGATAATATTTGCTATTAAATATTGTTGTTGCTGTGGATTATTAATAATTGAAATTGTATCAATAACTGATAAAGAATCAGTTATTTTCTTAGAGACTAATTGTGATCCGACATTATAAGAATTTAACTCAAACCTTACGTTTGTAGATACATTTGATGTTAGTTTCAAACTATCCATATCAATTATTGAAATACTAAAGAGAGAATTATTAAAATCACTATTATTCAAAGCAATTCCATTTGGATGAATCCATAAATCAGAAATTACTTCTCCATCCACTAGAAATTGTTGACCCATTCTACTTACTTGTGAACCTCCAAAAGCCACACCACTTGTCGTTGGACTCATAATACCGTTAGGATATTTATAATAACCTAAATGCTGCGGGCCAGAATAGGAGTTATTAGCTGGGAATAGGTTTTCTATGCTGTCGTTAAACTCAAAATTTAGCGGGGCTCCTTTTGAACCATAATTAAATGAAGATATTGGAACACCTAGCGGGGCAGAAAAATTTCGGCTTGAGATGAGATTCAATCCCGAGTCCAACAGAATATAAGCCAAACTATTTATTGATAAATTGGGATTTATATTGGGAGCTTGAAAATAATATCCTGAATAAAGCAACTTCTTAGAAAATGGATTAAAATCCATTCCAGCATAAACTTCTGATGCTGAGCTACCAAGGTTTACACCATCTATTATATTGCCAAAAGAATCCAATCTACAAATAAAAGCATCAGAATAATTTGAAACATTCGAAATTGAGTCCTCTATTAAGGAATCTTGACCATAAACCAAGAAATTATCGAATAATCCGGTAATAAGAATGTCATTTCCATCAACTGCAATGTCAAAAATTTCATTTATTGCTTTTGGTAGTGCATTTAAGTTTTTGAAATTGCCGCTGTAGCTGAAATTCACTAAGAAATATTGAAAGTCCGAAAAGCCTTGGTCGTTTTCTTCAAAAATTGTGTCATTCCCCCAACTTAGAAAATCATCAAAGCGTCCAAGTAAAGAGATACTTTCATTTGTTTTTATTATGTCATTATAAAAAGCTAGTCCTTGATGATTATAAAACCAAAGTAGATTGCCAATAGGATCAACTTTTAAAAATGAAACACTTGCGTAAGGTACATTATCTGATATGATTGTATCATTTGGAAAATTTAATTGACCCGGATGACTAAATAATAAGAATTTATTTCCGAAGACATCTTCCTCTCCTAGATATAATGACGTTGCATTTAAATTTTGATAATGAATGCTTTGAATAGAATAATTGAATTGTGAAAGCCCATAAACGGGTAATAAAATAAAAAGAAGCAGATAAATAAACAGTTTATAATTAATTGATGTCATTGCATTTACTTACTTAATCAACTTAACAAATCCTTTAATTTCTTTTATACTATTATTGCACAATTTAAAATTTAAGGAATAGAAATAGTCCCCATCAGGAACATTCAACCCGTCCCAATACACATTAGGATCATTTGTATCAAAAACCTTCCTTCCCCAACGGTTGTAGATTGTTAAGTTAAAACCTTCAGGATTGATGTACTCTGAATAAGGTTTGAAAAGGTCGTTATAACCGTCGCCGTTTGGGGTGAAGACGTTTACCTGATTTATCACATTGTCGCTTTCAAAGTTTACTGCAAAAGTAAAAGTGGTATCAAAGCACTGATTGAAGACATTTACATTATATATTCCCGTTTTCTCAAAATTTCTTGTGTTTTGATTATTTGAATCATACCATCTTAAGCTCCATTCACCCTCTGGGATCGAGATTTCCACTGAATTCTCATTGCAGGAATTAATCACTGTGTCTGAAATTGAATTTACTGCATTTGGAAGTACGCGTACTTCCCAGGTATTCGAAATCGAATTGCAGGTATTGTATGCCGTCTGCACAAATGTACCTTCCTCTTCAATTTGAATGCTCATTTCTTTTTCACCCGTATTCCATATAAAATTTGCTGAAGAACTTTCAATACCAAGGTCTCCAATTAATACGGATTCATTTTCACAAATCAATGTATCAATGCTCAATGGGCCCTCTAATTTCAGTTCAATGTTTACAAATTCAACTATGGTATCCGCTGTGGTTCTGTATTCAACTTTATGCAGACCTGGAGATTGAAATTGATATGATAAATTTTCCTGTGTAAATATTTTTCCAACAGACTCATTCTTTTCTTTAATATCCCACTCGACAAATGGATTGCAACCTGTATTGTAAGATTTAAGAATACTGGTATCACCAAAACAAACATTTTCAATTACAATAGTCTTTTCATCATTGTAATTTCCTCCAATAGCCATGGGAAATTTTCCTGTAGAATTATTGGATTTATAAAAATATCCACCGGTTTCAAAATCCATTAATTTAAAAACCTCTTTATCACTACAATCTCCGGGTAACTCTAAAACCGACATTTTCAATTTTGCTGAATCTGTATAAATTGAGCCGTTATAAGTTTCATTTGTGAAATAGATTTTATTCCGAAACTTTTTCATTTGCGCAAGATTTATTTCATCCTTTCTTACATCAGAGTAGTCCGAACTTTTATAAATCGTAGTTGAATCCAATAAATTAAATTTATTGTCAAATCTATATTTCAATAGCCTATTTCGATATGCATTCTCCACGAAATAGAGTGTTCGACATTCCTCTGAATAAACAAAAGATCTGATTTCTTGTATTTCATTGAAAAAAGGGTCATAAACAGGAATAGCTATTTTTCTTACTTCTTTAAATTGGCCTCTTTCTCTGTCAAATTCACCTATACACAAATAAATTTGATCCAGATTGTGATGCACGTAGAATAGATTCTTTCCACTTGGGCTACAATACATTTGAGAGTTAGGATATTTTCGAGATATATCAGAACGGATAGCGGAACTTGTAAATATTGTGGGGTTAGCTTCAATACCAGAACTATCAATGCTCCAAACCAGAATGTTCCCATCAATTTCCCTACCTACCAACCAATAATCACGTTCGTTCGCATGTTTGATGATTGTCAATTGATCAGAATAAAAATCGTAGAACTTATTTTGCCTAGAAATCAATTCGCCGCGTTGTGTCATTGAATTATAGCTCCACAAAGCATATCCAATTGTAGAATCTAAATCAAAAGGAACAAAACTACCATCAAAATATCTGTATTGATCAAAATTTGTTCTTATAATCAAATAAATGGAATCAGATCCAGGCATTTTGACTATTCCACCGGTTTCGGATACTCCACTCGAAATGTTTCCTGTAATAGAGTCTGCCAATAAGGAATCTGACAAATTGTGATTCATGATGCAGAATAGATCAGTATAAAATAGTACTTCTCCGCATTTATTGCTCACAGTTATATTTGGAGTACCTGAACTATGAGGAAAAACATTATCAATCAATTCAAAATTTGGAGGACTAGATCTCCAATCGATAAGTAATTTATCATTCCAGCCATTTAAATCCATAAGCCAAAGCTCAGAATTCTGAGCCTTGGCTGAATTTAAAATTAGAAATAGAAATAATATGATTAATCTAAAGAACATTCAGTTTTATAGGATATTCTTTTCCTTCACTAATTATTTTAATTACGTAAACTCCACTTTTTAGATTTTCTGAGTTGTATTTATAATTGTTGCCTTCATATTCAAATTCATCTATTTTAGAACCATTCAAATCATAAATTGCGACATATTTGTAACCGGGATCAAATGAAATTATTGAAAAAGAATTTGAACTTGGGTTTGGATAAACGGTAAAATCACTCTCAAGTATATTTCCTAATTCTCCTCTTTTATGTTCATCACCTTCGTCAGAACAAAGAGCACCTTCCGGAGCTACATTTGGATTCTGAATTGTTACTTCATAGACTGGATTAATACCTACACATTCCTTCTCCTCCACCTCCAATGGCCATAATAGCGTTCCCATCTTTGAATTTATAGACTGAGATTGCCCTATTTTCAGCTTCATTATCCCAAATGATAATTATTTCATTTTTAGATATTAGGTTTTCGCTTACATCGTTAATATTTGTTTGGGTCAAATTATCATTCACTTTTAATGCACCTAAAGTTTTAACCATATAGGACTCTTCAGCGCCTAATTCAGGAAGGATGTATGTAATAGGTTCACTAGTTATAGGTATATCAAATATTTGCTCAATAGGATCATAATTATTATCGCCTTGAGAGGCAATTATTTTGTTTGAATAGATTAATCCTAATCCGGTCAATCCAATCATAAAAAGGGTTAAAAAGTAGCTTTTGATTTTCATCATTTCCATTATTTATTGTTTATCAATTATTTACAAAAAATACAGGCCGCATATAAGGACTCCAACACAGGTCAAAATCCTGCGACGTTAATTGATTTGGAAACGATGCGCAATGAAATTCGCGATCAATGGTTACTACATAGCTAAGGATTTATTTTTTTAAAAACAAGCGTGAACTAATTACTTAATATTTAAGTAAAATGAAAACATGATCTGAAAAGTGCAATCCGTAGTCCGGCGTCTGTAGTCTGAAATAAATGCTACCTCCTCCTTCTTTCGTATTTTGTATTTCGAGAAAGGTCATATCTTTTACATTGTATCCATAGTAAGGTCAAGTGTACTGCCTACGTATAAACTTCGGCAATTAAAAATTCTTAATTTCGTCCAATGAATTTCAATAGCTCCGCTGAATTCGCAAAAGAGCAAGATCAAAATGATCCGCTTCGCTCCTTTCGAAGTCAATTTCATATTCCGCAACACAAAGGCCAGGATACGGTCTATTTTACAGGCAACTCGCTGGGATTGCAACCCAAAAGCACCAAAAAATATATTGAAGAGGAGCTATCAGACTGGGCTGAACATGGTGTGGAAGGTCATTTTGATGTGTCTAAGCGTCCCTGGTTTCACTATCATAAATTTTCAAAAAAAGCACTGGCCAATCTTTTTGGAGCAAAGGAACTCGAAGTGGTTTCCATGAATAATCTAACAGGAAACCTACATTTAATGATGGTGAGTTTCTTCAGGCCTGAAGGAAAAAGAAACAAAATCATGATTGAGTCGGGAGCTTTTCCTTCTGATTATTATGCAGTGGAAAGTCAGCTTCGTTTTCATGGACTAAATCCCGAAGAACATCAAATTGAACTCAAGCCCAGATCAGGAGAATACACTTTGCGTACCGAAGACATTATTGCTTCAATCGAAAAACACGCAGATGAGCTGGCGCTGGTCATGTTTCCCGGAGTTCAATACTATACCGGCCAGTATTTTGATCTGGAAAAAATCACCAAAGCAGCGCATTCTGGTGGTGCAAAAGCCGGTTTTGATCTGGCGCATGCAGCAGGAAACCTACCCATGAAACTTCATGACTGGAATGTTGACTTTGCCGTCTGGTGCAGCTATAAATATCTGAATTCAGGTCCTGGAGGTATATCAGGTATCTTTGTGCATGAAAAACACGCCGAGAATAAAGATCTCCCGCGCTTTGCCGGATGGTGGGGCTACAATGAGGAAAAGCGTTTTCAGATGAAACCCGGTTTCGATCCAATGACCGGAGCTGATGGCTGGCAACTGAGCAACGTAAATGTGCTCACTTCTGCGGCTCATCTGGCTTCTCTCGAAATCTTTGAAGCAGCAGGAATAGAAAATCTCCGTAAAAAAAGCCTTCATCTGACAGCTTATACTGAATATCTTTTGGAAGATATCAATTCAGGTCTAAGTGAAAAACAGATAGACATCATTACGCCAAAAGATCCCAATCAGAGAGGGGCGCAGCTATCATTGATAATGAAGCAAAATGGCAAAGCTATATTTGACTATTTAAGCAAAGAAGGCGTCATCGCGGACTGGCGTGAACCCGATGTCATCCGAATTGCACCTGCCCCTCTTTACAACAGCTATGACGATTCTTTTAAGTTTTATTCCATATTAAAGAAATATTACAATATTGGGAATTGATTTCCCAATTTGGGACATTTTATGAATCTTAAATACCGATTACAGTCTTGAATCGCTGTTGGACTCCTATTTGCCTTATACAGGTCAAAATAGAGAGTCATGAAAAATCAAAAAATCGAAACCCTGCAAAATGAATTGGAAGTATTAACCAAACGATTCAATGATAACATGAAGAAAATTTCTTCTTTGCTGAAATTCACCAAAGATCAAGAGCATTTTTCTAATGGAATATCGGAAGTTACAAATATTGAAAAAGCAATTAATGAAAGATTACTTCTTATAAAAGAGAACTTTCAGATCAATTGGGCAAGAGTGGATATAATCAGACAATTGAAAGATTCGCAAAACAAAATGTGTAGCATTGAGAGCTCAAAAAGAAATGCCATCTGTTCCGGTGACTTCTTTGAGAACTGGAAAGAAGATTACGAGAATAAGGGAGATTTCCTGATGGTAGAAATCATCGATATTTTAAACAATTAAGCATTTTAATTATTCTTATATTCAAGCTTAATTGAAATAAGAATATGCCCGAAAAAAATATCGTAATAGTAGGTGCAGGATTGGTTGGCTCTCTATTATCCCTGCTCCTATCAAAAAAAGGTTACAATATAGATGTTTATGAAAAAAGACCTGATATGCGAAAGTCAGGTGCCAAAGGAGGTAGATCAATCAATCTTGCTTTGAGCGATCGCGGTTGGAAAGCCTTAAAAATGGCAGGAATAGCGGGAGCCATTGAGGAAATTGCAATTCCTATGAAAGGCCGATTAATGCACAGCACGGATTCGGAGCTGACCTTTCAGGCCTATGGCAAAGAAGGGCAATCCATTTATTCTGTTTCACGAGCGAGACTAAATGAACTCTTAATGGAAGAAGCTGAAAAGATTGGCGTTCGTTACCATTTTGAACAGCAATGTGAAGACGTGGATAGCGAGAATGGCGTCATTAATTTTAGCGGCAGTTCCGGAAAGCCCAAAAAGATAAACGCAGATGTTATTTTCGGAACAGATGGGGCCTTTTCTGCTATTCGAACCAGCTTTCTGAAACGCGATCGCTTTACTTATTCCCAACAATATTTAAGTCATGGCTATAAAGAGCTAGAAATTAAGCCTGATCGCAATGGCGAATTTCAAATGGAAGAGAATGTATTGCACATTTGGCCCAGAGGTGATTATATGTTGATAGCGCTTCCCAACCCAGATAAAACATTTACATGCACCTTATTTTTCCCATTCGAAGGAGAACCGTCCTTTGCTTCGCTAAATTCAGATGAGGCGATTACAAAATTTTTTGAAACACAATTTCCGGATGCCAGAGACCTGATGCCCAATCTGCTTGAAATGTATAATAGCAATCCAACTTCCTCTTTGGTTACGGTTAAATGCTATCCCTGGGTATTTGACTCAAAAGTCTGTCTACTTGGAGATGCTTCTCATGCCATAGTTCCCTTTTACGGACAGGGAATGAATTCGGGTTTTGAGGATTGCAGTGTATTGATGCAAATTCTGGAAAATAATAAAAATGATAATTGGGCTCTAATACTCGATAAATTTCAAAAGAGCAGAAAACCAGATGCCGATGGCATTTCAGAATTGGCATTACAGAATTTCATAGAAATGAGAGACTCCGTAGCCAACAAAGACTTTTTGCTCCAGAAAAAAATTGAAGCAAGAATAAACGATCTTTACCCCAACAAATGGATGCCTCTTTATTCCATGGTTACATTTAGCCATAAACCCTATGCAGAAGCGCTGGCAAAAGGCCGTTTCCAGGACCGGTTAATGAAAGAAGTATTAGGAATTGAAGGAATTGAAGAAGAATACCTAAAAGAAAGTTTTAAGGAGTTAATACGTCCATTTGTTGAAAGAAATGCGAATTTTAAAATGGCAGACAAAAAGAAATAGCGTAAAATGGCAAAACACATTTTAATAAGTGGTGGTACGGGAATGCTGGGAGGTGCATTGACAAATGCCTTACAGGATGAGGGTTATGAGGTTGCCTATTTGAGCCGAAGTAAAGGATTGCACGATGGTATTAGAAAATATCGTTGGGATATCGACAAAGCCTACATCGATCCCGAAGCTCTGCATTGGGCGGATGCCATAATTCATTTGGCCGGTGCCGGAGTTGCCGATAAGCGCTGGTCTCAGAAAAGAAAAAAGGTAATCCTCGAAAGTCGAACAAAATCGACAAGACTGCTTTACAATGAACTGAAAAAAGACAATTACAATATCAAACATGTAATTTCAGCATCGGCCGTTGGATATTATGGTTTTGGCGGACCTGATAAGGTATTTAAAGAAGATGATCCTCCCGGTAGCGATTTTCTTGCTACAGTCACCGAAAAGTGGGAAGAGGAATCCAAAAATATATCCGAGCTCAAATTAAAACATACCAGACTGCGGATCGGTGTGGTATTGACTCAAAAAGGTGGCGCTTTTAAAAAATTAAAACAACCCATTTTTTATGGAATCGGCTCTCCTTTGGGAAGCGGCAAACAAATGGTTTCGTGGATTCATCTCGATGACCTTATCAACATATTTATACATGTGATGAACAAAGACCTTTACGGTGTGTATAATGCTGTGGCTCCCGAACCCGTCAGTAATGAAAAATTCACTAAGGTTACCGCGCGAATGATGCGCCGCGGGGTGTACCTCCCTAATGTACCTGAATTTGTCCTGCGACTCATGTTTGGAGAAATGGCCGATATAATACTCAAAGGCTCGGTTGTATCTTCAGAAAAAATAATGCGGACAGGTTTTAAATTTAAACACCCCAATATTTCCGATGCCGTTTATGATATACTTGTAAGAAGGGTTTGAGCAAATATTTCATTTTTTATATCAATTTTGCAATGCAATAAAATTTCTATGGATACAGAGAACAGAGACGACAATATTGAAAAAGAAGTAGAAGATAAAATCAGACGTGCTTTTAAAGACAGAGACTGGAGTGAAATAAAAAGCGAAGATTCCTGGGCAATTTTTAAAATCATGTCCGAAATGGTTGAAGGTTTTCAAAAGTTATCTAAAATTGGCCCTTGTGTTACCATTTTTGGTTCTGCTAGAACAAAGCCTGACAATCCCTATTACAAAGCCGCTGAAAATATTGCTGCCAAGCTCGTTCGACACGGTTATGGAGTTATAACCGGTGGTGGGCCCGGTATTATGGAGGCCGGTAATAAAGGTGCAAAATCTGAAAATGGTAAGTCGGTGGGATTAAATATAGAATTGCCTTTTGAACAGGGGAGTAATATCTATATCAATCCCGATAAACTGATCACATTTGATTATTTCTTTGTGAGAAAGGTAATGTTTGTAAAATATTCTCAGGGATTTGTAGTGATGCCCGGTGGCCTGGGAACCATGGATGAATTTTTTGAAGCCCTCACCCTGATTCAAACAAAAAAAATCGGTCGCTTTCCAATCGTACTTTACGGCAAAGACTATTGGGGAGGCATGATCGACTGGCTCAAGGAGGTAGTCTTAAAAGAGAAAAACATTAATGTCGAGGACCTCAACCTTTTTAATCTTGTAGATGATGAAACCGAAGCAGTAAAGGTAATTGACGAATTTTATTCTAAATACCTTTTATCGCCGAATTTTTAATGAAGGCCAATTTAAAATTTGTATTACTATCGCTAGTTATCGTTTCCATACCCTTTCTGTGGTATCTTAAAATTCCGGGTATTCCATTTGGAAACACTAACCAAACTGAGAAAAAGCAGGATACTGTAGCACTTGATCAGGTCGTAAGAAATCCTTTTGTTCCAAAAAAGGTCTTCTTCGCAGGAGAAGAGGTGCCGATCTGGATTCCGGAAGTCAAGGAACGACTTGAAAATGAACTCATCATTAATTCGCATTGGCATTCCAATACCATGACTTTAATGAAAAAAGCTCCGCGTTGGTTTCCGATTTTCGAAAGCATATTTGACAGCATGGGAGTGCCGGAGGATTTTAAATATGTAAGCCTGGTAGAATCGCGCTTGCAGCTCGAGGAATCGCCGGTGGGTGCAGCAGGTCTATGGCATCTTATGCCTATTTCCGCCAAAGAATACGGCTTGTATGTGGACGAAGAAGTAGATGAGCGTTATGATCCGGTGAAATCAACGAAAGTTGCAGCTAAATATATTTTGAAGGCAAAAAATAAGTTTGGTTCATGGACCAATGCCGCAGCCTCTTATAACCGCGGCATGTCGGGTTTTGCCAGGGCCATAGAGCATCAGCGTGTCAATAATTTCTATGATCTGAAAATGAATTCAGAAACTGCCCGGTATGTATTCAGAATTATAGCGGTAAAAATGATTTTTGAGAATCCCGAGCGTTATGGATTTTATCTTGAGCCTGAAGACTATTACCAAGCCTGGGAGACCAAAACCATAGAGGTGGATTCCACAGTTAATGACTGGGCAGAATTTGCCCTTGAGCATGGGACCATTTATAAATATGTAAGACTGTACAATCCATGGATTCAGGAGAAATATTTAAAAAATAAGAAGCGTAGAAAGTACAAGGTTCAGATTCCAAAAGAAACTTTAAGCTATTCAGAACCATTAACAGATTCGGATATTATTATAGTAGATTCCCTTATGGAATCAGAGGATGAATTAGACAAGCAGGAATAATTTGGCGGAAACAGTAAAAAAAGGAGAGGTAGAGGATTTACCTATCGACCTGACAGGTTATGAGTTTATTGAAGTTTTTGGTGCAAGGGAACACAATCTCAAAAACATCGATGTTTTCATTCCGAGAAACAAACTTATTGTAATCACAGGAATCAGCGGTAGCGGCAAGTCTTCGCTTGCATTTGACACGATCTATGCTGAAGGCCAGAGACGGTATATGGAAAGTTTTTCGGCCTATGCCCGCTCTTTTATCGGCGATATGGAAAGACCCGATGTCGATAAAATAAATGGCCTTTCCCCTGTAATTTCCATCGAGCAAAAAACAACTTCCAGAAACCCGCGATCCACTGTTGGCACTCTTACCGAAATTTATGATTTTCTCAGATTGCTATATGCAAGGGCCGGAATAGCTTATTCTTATCTCAGCGGTGAAAAAATGACACGCCAAACTGAAGAACAGATTCTGGACACTGTTCTCGACAAATTCAAGGATCAAAAAATAATCCTCCTGGCCCCCATTGTGAAGGGAAGAAAAGGACATTACCGGGAGCTTTTTCAACAATTGAGAAAATCGGGTTATACCAAAGTGAGAGTCAACGGAGAGGTATTGGATATCGAACCTAAAATGCAACTCGACCGCTATAAAACGCATGATATTGAATTGGTGGTCGATCGGCTGATTGCAAAAAAAGACGATAAATTTAGAATTTCACAAAGTCTGCAAACGGCGATGAAACAAGGCAAGGGTGTGATTTATGTATTGGATCAGGAAGATAAAAGTCATGCCTTTTCAAAATATTTAATGGATCCAAAAACGGGCCTGAGTTATGACGAACCCGCACCGAATACATTTTCTTTTAATTCTCCTTACGGCGCTTGTCCAAAATGCAATGGACTGGGTCAAATTGAAGAAATAACCAAGGAAAGTATTATTCCGGATGACAATCTAAGCATGAGCCGAGGTGCCATTGCACCACTTGGAGAATACAGGGATATCTGGATCTTTAAAAAAATAGAATCCATATTAAAGAATTACGATTTGAGTCTTTCCACACCGGTCAAAAAGATTCCGGAAGATATTCTCGACAAAATTCTATTTGGAACGGATGGCAAAATAGAGGTTCCCTCTGTGAAATATCCCGGTTCTACCTGGAAAGTTCGTTTTGGTGGAATTATCAATTTCCTTGAAGAGCAGAAAGACGCGGGGTCTGAAAAAACACAGAAATGGGTTCAGGATTTTGTGCAGAAAAGCATTTGCCCCGAATGCAATGGTGGGAGATTAAAGGCCGAAGCCCTTCATTATAAAATCCACGATAAAAACATCTCAGAACTTGCCCAAATGGATATCGGGCATTTAAAAGAGTGGTTTGAAAATATTGAAGAAAAATTAAGTGAAAACCAAAATATAATTGCCAAAGAAGTTCTGAAAGAAATTAGAAAAAGAATTGGCTTTCTCAGCGATGTCGGTCTTGAATACCTAACGCTGGACAGACAATTAAAAACACTTTCCGGTGGTGAATCTCAAAGAATAAGACTGGCAACTCAAATCGGAACTCAGCTGGTCGGAGTGCTATATATTTTGGACGAACCGAGCATAGGTTTGCATCAACGCGACAATCAAAAACTCATTGATGCCTTAAAATCGCTCAGAGATATTGGAAACACAGTGATTGTAGTAGAACATGACCGCGACATGATGCTGGCATCAGATTATATTCTGGATCTCGGTCCAGGTGCGGGCCGTCATGGAGGAAAAGTTGTTTCCAAGGGTCATCCCAAGGAATTGATAAGCATGAAAAGCCTAACCGCCGATTACCTCAATCATAAATTGGTGATCGATGTACCAAAGGAAAGAAGAAAAGGCAGTGGTAAAAAGATTACGTTAAAAGGAGCCAAAGGGAATAATTTAAAGTCCATTAATCTTGATTTTCCACTTGGGAAAATGATTTTAGTGACCGGGGTTTCAGGCAGCGGAAAATCTACATTGATTCACGATACTTTTTATCCTATTCTTAATAGACACATCTATAAATCGCACAGAGAACCACTGGCTTATAAAAGTATTGATGGCTTGGAGCATATCGACAAAGTCATTGAGGTGGATCAATCGCCGATCGGCAGGACGCCCAGATCCAATCCCGCTACTTATACCGGAGCATTTACGGATGTGAGAGCTCTTTTTTCACAACTGCCGGAAGCCAAAATACGCGGTTATAAACCCGGAAGATTTTCTTTTAATGTAAAAGGCGGAAGGTGCGAAACCTGCCAGGGCGGAGGGATGAAACTCATCGAAATGGATTTTCTTCCTGATGTATTGGTGCCTTGTGAAGAATGTAAGGGAAAAAGATATAATAGGGAGACCCTTGAGGTAAGGTTTAAGGGAAAATCCATATCTGACGTTTTGGATATGACAGTGAGTCAGGCCGTAGAATTCTTTGAAAATCAACCCAGAATTTTGCGAAGAATTAAAACCCTGGAAGAAGTTGGTTTGGGTTATATCACCTTAGGGCAGCATGCTACTACTCTTTCCGGTGGGGAAGCACAAAGGGTAAAATTGGCTACGGAATTATCTAAAAAGGATACGGGGAAAACCTTTTACATATTGGATGAACCCACCACAGGACTTCATTTTCAGGACATTCAAATGCTTTTAACCGTATTAAATAAATTGGTGGATAAAGGAAACACCGTCCTTGTGGTAGAACACAATATGGATGTTATCAAAGTGGCAGATCATATCATTGACCTAGGGCCTGAAGGTGGACAAGAAGGAGGTTATGTTATTGCCGAGGGAAGTCCTGAAAAGGTAGCTAAGGTTAAAAAGAGCTATACGGCTAAATTTCTCAAGGAAGAGTTGTAAACAAGAAAGGCTGGTTCAAAAAACCAGCCTTTACTAAAATTGATGTATATGTTGAGAAAACTACTACTAAATTGCTCTTTCAAAATTCGTTTATCCTAATCTAGCCTATTGCTTTTTCAGATAACGAAATCTTTAATTTTTTTATTGTCGGATTAATCTTTTGGTAATAAACCTGAAATCGGTTATTAAAAAGTATTAATTCGACCTCCACTTTTTATTCAGCAATACTCGTGCCAAATTTTTGTAATTGTTTTAAGAACGGGGAATAAATTCAAATATTATAGGCCAAATAAATATTTGTATTGATAACGTACGAATTTGTCCGAATACGTACGAAGATTTACTTTTTCAGAATAACACTGGCATAGGGGAAAATTACTTCCTCCCATCTTAAATAGGTTTTTGCTGAGGGGTGCAGATTATCAGCGGCTACTAACTCTGGCTTATCCTCCATTTCTTTAGAAACGGAAAATAAATCCACAACCTGAAGATTTCTCGCTTTGGCATGTTTGGATATTATCTTATTGAATTCTTCCAATCCAGCCGAAATATCTCTCCCCTTACTGTATTTGGGGCCATCCGGAGTTACTGAAAAATCGGGAATATTGACTATCAAAACTTTTGAAGGGTCTTTCAAGCGATTCTGTACATGATTCAATATCAATTCAAAATTTTTAGAAAATTGTTCTGCACTGACTTCCTGAACCCAGTCATTTACACCAATCAAGATTGTCACAAAATTAGCATTAGAAGAATCGAAAATGGGCAATTCTTTGTCAATTAAATCCTGTGTTGTCCAGCCGGTAACCGAAGGGTTTGCGATCAGTTCTATATCGACGCCTTCTTTTTTTAAGTTGGATACCATGATTGAGGGCCATGATTTATCGGGACTGGTGCCTTCTCCAATGGTATAGGAATCTCCCAGTGCAACATATCTGATGGGATCATTTTGTGCCATAATATTTAGCTTAGTAATTGCAATTATAAAAAGAGCTAGTATTAGTTTTTCCATTCTTGGATTAGTTCAATTACCCGTGCCATCATTTCCTTGTCAATATCCATGTGTGTTACTATCCTGAGTGTATTACTGTCAAAGGCAGAGATCAAAACATTATTGCTCTCAAGATAAGATTTAAAACGGCTTGCCATGTCTGAATTCTCTAATTCAAATAGCAAAATATTGGTCGGGTGTGGGTATATTTTTTTTATAAGATTATTCTTTTCTAAAGCATCGGCGATCTTATCGCATCGCAGATGATCTTCCTTTAATCGTTCAATATTATTTTTTAATGCATAAGAAGCGGCTGCTGCCAAAATTCCGGCTTGCCGCATTCCTCCTCCCATCACTTTGCGGTATCGCCTTGCATCATACTCCATTGCTTCATCGATCAATATTACTGAACCAATCGGACAGCCCAGGCCCTTGGAAAAACAAATTGAGATGGTGTCAAATTTATTAGCCAATTCAATCGGATTTATTTCCGATGCAATCAAAGCATTAAATAATCGGGCTCCATCGAGGTGCATTTTCAGGCTGTATTTGTCAGCCAGGTTTTTGATTGATTTAATTTCATTGAGTTTGTAATAACTTCCCCCTCCTTTATTACAGGTATTTTCGAGAGCGATTACTTTCGTTCTGGGGAAATGAACATCTCTGGGGTTGATTTCTTTTTCAATCTGTTCTGCATTTAATATGCCATAATCAGATTTTAGCAACTTTACGCTACAGAGTGAATTATAAAAAATCCCTCCTCCCTCATATCTGTAGATATGGGATTTTTCATCGCAAATAATCTCATCCTGAGGTTGGGTGAGTAAGCGCAAACCGATTTGATTGGCCATGGTTCCGGAAGGACAAAAAACAGCCTTTTCCTTACCAAAATAATCGGCTACTTCTTTTTCAAATTTATTTATTGAGGGGTCTTCACCGTAAACATCATCTCCAAGCTCGGCATTGAACATCGCCTCCAGCATAGACTTGCCGGGTTTGGTCAGGGTGTCGCTTCGAAGATCGATTGTCATTTTACATCTTCAAGCTTTGCTCTAATACTCTCTCTCGCTTGTTTGAGCTTCTCAATTTCTTTCAGTGCATTTCCCTGATCGGTGGTATTTTGTTGCATCTGAAGTTTCAATTGGGTGGAATCATTGGCATTTTCCACCAATTTCTCTTCCAGCTTAATTCTGTCAAATCTGTTTTTTTCAAGTCGCTTATCCAGGTTATCAGAAACTCTCAATAATCTGTCGTATTCTCTGGCGGCATTGTCGATCACACGGTCGGCTTCTGCGATGTCCTCATTTATTTCATTGACATAAACATCTACGCCAAATTGATGTAGCATATTTGAAGCCCTTTCAAATTTATTTGATTTGTGTTCAGGTCCAATAAATTGGTCTCCATCCTGCAAAGCCCACCAAACTTCAGTACCCTCTGGTTTTAAGGTAACCCTTGAATAAGAAGTGATATCGCTTGTGCTTGTCACAGACGCGGAAATACCATTTACAATGGCTTCTTCAACAATCAGCATCCCATCCTGCGATTGAACCTTGCCAAATTCCTTGAGAAAATTTGACCATTGCTTTTCTACTTTTCTGCTGTCTGCAATTAAAAGCATCGTTTTTACAACATCAACTTTAGAGCCATTGACCAGCTCTTTGCTTTTTTCAACCACAACCGTTTGGGCATTAATTTCAAAAACAAATAATAGGGAGATAAGAAAAATTAGCTTCTTCATAATATTTTAGACTCTTTGTAAAAATAGAAATTTTGATGTATCCAAAAACCTATTTAGCAATTAGCTAAACAAATTATATACCAGAAGGCTGGAAACATAGGCCAGAGCGGTCATATAAACCAATTGAAGCATTGGCCATTTCCATGAATTGGTTTCTCTGTATACGATAGCCAATGTGCTCATGCACTGCATGGCAAAAGCATAAAATACCATAAGTGACAATCCCACCGCAGGGTTATAGAATTTTTCTCCGGTATCGGGATTGAGTTCCTGCGCCATTCTCCGTTTTAATGGTAAATTATCTCCATCGTCATTTTCTATGCTGTAAATGGTCGCCATGGTTCCAACGAATACTTCCCTTGCGGCAAATGAAGTAAGCAGCGCTATGCCTATTTTCCAGTTAAAACCCAGTGGTTCGATAGCTGGTTCTATAAATTTACCCAAATGCCCGGCATAGGAGTTTTCAATCATTACCGCAGATACTTTCTTCTGAAGTTGTGCTTCCTCCAAATGACTATATTCCATACGAACGTTTTCAGCAGCATCTTTCATTTGCTCGCCCGGGCCGTAAGAGGCCAAGACCCATAATACAGTGGCAATAGCAATAATAATTTTACCCGCTTCGAAAACAAATGCCCGTGTTTTAATATAAATGGTGAAAACAACATTCTTCATTTGTGGAATTTTATAACGGGGAAATTCCATGATAAAAAAGCTCTTCTCCCTGGTTTTTATTATAAACTTCATTGCATAAGCAGAGCCAATGGCAGCTAGAAAGCCAAGAAGATAGAGGCTGAAAAGAGTTAGCCCTTGAAGATTAAATATTCCCAATACTCTTTCTTCAGGAATAACCAGGGCTATCAAAATGGTATACACCGGAATTCTCGCTGAGCAGGAAATTAAAGGCGTTACAAAAATTGTAATTATTCTTTCTTTCCAATTGGCGATACCACGGGCCGACATAATTGCCGGTATGGCACATGCAGCACCTGAAACCAAGGGGACCACACTTCTACCGTTGAGGCCAAATCTTTGCATGACATTATCCATCATATAAACCACTCTTGCCATATAACCGCTTTCTTCGAGTAGTGATAGACAAGCAAAGAGAATGGCTATTTGAGGAATAAAGATCACCACCCCTCCTATACCTGCCAACAGGCCTTCGGTAAGCAAATCAAAAAATGCCCCCTGTGGCAATGCATTTTGCGAATAGGAAATCAGCCAGGCAAAACTCTCATCGATCCAGTCCATAGGATATTGCGCCAAGGTAAACACGGCCTGGAATACGCCTAAAAGCAAAATTGCAAATATTACGATCCCCCATACTCTATGAATGAGTATTTTATCGAGTTTTGAGCTAAGACTTAGTCTTTTAATACCATCCCTATTTACAACTACATCCTGAAGCAGTGCATCGATGGATTTATAGCGTTCAACAATTTCATTGGTTTTTAGCTCTTCAGAATCAATTTTAGAACGGAGTGATATAGCCAAATCGCTGTGACTCGAATTCAAGAGGACATTTGTCCCTGAATAAGTTAATCTGGTCAGTGCCAAATAAGGATTATCCGTGTTGCCTGCTTTTTTTATTTCATCAATGGGGATATCTGTGATTTTAGAAACATCCAGCAATGTTTTTCTGGAAGAATAATCTATAGAAGATAACTTTTCCTTTAATTCCTTGATTCCAAGTCCCTTTCTTGCATTGATGGCAACTACCGGAACGCCAAGTCGAGATTCCAAAAGTGCCAAATCAATATTGGAACGGTCTTTTTCAGCAATATCAACCATACTCAAGGCGAGTACAACCGGAATATTTAAATCGTAAGCCTGGGTAAAAAGAAATAAATTTCGTCTGAGATTGGTGACGTCGGCGACTAATACCAGAGCATCGGGGCGTTTGGATTCATCGTTTGTAGTTAAAAACTCAAATACAATTTCCTCATCAAATGATTTCGGGAATATGGAATAGGTACCGGGAAGGTCGATAAGTTCCACTTTTCCATGGCTCTCTAAAACAAAATGTCCTACTTTTTTCTCAACGGTAACACCCGGAAAATTTCCTGTTTTTTGATTTAAACCGGTAAGGCTGTTAAAAAGAGAAGTTTTTCCCGCATTTGGATTTCCCAGAAGCGCTATTCTGGATATAGCTTCTGATGGCATATTATTCGGAAATAATTATCAAGCCCGCCTCTTTTTTACGCAAGGAAAGGCAATATCCACACACTTCAACACAGACTGGGCCTCCAAAGGGAGCTTTAGAACACATTTTTACCTCCGAACCGGGCAAAATACCCATTTCCATCAATTTATTTGAGAATTCCGATTTTGCGATCGACTGAATTACGCCTTGTTCATTGATGGATAATTGTGCCAGAGATTTCAATGCTGCTTATTTAGATTAATTATAAACAATGCAAAAATGCATCTTAGAAAGCGTTTATCCAAAACGAAAAAATCAAATTTAATCATGAGCTTAATCATTAATGTAAACCCTTTTAACTCTTTCACTAATGTTGGTTAGAATTTCATAAGGAATAGTGTCAGACCATTCTGCCAAATCTGTAACAGTTGGCTTCTCTCCGAAAATTACAACTTCATCGCCCTCCTCCGCTTCAACATTGCTGATATCGATCATAAACATATCCATACAGACATTCCCGATAACCGGCGCCAATTTTCCATTGACATAAACCCTGCCTTTTCCATTGCTAAAAATTCTTGAAAATCCATCTGCATAGCCCATTGGTATGGTTGCAATTTTACCTCCATTTGGCAAATTTCCTTTCCTGCTATATCCAATACTTTCATTTGGGGCAATAGTTTTAATCTGGGATATTTCAGAAATAAGCCGGCCGATAGGCAATAATGGATTGGAGGCTAATTTGGCATTATTGACTCCATAGAGCCCAACACCCAAGCGAACCATATCGTATTGATGTTCCGGGAAATTTACAATACCGGCTGAATTTAAAATGTGTTTAATTGGCCTGGAAGAGGTTTCCTTGCAGAATTCATCATAAGCTTTATTAAATTTTTGAATCTGACTCAATGTAAATTCCTTTTCCTTCAAATCATCAGAACTTGAGAGATGACTGAATATACTGGCCACCTGAATTTTTTCACTATTAATTATTTTGGATAGCCTTGATATATCTGTTAAGTCAAAACCCAAGCGATTCATGCCTGTATCGATATTGATATGTACAGGCGTTTTTTTATCGTGCAAAGCCGCTTCTTTAGAATAAACTTCAAGGGATTTGAAACTGAAAATCTCTGGTTCCAAATTGTATTCGAAGCAAAGCGCAAGACTTTCGCTCGCAGGGTTCATTACAAAAATCGGGAGATTGAGGCCTTGTTTTCTCAAGTCGACACCCTCATTAGCATAAGCAACTCCCAAATAATCCACTTGCGAAAACTGGAGCAAATTGGCAATCTCACGGCTACCTGCACCATAGGCAAAAGCCTTGACCATGACCATCATTTTTGTATTGGCTTTCAACTGAGTTCGGAAATAATCGAGGTTATGCGTAATATTTGAAAGATTAATTTCCAATCTGGTCCCATGCAGCTGTTTTTCAAGTTGTTTTACAATTCGTTCAAATTGCATTTGTCTTGCTCCCTTTATTAGAAGTACCTCCTTATTGAAATTCGGAATGTTTTTCAGGAAATCACCCACCGATTTATAAATCAAAAAATCTTGGCTAAATGATTTTGAATTATTGGAAAATAAATCACCGATTAGAATTTTATGATTCAGTTTAATTTTAGAGAGAGAGGACTTAATAAATTCTATTTGCGCTTCATCGCTAAGCGAAGTCTGTTTTAAATCACTGATAATTAAAGACTTATTAAAGTTTTTATATTGGCTCGCCAAATATTCCAAAGCCACTTTTAATCCACCTTCATCGTGATTGTAAGTATCGTCGATAAGAATACAATCATTTTCAGCTTCTTTTACTTCAAGTCGCATCGAAACATTTGATAATAAGCTTATGCCTTCTTGTATTTCTTTTGGTTCCATTCCCATTTCCAGAGAACAAATAATAACATGTAAAATATTTTCAAGGCTGGCCGTGTCTGAAAACGGAATTGCGTAAGCAAATCCATTAATCAGAACAGTTGTATTGAGGGTGTTCTTATTAAAAGATACCGGGTATTTATTTTCTTCACTTTTCCCCCAGGATATCAGTTCTTTAATTCCGAGTTCATTTTTCAGACTTTTTACAAGAGCATATTCATCTTCTCTTAGAATTAATTTTTCACAATTTTTAAATAATAGCAGTTTTTCCTTCAGTTTCTCATTTCTGTCTGAAAAACCACCATCATGGGCAGATCCTATATTGCTGAGAATACCAATATTTGGACGTATAATGGCATTCAATTTCAACATTTCTCCTTTTTGAGAAATTCCGGCTTCAAATATTCCGAGATTATGCCTTTTCTCAATTTGCCAAACAGATAAAGGCACTCCAATTTGGGAATTATAACTTTTAGGAGATTTTACGATGACAAACTTTTTGGCTAGAATTTGACTCAGCCATTCTTTAATAATGGTTTTACCATTGCTACCGGTTATGCCTATGACCGGAATGATGAATTTTGATCTTTTCGCCTTTGCAATTTCATGAAGCGTATTCAGACAATTATCAACGGTTAAAAAATTTATATCATCGGCAAAATTTACAGCTTTAGAATCCTCAATTACAAAATTCCTGATTCCTTTATTATAAGCATCTTTTAAGTATTGATGACCATCGCGTTTAGAGGTTTTTAATGCAAAAAACAAAGCATTGCTGTAAAAATCTGAACTGCGGGTATCGGTTACCAATTGCTTGATTTCAACATCAGAATTGATATTTGATTCTTTAAAATTTACAATTTGCTCAAGCTCTGAGAATAACAATTTAATAGATGTATAAATGTGATTGTCTAAATTATGAAATCAGATGTCTCTAATGGCATTAATCCAAATGTTTTTAAAAGGATAAATAATTACTCCAAATTTCAAAGATTCAGCTCATGAATAAATTTATATTTGCCATTTGATGCTGAGATATACTTTACTTGTTTGTCTTATCCTGATTGCCTATCAGTCGGGTGCTCAAAAATTAAAGAAAGAAAATTTCTATGTTGGAATAGAAGCCGGGACCGGTGCTATTTTTAAACATTCAGAACAAATAGCCCATATTAGCAATGCCAATCCTCTTTCTTTTGATTTTCATTTAAGGTACGTATTGCCGGGTAATAAAATATGGCAAGAAAAAATGGGTTTGCCTTCCGCAGGCCTTGTTCTTACTTATACTGACATGGACAATCCACAGGTTTTAGGGAATTCCTATCATCTAACCAGTTATTTGACTTTTCCTATCAGGGATGGAAACAAACTTGATTTTGAATTTCGATTGGGTGTTGGGGCAACCTATGCCACCAGAAAATTTGACTTGCAAATGAATCGGAAAAACAACTTATACAGTACCGATTTTAGTGGTATGGCGTATTTAAGATTTGCTTTTAATTATCAGTTAACTGAGCAGTTATTTCTGAGCAATTCATTTGGATTATCGCATTATTCCAACGGATCTTACAAATTGCCAAATCTAGGAGTCAATATACTGACTTTTAATATTGGCACTTATTACAGACTTTCTAAAAAACCATTAGTATATGAAAATGCTATTGAAGACCCTGTGCCTGATAAGAAATATTTAATGAATATTGTGACCGGGTATGGATGGAAAGCCTCTTTCCCAATTTCTGATGATCGTTTTTCCATATATACGTTAATGGTTCAGGCCGAAAAAAAAACCAAGGGTGTTGGCTCCTGGTTGGCCGGAATAGATTTCAATAAAAATGAATCATTAGAGAAAGAGCAAAATTATTTGTTCCCGGATAAAGAATTTCAAAATGATTATCGTATTGCTGTTCTTGGTGGCTACTCTTTAAATGTAGGTCGTCTATCGGCGCTGGGTCAATTGGGTATATATTTGTATTCCCCTGTGGATCCACCCAGACCGTATTATCAAAAAATTGGATTGAGATTTAGATTTATAGATCAATTTCACTTGGGCTTGAATTTAAAGGCGCATGCAGGAGTAGCAGATTTTGTTGAATATGTCATTACCTATAAAATATAATTTAGTATTTCTTTTCTTTTTGATAGTAGGGTGTAACAGTCCTGATAGTTGGGATTGCTTTCAGGTTGCTGGCAAAGAGAAAATGGAGTTGCGACATTTTGACAATTTTTCAAAAATTCTGATTTATGACAAACTCGATGTAGAAATTATCCAATCCGACCACTATACTGTAGAAATCCGCGCAGGAGAAAATCTCATCTCTGGTATTACAACTAAACTTTCGGGTAACAGAATAGAAATTGAGAATAAAAATACATGTGAATTACTAAGAAACAGTGATAAAATACCATTGGTACGTATCTATTTTGACAGCATTGAAAATCTTCAGGTATTTAGTTCCGGGACTGTTCGCTCCATTGATACCATTCGATTGGAGAAAATAAATCTCTCCAAACGTTCAAACGGAGATCTCTTTCTGATACTTGAGTCAAACAATGTTTTCATTTATTCAAATGAGTTAGGGGATGCTATTATTAATGGAAAAATAAACAATGTCAGTATTGAACAAGTAGGCATAGGTTTAGTTGATTTTAGCCAATGTGATATCAAAAAAGCTTATGTTATCAACCAGGGCCCGGGTACATCGAAAGTCAGTGCAAATAGGGAGATTGGAGGAATTATTTCCGGCAACGGTGTATTAGAAGTTTATGGAGATCCAAATATCAGGGATGTCAATCTAATTGATGATGGAAAGATAATTTATATTGATCCTTAGTCGACCGAACTTATACTCGAGTTTCAATCAGTATCTAGCATAAAAAAACCCCAACTAAAATTACTCTTAATTGGGGTTTATAAATAAAAGTGTGGCGATGACCTACTCTCCCGGCTTTAGACCAGTACCATCGGCGCTGAGGGGCTTAACTGCTCTGTTCGGAATGGGAAGAGGTGGGACCCCCTCGCAGAATCACCACAACATCTTGTCCCGCCCCGATAGTTATCGGCGGCAGGAATGATGGATATCCCTAATGGGATAAATACCTTAGACATGAATGGGACAAAAAGCAGAACGGCAACATCAACCAAATGGTTCTGGTCCCGGTTTGCACCGGGACCCTGAAAGTCTACGGGTAATTAGTACTGCTCGGCTTTGTCATCTCTGACTTTACACCTGCAG